>NZ_JARSMD010000009.1:0-113353 GCF_035811335.1 Schinkia azotoformans
TAGTTTCTTGGGTCCATTATATAGTGTCAAATAAGAATATTTTCTCTAATTTATTATTTGAAAAATGAATCTCAATATTTTCAAACTTCTCGTTCAAACTCAAAGTCCTTTCAATGTATCTCGAAAAAACTTTTAACTCATCATTAAAGGTATTAATGTTTCGCCCAATAATGTCAGTCTTTTTAATTCCTGTGTATTTTTCGGCTGCTACATTATAATCGGTTATCATACCATTTTGATCCGTAATAATAATTCCATTTTTTGTTGACTTTATAATGATTTGATTAAAAAGATTTAATTGCTTATTCATTTTATTCAATTCAATCTCTCGTTCAATTGAATCAACCGCTGACGAAACGAGTCCTAAATGAAAGGAAGAGGATTTGTCTAGTGTAGTTGCAAGTGTTATCGTGCCTTTCAACCCATTATTCAATGTAAACTTACAGCTTGAACAGGACATATCATAAAATACCTTATGGAAATGCTCATTTCCTTTTACCTGAATAGGTAGATTGTGATTTAGACAAAGATAAATTGAATTTGTACCGGCGTATTTCTCATCAAAAGAATCTCCTTCCTTAATTCCCATTTTGTATTGTAGATCCTCATTCCCCATAACTTTTAAAACATTGCAGCTATCATCAGTAATAATAATCATTGCTGGAATATCATTTAAAAAGTAAAATAATTTTTTTACAAAGTATTTAGTTAGATAGATGAACTCACTGTATTTGTCGTTCTTCTTTTCAAGTTCATCTGGAGTAATCGTTTGTATTAACTTAGGTAAAGTTTTGGGGTCAAAACCATAATGATGTTCACAATTGTATTTTGAATGCAGAGTATACCAAGATTCCGTAATCATAACTTCCCACAGCCTCCTTTTTCACTAAATATTGCCATGCAAAACCAAGATTAACAGAATTTTCCCAAAAATACTGTCGAAAAATGAATAATTTATTAAATAAGGTGGAAATATTTCACTTTTTGTATATTTATAGGAGGTATACACTACAACAGGAGTGATAAATCCATTTTATATGCAACAAATAGTTTTTCACCTCACTTGGTGCACAATAAGTCTCTTGCGCTTAATTTTCGAAATGCGGAACAGCAAAAATGAATTTTTAGTCTAAAATATTTTCCGTATTTGTCCGAATCTGGTAAGACGAGAATTTCATAACATGTACTATCTTATAAAAAGGTGGTGATACTGATGGAAGCTTATTGCGGTGGTGGAATGGGTAACAGCTTTGTTTTAATTGTTGTTCTTTTCATTTTATTGATTATTGTTGGAACAGCTTTTGTTGGCGGAGGTTATTAGTACTATTTAAAGGCTAATCCAACCTCTATTCCCATAATAGGAAGTACTTTTCTAAACGTGCTTCCTATTATTAAAGCTCATTACCGGAGGTGTAAAGTCATGTATACACGACCCATTTTTTGTCCACCAAAATACGTAGTTCGAGATCGTTTTGTTCCGTGTGTTCATCCTATTGTCCATCCAGTAGTTCATGTAAATCGTTTAAATGTAGTAAATGTGCCTCGACACATTTTTAAACCTATTAGAAAAAATGTTATTGTTGAGCATAGACGTCCTTTTTATTGCTGAATTTCCTGAATGCCATACTAAATTAAGTATGGCATCTTCGATTATTTCAAGATATATGTTCATATCAATAACAACACCAGATTTATCTTTTTGAATAATTGTAAAATTCGGTACATATGGTATTGCGAACTCACTATAATCTTTTCTTTTTAGTATTGTACATTTATCAATAAACTTATCGGTTCCTGATGTAGCAACTATTAAAGGTTGTCTCTTCGATAGCCATGAAACTGAAGAATATTTGGAACTTGCCATCCTTCATAACATCGAGGAGCATCAAAAGTGATTTCATCGTATTCCCATCTATTGATCTAAATCACGTATAGCCAACAATTTTGGGTAATATTCTTTCATTACTTGAACTTTATTATTTTTTTGATTATCTACTAAATATACGATAGATAAATCACTATAAGAAATAACAGATTTAATTTTATATATATTTTTTAGCAAGGCATTTTTTTCTAAAAAAATATCTTTTTCAGAAGTCTCCATAAAATCCCCCTTTTGATTTAGTTGACGATTTAAATATTATCACTAGTGTATATGAAATTGGAAATACTTTTACAAAATTTTCAAATCACACCTTAACGGCTTCGCCATATCCTATATTACGGTTTTAGGTATTAGCTTAATTTAGGGGGAAAGACAATGGTAGTTGAATTAACTGCCCTTCATTGGATATATGTCGCTTTTATTTTGATAATAATTGGCTTCATGGTCATGCGAAGGGATACATCGTTAGTTTGTATCATCGGGATATTCTTACTGGCTTTTACGGCAACACAATCTTTAAGTGCCTCCATTAGCAGCATTTTTAATAGCTTTATTTTTGCGATTACGGAACTCCTTGGTACTATCCTAATCATCTCCATTATTGTTTCAATGTCTAAAGCGCTAACAAGAACGGGTGTCAATGATGTCATGATCTCACCTTTTACCAAATTAATAAGAACTCCGGCTTTAGCCTATTGGACCATTGGTATTCTCATGATGGTTATTTCGTGGTTCTTCTGGCCTTCACCAGCAGTGGCATTATTAGGGGCTGTACTTTTGCCGGTTGCACTTCGTGTCGGTTTGCCAGCTTTGGGAGCTGCCATGGCCATGAACTTATTTGGGCATGGGATTGCCCTTTCTGGGGATTTCATCATTCAAGGTGCACCGAAACTAACCGCGGATGCAGCCGGAATTCCCGTGCTGGATGTTGTCCAAGCGAGTATACCTCTAGTTTTCGTAATGGGTATTGTGACAACGATTGTGGCCTTTATCTTTTTAAAACGTGATATGAAAAATGGCACGCTTAAAGTTGAAACAACAGTGGTAGGTGATCATTCTGAAAAGCATTTCTCTAAAAAAGAAATGGATCAATTAAAAAATCTTCTTACTCCCGGAGCAAAAAAATTAATAGCCTTCCTTATTCCAATTCTATTTATTTTAGACGTAGTTGCTATGTCAGTATTAAATCTTTCTGGTGGGGACGCAACCGCATTAATTGGAGGTACAGCCATTTTCATTCTGCTTCTTATCAGTCTACTCGCGCACAAAAACAACGGATTAGAAGAAACAACTTCATATTTAATCGAAGGATTCCAATTTGGTTTTAGAGTATTTGGGCCTGTTATTCCTATTGCCGCCTTTTTCTACCTTGGTGATTCAGGTTTTATAAAGATTATTGGAGAATTTCTCCCTGCTCATTCTTCAGGAATAGTCAATGACTTAGGGGTAGCACTTGCCCATACCGTACCGTTAAATGGACAAATTGCCGCAATCACATTAACTACAGTTGGTACCATCACTGGCTTGGACGGTTCCGGTTTCTCGGGGATATCATTGGCGGGATCGCTTGCTAATTTGTTTGCTACAGCGATTGGTGCAGGTGCGGCAACCTTAACAGCTCTTGGGCAAATTGCAGCAATTTGGGTTGGAGGGGGAACTTTAGTCCCCTGGGCATTAATTCCAGCCGCCGCGATTTGTGGTGTCGATCCGTTTGAGCTGGCGAGGCGGAATTTGGTACCGGTAGTGATTGGCTTGGTTGTTACTACTATTGTAGCGATGTTTTTGATATAACTTTATTTGAATTTATAAAATCAAAAATGCATCAGATGAGTGATTTTAACTCAACTGATGCATTTTTTGTAATATTTTTGCTTTAACATTAATGGTATGACCAAAACCAACCTTGATATAAATCTATCCATTTAAAATTTTTGTGTCCTTCATCCAAATTGATGCCAGCTAATGGCAGTATTACTTTTTTTCTCCCTACCTTACACTCGACAAGAATTCCATAATATTCGTCTACTTTCATCTCTTGATCTAATCGAATACAGTATACTTCAAATTCTGCGATTTCTAAAGGACCAATTTCCTCTGTATATAACGCAGAAAAAGGAAATGTTATATGTTGTAATAGATATTCATAAAAACTCATTAAACTTTCCTCTTTTACTTTGAGTAATTCGTACAGATAACCTTCTGTATATTTTTTACCTCTCTCTAACCCCATTACTCCGAGTTAATTTTTCAATGACAAACTCATATTCTTCATTCAAAAATTTCTTACTAAACTCAATTGTTAACTTTAGTAATTCCGCTTTCTTTTCCTCTACTTTTTCTTTTGTTCCAGTCATAGTACACATCCTCTAATATATGTCCCTCAATTTTAGTGACCTGCCTTCACATTAATTTTACATTGTTCGAGTCATCTATAAAAGATTAAACATTGAAAAATGCATCAGATTAGAGTTTAGTACTCTGCTGATGCATTTTTGGGTATTAATAATCTCTTTCTTGATAGCTTCGTACATAAGTAATTTTTTATCTACAGAAAGAATTCTTTATAACCAACAAACAATTCTCCACCATAATTATCTAGAGTAGATTGAATGAATGAAATTAGTTCAGTTTTATCTTTTGTAATCATGTATTTTTTTGTATATTTAACTAGTTTATCACACATATCTATATCATATGATTTAAGGTTTCTAGCAACCCACTTTCCTACACCAACCCACTTTCCATCTGCCCTTAAAATCAGTTCAGTTAACGTATCTATTAACTTATTTAAAATAAATAAACTTTCTTCAAAGTCTTCTGAACTCCTAAAGTCTGACAAAAGATCTGTAATTTGATACCTTGCTTCATTTATTTTGTCCTCATTCCAAAGTTGTGGACCCTGCTCATAAAGTATTTTTGCCTCCCTTTGGAATTCCTCTCCATTCCCTTGTTTATCTTCTATAAGTAGACCTTCGGCACACATTTTAATGATGGTGGGCATCCCTCTATATCTAGCTGTTTGAAATTCAAACTCTAGAGACAAAGCCGTATAAATAAATGCTTCAATTTTCCATCCAAGAAAGTGATAACACTCCAGTCTTGGTGTTTCTGTTTCATCAATAATAATTAAGTCAATATCAGATTCTGTTGTTAAATTTCCATAAACAGCACTTCCACCTATCCAGACTATATCTGATTCAGGATAGTGGGAAACGATAAACTGTTGAGCTATTCGCTTGATCGAGTCTCTCATATGGAACACCTCCCATATTAGGATATTAACGTAAATGATAAGTGTTCCAAAAAATCCCCCGAACCGTTAGTCCGAGGGAACATAATGTATTGAGTGTGTGGCCACACATGGGTTTCATTAAATACATTTGTTATATTTATAAATCAATTTTCTTTTCGATTAAATAGCCTGTTCCTAAGAAAAGAGCTACCACTGTTATGATGCTATAGACGCTAGAAATTATATTTATATTAAACATTCCTGTACCTTGGCCATGAAAGCCGCCACTTCCCAATACAAAATTATATCCCGAATTCAAGATCTCTTTCGTTCCCACTGTAAATGATTCAATATCTAAATAATATGGGAAAAATACCTCTAATCCGAACTGACCAAAAGAGAGTACTCCGTTCAGGATTAAGAAAATGATAAACCACAAACCACCGATCCGTTTATTCCGAAACGTAACCTTTCCAAGTGCCATTGAGAAGTAAATAAGAATCAACATATATACTCCACTATAAACGGTAGCGATTATGCTAAAAAGCGCAATTTTTATCGACACCAAATTTATGATCTCAGCGAAAAGTTCAGAAATATTCAATTCAAATGGAGTAAAACTTAACGCCATTACTAAATTGTAGAAGGCAATAGCAATACCTAAAATGAAAAACCACATTAAAGCTACTATTAATTTCGCACCGACAATTTCAATTCCTTTTAAAGGCAATGTAAAAGTTAAAAAGCCTCTATCTTCATATAGTTCTTTTCTAAAAGAGCCTACTATATATAAGAATGTTACCAAAGCTGTTCCAAAAAGAATCATTATCGATAGCCCCATAAAAAGGCCGCCACCAAAAGAACCTCTTGCTATTTGCTCCTGCGAGGCATATAAACCTGTAATCAGTATTAGCACCAGCGTTAAAACGCTCAATATATATTTATAGGTGCCTTTAACCTCATATTTCATATATTTCAGCATATCCGAAAATCCCTCCTATTCACCAAAAACTACTTTGTAAATATCATCTATTTGCATTCCTTTTTCTTCCCTTAAGGCCTCTGCGTTTCCAGTTAAAACAATATTGCCATCCTTTAAAAAGACAACATCATCAAGCATATTTTCCATGTCCCTCACTAAATGGGTTGTGATTATCATCGAACTTTTTTCATTAAAATTGTTTATAATCGCATTTAAGATTTGATCTCTAGCAACTGGATCTACACCTGCTATCGGTTCATCTAAAATATATAGCTTGGCATTTCTAGATAGGACAAGAGATAGGTTCAGCTTTTCGTGCATACCTTTTGAAAGAGTGTCTATTTTCATGATTTTTTCCAATTTCATGAAATCAAGTAATTCTCCGAACTTATTTTCATCAAAGTCAGCATAGAAATCTTTATACAAATTACAAGCATCATCGATCTTCATCCATTTGTATAAAAAATTACGATCAGGCAAATAGGAAACAACAGCTTTTGTACCTACTCCAACACTACGACCGTCAATAAGAACTTCACCGCTTGTTTGTCTTAATAGTCCTGTTAATATCTTGATTAGCGTAGTTTTTCCACTACCGTTAGGGCCAAGTATTCCAACTATTTTCCCCTCTTCTATGTTCAAACTTAATTGATCTAAAACGGTTTTATTTAAATACTTCTTCGTGAGATTTTTCACTTCCAAAATGTGGTTCATTTTCATTCCTCCTTCGCCAACCAGTGTGATACCATTTCTTTAATTTCATCATTCTTGAACCCGAGATTTTTCATCTCGCTGAAAAACTGATCAATTAAACCAGTTGCCATACTTTTTTTCACATTTTGTATCGTATCAGTATTTTCTGTTACGAATGTACCCATTCCTCTTTGTGTGTACACAAATTCTTCACGTTCTAATTCTTGATATGCTCTCTGAATTGTGTTGGGATTTACTTTTAATTCTTTAGAAAGTTCTCTTACCGATGGCAATTTATCACCTCTTTTAAGTTCTCCTGAAACAATTTTCGTTTTAATTAAATTCATGATTTGTATATAGATTGGAAGATTGCTTTCGAAATTCATCTTCTCACCTCCAGCAGCAATATGTATCGGTGTACTAGTTATATAGTACACTAATACCCAAATACTGTCAACTAACAAAAAAAGAACGTACTTTTAGATTTACCTCTAAAAGCACGTCCGGTATTGATAGTCAATTATTTCGTCTCAATCAACGATTTGTTTTCCCACTGAATTGGCAAACCTACATAGTTTTCTGCCAATGTTTTTGATCCAGCAACGGAAGTACATACATAATCCAATTCTGTTAATTGGATGTTGCGTTCAAATGAATCATGGTTCGGGTTACGATGAAGCATGCTTGTCATCCAATAAGAGAAGCGCTCTGCCTTCCAAATGCGACGAAGTGCTATCTCAGCATAGCGGTCCAAGATATCCTCTGAACCAGATTTATAGAATTCAGCAAGCCCTGTCGCTAGAATCTTGACGTCAGAGGCTGCTAGATTCAAGCCTTTAGCACCCGTTGGCGGTACTGTATGGGCCGCATCTCCAGCGATAAATAGTCTACCATAATTCATTGTTTCTAGAACATAGCTCCGCATTTGTACAATATTTTTTGAATTAATAGGGCCGTCCGGTAATGTCCAGCCGTCCATTGCCGTTCTAGCATGCAGCTCGCTCCAGATTCGATCATCTGACCAATTGGCAATATCATCATGATAGTCTACTGAAATATAATGACGTTGTAATGTTGATGTTCGCGTACTTAACAATGCGAAACCGCGGTCATGGTTTGAGTAAATTAACTCCGGGTTTGCTTGTTTGGCATCTGTTAAAATGCCAAGCCAGCCATGAGCATATAAATGTAAATGTTCCTTTCTGATGCTGTCAGGGATAGCCAGTCTACTAGGTCCATGGAAGCCGTCACAACCTGCAATGAAATCACATTGAATTTCATGTGTTTCTCCATTTTGTTTAAAACGAATTTTTGGCTCTTTTGTATCAACATCATGTAGACTAACTTCCGATACATTGAAAATGATGTCGCGACCTGTATTAAAGCGAGCATTTACTAAATCGATGATTACTTCATGCTGCGGGTAGACTGTAATTCTTTGCCCCCCCGTTAATCCTCTTAAATCGATGCGGTGTCTTTTGCCGCTAAATTGCAGCTCAATGCCATCATGGAAGTGGCCTTCCCGCATCATTCGGTCGCCAACACCGATTTCATTTAATAAATCAACTGTGAATTGCTCTAGTACTCCAGCCTTAACAGTTCCCTCAATATCTTCTCTTGGTTTACGTTCTATGATAATAGAATCAATTCCTTGTAAATGTAAAAGTTGAGCTAGCATTAATCCAGCTGGTCCTGCTCCAATAATTCCTACTTGTGTACGCATATTCAATCATTCCTTTTCTCATTATTTGATAAACCTATCTGTAAACGTTTACTTCTCTTAATTAGAATAATATAATAGAAATATTTAGAATATTATGCTATCTTTCTTATATACGGAACAAATTGAAATTTTCGAGGTGATTTTTTTGAATTTGTCGGAACCAAATAATTCGATTCTTCAGTCCGTCCAAAGAGGTTTGCAAATTCTTAAATTATTCTCCCCAGCCAGGCCAGTTTGGGGCATTACGGATATTGCAACTACTCTAAAATTAAGTAAAAGTACAGTTAGCCGCATCACCAGCGATTTAGTGGAGGAAGGCTATTTGGAAAAAACTCGCAACAAATATCGATTAGGCTTCTCGCTGCTATGTTTAAGTGGTGTCATCACATCCCATTTAGAAATTCATAGAGAATCAAAAGAAACATTGAAGTCACTTGTCCATAAATTAGAAGAAACTGCTCACATAGCTATTCTTGAAGATTTAGAGATCACCTATTTACATAAAATTGAATGCCAAAATCCAGTTCGGCTTTTCACGAATATCGGTAAAAAAAATCCACCAACATGCACGGGTTCCGGAAAAATATTATTAGCCTACCAGCCCGAAGCTGCCTTACGAGAACTGATTGACAGAGGTTTACCGATGATGGGACCAAAAAGCATAACAGACCCTCAAAAATTAATGACGGAATTACAAAACGTTCGGAAAAATGGATATTCCTTATGTATTGATGAAATGCAGGAGGGGATTATCAGCATCGGAGCAGCAATTCGTGATTACACAAATGAAGTAGTGGCGGCAGTAAGTATTGTCGGGCCCAAGGAACGTGGAATAGGCAGGGACAGATTACACTACATTGCCGAGGTCATCAAAGCTGCTGAGGAAATATCCGAAAAACTAGGATATATAAAAGCATTAGACGAGAAAAGCGGAAGCGCCCGTTAAGCGACGTATAAACTGGAGCACGGTGACTGAGATAAAGGATATCCGGCGACGAGTGAAGCGAGACGATGTTGACTTATCGTAGGGAGTCGTGTGAAGTTTACGAGTCGCTGGGCGCTGAAGCTAGACACGATAAAAGAGTGGGGATTTGAAGATGAGATATCCTTCTATAAATAAAGAATCCATTTCATCACTGAGAAACGCACTACAACTTTTAAATTTATTCACGATGGATGAGCCTGAGCTCTCATTAAGTCAAATAGCTGATAAATTACAAGTTGGCATAAGCACAGCCCACCGCTTAACCTATACTTTAATAGTTGAAGGTTTCCTTACTAAAGATTCGCAATCAAAGAAATTTCGACTTGGTGCTTCCATATTAGGAATGGGAAATACGATCATTACGCAAAATCAGCTTTGTCGTATTTCCATTCCTGTATTGGAAAACCTCGCCATAAACACAGGGGAATCTGCCCATATTGCGATTCTAAAAGATTATCAAGCTATCTATCTTATCAGAATGGACAGCAAACACCCTGTCCACCTGCTTTCACATGCCGGTAAACAAAATCCAATCCACTGTACAAGTTCAGGGCAGGTCATTCTTGCTTTTCAATCTGAAACCATGATTGAGCAGGTGATTGCTTGTGGATTGCAGCAATATACAGCCAATACAATAACAACCGCAGATAAATTCAAACAGCTGTTACTCAAAATTCAGAGTCAAGGCTATTCAATCAGTGAAGAGGAACTCCATGAAGGCGTCTCTTCGATTGCAGTTCCAGTGAAAGATATCAGCGGTCATGTCATTGCCTCGATCAGCATTGCGGGACCCATTTCACGCATTAATCAAGATACTTTACCTAGATTGGTGAAAATTGTAAAACAGGCCGCTGACAAGGTTTCGGAACAACTCATTTTCTCCAAAAGATAATTCCCTTAGCCAACAATACTTGTGCCGGCATTTTCTTTTTTCGCTACTTCTCTTTTGTGAATGAACTTAATAAAGGATGGCAGCAGTAAAATAACCATAATAATTCTCAATGTTTGGACAGC
Organism: Schinkia azotoformans; assembly: GCF_035811335.1. Taxonomy (NCBI): domain Bacteria; kingdom Bacillati; phylum Bacillota; class Bacilli; order Caryophanales; family Bacillaceae; genus Schinkia; species Schinkia azotoformans. The sequence continues at coordinate 10,515 of NZ_JARSMD010000009.1, forward strand.
AACAACAAAGGTCGAATCAGCATGTAAAGATACCGCCGCTGTTGACATTTCAACTACACCACCTGGTGCAAATGCCAGAACAGAAGTAATTAGTGAAATTCCAGTGAAGCTTGAGACAATATAAGCACAGAAATACATGGCGCCAATTAATAATAAGGTCCCTAACGTACTCACGATCATGATACGTTTCAAACCAATAAACATACTTTTCCGGAACCGTGAACCAATGCTTGTTCCTATTAAAATTTGGCCAATCACAACGATTGAGTGTGGCCAAAAGAATGTTAGAGTGCTGTCAACAAAAGTAGTAGAAGCTGATTCAAAAATAATCACGCCAAGCAAGCTTCCGATTAACCATGGTGCCGGTAATTTAATGCGTTTCCCAATAAAGGCACCAGCAAACGCCGCAAGCATGATTGGAATTGTCCAAACGAACAGCGGATATCCGGCAGCTTGAATCGGGCTTTCAACAACAGGATTGCTTGTAAGACCTTCTGTCCCACTGCCATTAACAATGCAAAACAAAACGACTGGGATTATCGTAACAACCAAGAATACTCGCATAGCCTGAACAGCGGTAACAACTCCGATATTGGCCCCTACTTCTTCAGCGATCGTAGGCATTGTTGCAATTCCACCTGGAGATGTCGCTAATAAGCCCGTTAGCTTATCGGCCCTGCTAAAGCGGTATAAGAAAAGACCCGTACCGAATGAAAAAAGGATCGAAGTTGAAATGACAAGAATAACCGTAATCCAATTTTCTTGGAAGATCGTCATAACAGACGTGTTGACATTTCTCCCCAATTCAATTCCAAGCAAATATTGTCCGATTAGAAACCAAAATCGGTTAAGTCCTTTTTTTACATTTACCCCCGACTTTTTTGGTGGCCATAAAGATAGTAAGCAGGCAAATATTAATGAACCAATCATCCACCCAATTGGCAGACCCATTAACGAAAGCAATAGTCCTCCCAATCCACATAATATGATAAACCAGATTTGATATAATAAATCAGATGTCGTTGCTTTCATACTTTTTCCTTCCTTTTACCATCAATTCATATAACAAATTTAAAAGAAACTGCCCCAGAAGGACAGTTCCTAAAAATGATTATATTCCTTTTCACAGAAAATTTCAGTAATTTTGCCTTTGGCTTCTACATGATTATGTTTAAGCCATTTTCACTCCCAAGTAGGCTGACATCACTTGTGGATTTGAACTAATTTCTTCTCTAGTTCCATTTAAAAGAATCCTGCCTTGGTCAATGACATAGGCACGGTCGGCAACTTTAAGTGCAGCTTTAACATTTTGTTCGACTAAAATCACCATCGTTCCAAGCTGCTCTTTAATAACTACCAAGGCATCTAATATTTCTTTAACAACTAAAGGTGCAAGTCCCATGGAAGGTTCATCAAGCAAAATAATTTTTGGGTTTGACATTAACCCTCTGGCAACTGCTAGCATTTGCTGTTCTCCTCCACTAAGATTACCGCCTAAGTTGTGAAGATGCTTATTCAAGTTAGGAAACATTTCAATCATTTTATTTAAGTTTTCATAAGCTAGATTTTTATTCTTATAGTATTTAGAAAACATCCCTAATAATAGATTTTCTTTTACAGTTAAATTCGAAAAGACTTGGCGTCCCTCAGGTACAAGGCTTAAACCTTTACCAACAACCTTATTAGCAGGGAAGCCGCTAATAACTTCATCCTCCAGTGTGACAGTACCTGCCGATGGTTGAATTAAACCCGCCAATGTATTTAACAGCGTGCTTTTCCCTGCCCCATTGGCACCAATAATCGCAACTATTTCCCCTTTATTGACATGAAAATCAATATCGTGGAGGATTTGTATTTTACCAATGTGAGTGCTTAGTCCTTGAACATTGAGCATTTAGACCGCCTCCTCTCCCAAGTATGCTGCAATTACCTTTTCATTTCTTTGTATTTCATCTGGTGTTCCTTCGGCAATTTTCTTTCCAAAATCAATCACAACGATGCGATCTGCCAGTTCCATGACGGTTGCCATTTTGTGCTCAACGAATAAGAAGGATGTACCTTTATTTTTCAATCTTTGAATGTATCCTGCCATTCTATTTGTCTCGGTATCGTTTAATCCTGCCATCGGTTCGTCGAGCATGATAAACTCTGGGTTATAAACAATCGCTCTAGCAAATTCCAATTGCTTCTGCATACCGTAGGAAAGCTGTCCTGCCTTTTCAAACATCAAGTCTTCCAGTTCAACGAACTTCAATACTTCCATCGCCATTTCAAAGGCCATTTTTTCATCTTTTTTTACCCTTGGAAGCTTAAAAGCTGCACTTAAAACATTCGTTTTCAATTTTACATGCGTACCCATCATCACATTTTCAAGGACAGTCATATTCTCAAAGATTTGTAGATTTTGAAATGTCCTCGATATCCCGAGAGGTGCTAAATTAGGTATTTTTTGTCCCGTTAATCTTGTACCTTTATAATGTACTTCACCTTTTGTAGGTGGCATGAAGCAGGAGATCATATTAAATAATGTTGTTTTGCCGGCACCATTTGGCCCAATAACAGCGACAATTTCCCCTTTATTAACCTCAAAGCTGACGTCTGATACTGCCAGAACACCACCAAATTGCTTCGTTAAACCGTTTACAGTTAGTAAATTTGACATAATTAGACTCCTTCCTGTGACGATACTTTTGATGTAGAGCTAGTCACATGGTTTTCATCGATTGCTGGGATTGGCTCATTTTTTCGTTTTTTCTGAAATATTTGCGAAAATAATGGCAGTAGTCCCTTGGGCAAATACATCATGATTAAAATAATGATTAACCCATATACAACGATTTCAACTTCACCGCTAATGCCAAAATACGTATGACCAACAAAACGAATCAACTCATTTAAAAACATGATGATGGCTGTACCTAAAACAGCACCCCATACAGAACTTGCTCCTCCAACCATGACCATAATCAAGAACAAAATGGATTTTGTAATATAAAAGGTCGGTGGCGAAATGAAGGTAATATAATGGGCGTAAATACTTCCTGCAATCGAAGCAAATGCCGCACTCAATGCAAAAATCGCTACTTTATATTTTGAAACTTGCACACCTAATGTTTCCGTTGCAATTTCACTATCATGGATACTTCTTAACAATCTCCCAACATGGGAACGAACGATGTTCGTGGATAAAATGATAATAAGGAAAGCGACAATCCAAACGAAAAAATAGAAAAATAATTTATCGTTTAACGAGAAACCAAATAAGGTTAAGATTGGAATACCAACAAACCCGGCTGCTCCCCCGGTAATATTATTAAGCCCTAACAATAAGATATAGACGATAATATTGATCCCGATTGTAGCAAGTGCAAGAAAATGACCTTTAAGCTTTAGGATTGGAATACCAATGATATAGGCAAGAATAAACGTCGCCACCATTCCAATTAGCATTGCAAGCCAAGGAGACATTTGGTGGGTACCACTTAAAATCGCTGAAGCATACGCGCCAATGCCAAAGAAAGCAGCATGACCGAGGGATATCTGTCCGGCATACCCAATCAATAAGCTTAAACCAACCGTAACGATCGCATAAATCCCAATTAAAATAAGGATTGTAAAAATATATTGTGACTTAACAAAGGTCGGTAATAGTAATATAATCGCTGCTAGTACAAGAAGAGGCTTTAGACGATTCCCGTATAATATATTTTCAAGCTTTGTCATCTGGCTCCCTCCTATACTCTTTCTCCGGTTGCTCTTGCAAATAGGCCATTTGGCTTAAGGAAAAGAACGACGATTAAAACTAAGAATGTGATCGCATCACTATAAAAGGTTGAAACAAACCCACCGGAAAATGCTTCTAATAACCCTACTAATAATGCACCCATGACAGCACCAGAAATATTATTCATCCCGCCAATCACCATGCCAACAAATCCTTTAATACCAATTAAAAATCCCATTTCATAAGTTGCATCTGTTAATGGAGAAATCATGATACCGGCAATCGCACCTAATGCAGCGGCTAAAGTAAAGGCTAAAGCCGACATTGTTTTCGTATTAATCCCCATTAGTCTTGCTGCACGAGGATTTTTTTCACTCGCCTTTAAGGCAGAACCAATATAGGTTTTATCAAAAAAGACATATAATACAAATAGAAGAATAGCTAAAACAATAAAAATGACGATACTTTGTGGATTGATAACCGCCCCCATAAAATTAATAGGGTCCATCCTAATAATGGGAGCCAATTGTTTTGGATAAGTACCCCAAATGATTAGCCCTAGCCCTTTTAAAAAGATAGACAATCCTACAGTGATTACGATGAGGTTCATGACTGAGCTGTTACGAGCCTGGGAAATAGCTGTTCTTTCGATGGCGAATCCAATGATAGCGGTTGCGACAATGGCCAAAACAATAGAAATAAACATCGGTAATCCGGCATTAACAAAAGTAATACATGTTAAAGCGCCGATCATTGCGAATTCACCTTGGGCAAAATTTAAAACACCGGTGATGTTATAAATCGTTACAAATCCGATCGCAATAAGGGCGTAGATACTACCAACCGTTAACCCGGTTACAATATATTGCATGATTAAATCCATATCAATTAACTCCCTTCTTAAAAGGCAATGGCAGAAAAATTATTCTGCCATTGTGCTTTTTTCTATTTATTGCTCACTAAATTTCCAAGTGTTGTTCTCAATGGCTAACATTGAGAATCCATCTTCGTTTGGTCCAACATAAGACTTTGTATTAAATGTGCCTGATAGGCCGAGGTAATCGTTAACATTGTTTTGCAGGTATTCTGCAATTTGTTCAGACGTTGTATTTCCAGCCTTAATCGCTTCAAAAATTAAATTAAATCCATCGGCTGCATGTGCAGTAAAGTTATCCGGCTCACTATTGAACATTGCTTTGTAATCATCGCGCAATTTCATTAAGTTGTCTTTTTGCGGACCAGCTGGTAATTGATCAACAACACTTAATTTGGCACCTACAATAAAGATTTCTTCATTATCATCTTTCACTTGGTCTAAAAATCCTTGGTTTGCTGCTGCATTTGCTTGAATCATTGGGATATCAAAACCTAAAGACTTGAAGTTTCTTGCAACAATACCTGCTCCAGGTGTTCTTGACCAAACGATAATCGCCTCTGGATTGGCTTTACGAATATTTGTTAATTGAATAGTCATATCCGTAGCATTGGCATCAAATTCTTCATGAGCAACAATTTCAATATTATTTTCTGCAGCTACTTTTTCAAATGATGGCAATCCATCAACACCATACCCATCACGTGCATTAATCCAAGCTATTTTTGAAATATTTCTTTCTTGTAGGAAGTCTTTAATTAATTCACCTGCGGTTACATTGCTTGGTGCCATTTGGAAAACACCTTTAGTATCTGGGTTAATTGGTGCAGTTGTCATCAATGGAATACCTGCACCTGTAATTTTGGGAACAATTGCCATTGTTGTACTAGATTGTGTTGCTCCTACAATTGCGACAACACCTTCGGAAATTAACTTATCCGCTGCGACGACGGCTTTTGTATCATCCGTTTCATAGTCTTGCATAATAATTTGGATCTTCTTACCATCAATTCCACCTTGCTCATCAAGCTGTTTTTGTAATAGCTTCACTAGATTAGCCTGTGTTTTACCTAATGTTGATGCTGGTCCAGTTTCAGAAAAGATAGCCCCAATCTTGATCACATCACCCGCGCCACCTGCTTCTCCTTGACTGCTTTCACCAGTACTACTGCTAGAATTCGTTTGTGTATTTCCACAAGCTGTAAAAACTAATAGCAAAGATAACATTAAAGTTATGAGTAAAGACTTCCTTTTAAACAGCTTTTTCATATCCTAATTCCTCCTATTTTTACCCTAGATAGATGATTATTGGCCAGTATAGACAGGCTTTCTTTTCTCAACAAACGCTTGCATGCCTTCTTTACGGTCCTCTGTCGCAAAGGCATTACTGAAGCAGGCGCTTTCGATTGTTAACCCAGATTCAATGTCAACATTCGCACCAGTATTCACCGCTGTTTTAATCATGCGCAAAGCCATGATCGGCTTTTCCGCTAATCTTCCTGCCCATTCCTTTGCTGTTTGTAATACTTCATCGGCTGGCACTACCTTATGAACTAAATGAATATCCAAGGCTTTATCGGCATTAAACATGTCTCCAAAGTAAAGAAGTTCTTTTGCTACTCCCTGTCCAACGATTCTTTGCAGACGCTGAGTACCCCCGCCACCAGGAATAATTCCTAGTCCAACTTCTGGGAAGGCGTATTTTGCTTTTTCAGAACTGATGCGGAAATCACAAACTAATGCAAGCTCCAAACCTCCACCTAGAGCCAAGCCATTAATGGCTGCAATAACAGGTTTTGATATATTTTCGATTTGACTAAATACATTTCTAGAAATTTTATTCATTTCCATCATACCGACATGGGAGAGGTTCATCATTTGATGTAAATCCGCCCCTGCAACAAACGCTTTTTCGCCACTGCCAGTGATAATCACAACCTTCACTTCAGGGTCCATATCCAATTCTGACATTAAGGAACCCAACTCATTAAAAACAGCCGTATTTAAAGGATTTAGCGGTGGTCGATTGATCGTAACAATCGCAATATTATCTTCAATTTCACATTGTAAAAAATCGTAATTCATTTTGTAATTCCTCCAAATTTTTAGTTATTGTAATCGTAAAAGCCAGCGCCTGTCTTTTTACCTAATCTGCCAGCTCGTACTAATTGTTTTAATAATAATGGCGGTGCCCATTTATTATCGTTAAATTCCTTAGCAAAGTATTCCATGACGTAATAACCAATATCAACACCGGCATAGTCTTGTAGTGTGAATGGCCCCATTGGGTAATTTAAACCTAAAGTAACAGCCTTATCGATGTCTTCGGCTGATGCAACACCTTCTTCTAATAGCTTAATTGCTTCAATAAATTGCGGTGTCATAATCCGGTTCACAATAAAACCGGGTACATCCTTCTTCACTTCGATCGGCTCTTTTTTCAAACTTAATGAAAATTCTTTAAGCTCTGCTACTGTTTCATCACTAGTTTTATAGCCTCTAACAACCTCAACAAGCTTCATAATTTGAGCAGGATTAAAGAAGTGCATTCCTGCAACACGTTCTGGGCGCTTTGTTGCTTCAGCAATAAGTGTAATTGACATTGATGATGTATTTGTTGCCAAAATTACTCCTTCTCGGACGATCTCATCAAGCTGTGTAAAAACCTCTTTTTTCAAATCTAAATCTTCAATAACTGCTTCGATAACGATATCGGCATCCTTCATATCTTCAAGATTTGTTGTCGTTTGAATTCGAGCTAATGCCTCTGTTTTTTGTTCAGGCGTCATTTTCCCTCGTTCAACACTTTTACTCATGAACTTATCCATATTATTTAATGCTCTTTGGAGATATTCATCACTAATATCTCTTAAAATCACATTATAGCCATTGATTGCTGCTAAATTAGCGATACCTCCGCCCATTGAACCTGCGCCGACGACTCCAACTGTTTTGATATTCATTACAAACCTCCATATTTTTATGATCTATTATTTTGCTTGGTACTCAGACTGTAATTGACTTTTGAGATCTAGCTTTCTAATTTTTCCAGATGCGGTCATTGGAAAGCTATCAACAAATACAATTCGGTCTGGAACCTTATAATCTGCCACTCTCTCACTAATAAAATCTTTCATTTCAGCCTCCGTGAGAACTACATTGGGCTTCGGTTTTATACATGCACACGAGACCTCACCCAAAACTGAATCTGGCAATCCGACAATCGCCACTTCCATTACCCCTGGATGGGTATAGAAATATTCTTCTACCTCCCTTGGATAAATATTGTATCCACCGCGTATGATCATTTCCTTCTTGCGCCCAACGATGCGAATATAGCCTTTTTCATCTTGAGTGGCTAGATCACCGCTATAATACCAACCATTTTCATCCATTGCCTCCGCTGTTTTTTCTGGATCCTTATAATAGCCTTTCATTAGGCCAAAGCTGCGACAAGCTAATTCACCAATTGTATTTAGTTCGACCACATTTCTGTTCTCATCCACGATCTTAATTTCTACACCTGGCAATGGACGTCCAACTGTTTCAGCCCGTGTGATATTGTCGTCGTCAAATCCTGTTGCTGTTAAGGTCGGTGATGTTTCGGTCATTCCATAACCTACCAGTACATTCATTCCCATTTCTTTTCGAATACGATGAATGATTTCTACTGGACAAGGTGCCGCCGCCATTTCTCCAGTTCTTAATGATGAAAGATCGTACTTCTTAAAATTAGGGTGATTTAATTCAAGAATAAACATCGTTGGAACACCAGGATGGATGGTTACCTTTTCCTTTTCTATCAGGGCAAGCGCTTTTTCTGGCTTAAATACCTCCATTAACACCATTCGTGCTTCTGAAGCGACCGTTCTAAGAATAAACATAAGCCCCATAACATGAAAAACTGGTGTAGGCATTAAAAATACATCATCTGGTGTACATCTCATCCACTCCCCGCCAGCTACCGCTGTATGTACTAAATTTTTATGGGTAAGCATGGCGCCCTTCGGTTTTCCTGTCGTTCCAGAAGTAAATAAGATTGCGGAAACATCTTCCTTGGAGTCAATTTCTACTTCTGTAAATGGAACTCCCTTTCCTAATTCAAGCAAATCTTCAAAACTTTGAACTGATTCGGCTTTGAAACGGACCCCAATTAAATGTTGGAGGGTGGGGATGCTTTCTTTCAATTCAAGGTACTGTCCATAATGATTGATATCGTCAAACTCACGTGGGAAGAAAACCGCTTTTGCTCCCGATTTTTGAAGAATGTAGGCCACTTCACCAATTTTAAAGCGCGTGTTAAACGGGACTAGAATAGCTCCAATCTTTCCTAGCGCAAATTTAATTACGATAAATTCATGCCAATTGGGCAGGCTAACCGCAACACGATCACCCTTTTTTACGCCTAAAGTAGTTAATCCGGCCGCTAATTCAGTTGACTCCTTATCAAGTTCGGAATATTTCATTCTTCTAATCTCATCAACAATGACTTCACTGTCAGGGCATTTTTCAATGGCAGTCCGTAACAATTGTGAAACTGACATTTCATAGCGTAATTTAAACAAGTTCTCTTTCCCCCTCAATCGAAAAAATTCACACATTGCAACCGCTTCCAAATGATATCCGTATGTATCTAGCAAAGTTGTAACTCTAGTACAAAGATAAACAGCGATTGATAATTCAGATATTTTTCTATTTTCTGTAACTTGATTATAAATAATTACACTTTATAAAAACACCTACACGGTATATGAAAAGCACACCTCTTTTTCAGCAATTATACGGATTTATTATATTAATAGATTTAAAAAGTATAGAAATAAAAAAAAAGCACTCCCCTATGTTTGGGACTGCCTATATATATATTGATGTTAATACTTTCCACCATGGATTGTTTTTTTAGCTAACTTTTCAGCCCATTCTTTTGTTGTTCGCATTAATTGTTCATATGGGACAACTGAATTTACCAGGTTAATCTCCATTGCCTTTTGGGCATCAATCATCGTACCAAAGTAGAGAAGTTCCTTCGCTTTTGATTGTCCGACTATTTGTTGTAAACGTTGTGTACCTCCGCCACTTGGCAGAATGGCCAAGTTGACTTCTGGAAATGCAAATTTAGCCCGATCAGAACAAATAAGGAGATCACATGATAGGGCTAATTCAAACACTCCCCCAATGGCCAACCCATTAATAGCTCCCAAAACGGGCTTGGTCATTTTTTTTATAACACGATAAGCATAGTTAGATATTTGTGAGGGGTTAATGCTTCTATTTTCATTGAAATTAATTATCCTTCTTATTTTCTCTTTTGAATCAAATATCTTATCATTTTCAATCGAAATTACTGCAACATTAACGTCATCATCTCTATCTATTTCCATCATCACAAAAGCAAGTTCTTTATATAATTCATTGTTTAATGGACTATAAGGAATAAGATCAATAGAAACATATGCCACATTATTCATAATTTCATATTTTAATGAATCAACCATGTCTGTTCCTCCAAACAACAAAGTATATTTTCTACATTGTAAGACCGATTTTCATATTTTCATATGTATGCCGTGTACGAAACATCCCATTCAATTTCCTTAATTATTAGGAGCAACCCGTTGTAAGTCATAAAGTTTATAAGCCATCATTAAATTCAAACGCTCTTCTGAATCATTAATATCAACCTTCAATAAGGTTTGGATCTTTTCGATTCGATATTGTAATGTACTTCTGTGTATAAAAAGAGTATCTGCCGTTTCTTTTAAATTACCATTTTGAAAAAGATAAACTCGGAGCGTTTGAAACAAATCCACATTTTTTTGATCTGAATATTGTAATAAGGGCTTTAAATGTCGATTAATAAAATCTGAGGCAAAGTCGTTATTCTTTAAATGATAAAGTAAAGTATAGGCACCGAGCTTTTCAAATAATGCAAATCCGGTCCTGGGAATACGCTGATTAATTACATGGATAGCTTGTAGTCCCTGTAGATAACAATTGTAATATTCATGTATATCATTTGTTTTTCCGCCAACACCAATAAATAACTGACCTGATATTTTCTCCCTTTTCATTCTATTGTTTAAATATTCATATAGAGTATCCCAATATTTCTCAGGATTTTTCCGCTCTTTTGCCGATTCAACAAATAAAATAAAATCATCACCTTTATTTGAAAAGATAAAATCCGGATCAAACAGCTGCAAACTTGCTCTTAATCGTTCCCAGATGGATGACTTCTTTGCTTGTTGTTCTAGTAAATTACCTTTTTTTATTTCATCGTCATCAAGAATGATAGATAACACAGAAATTCTATATTCCTTCCGCAAATCCCAATTAAATAGATTTGCGTATTGCATAATACTTTTCGGATCTTCCACCTTTTTTGCTAATAATTTATTAATAAAGCTATCCTTGACCTGTTCTTTTGTATCTAAAACGATCTTTTGCTTAACAAATTGAACAGAATAAACATTCAATGCTAGTTCAATACTTATTCTGGCTATATCATCAAACTCATCAGATGGTATGTTGACAGCTAAATAGCCTAATAAATCTCCCGCGCCGTTCACTGGCCAAAAATGAAAATTTTCACTTCGGTCATTAGCAATCGGAATCATCATTTCATTTTTTCTATTATTCAATATTATTTTCTCAGCAAATTCACCAATTATCTGTAAGTCGCTTTCCTTTAGATTCATTAAGTTAAAGCTGAGCGGACGCAAAAACCGATCAAATAATATTACTGATTTTAATAACAGCTTGCTTAAAGCATCTGTAATTCCTTCAAACCCTTCTTGGTCCACTGTTTTTTTAATAAGCTCCTGGTGGTAGTTCAATAAGGAATGGAGCTGTTGTTTATGTTCTTTTTCATTCTTATATAATCTTGCATTCTCGAGCATTGAAGCAACATGGGTGGACATTAATTCCAAGACTTCAAAATCATCACTTGTAAAAACACCTTTACGCTTGTCCTCTACATGTAAAACACCGATTGTTTTCAAATTGATAACTAAAGGAACTGTAAGCTGTCCACCGCCTGGTGTTTCTAAACATGGAAAATGATGCTTTAAAATATAATCATCTGCAATTGCAATGATTTCCGGTTGTTTGACGACACCATATGCAGGTGATTGCAAAACAAAACAATCTTCTTTCTCATCAAATAGATAAATGCATGCTACTTTTGCTTTAGTGCCTTTGGCAGCACGTTCAACAATTCTCTCTACTAACTGTTCTATTGTGGAATCAATCAGGAGATTTTGGCTAAACCACTCGATACCAATAATTTTTTCTTTTTGTTTTTCCTTCCCTTTAGCAAGTGAGATAGCGACGGCCACATCTTTACTAAACTCATTAAATATATCATCCATCTCAACAAATAAAGGGACGGCTGTCGTAAAACCTATAACACAAAATCCCGAAATATGATTCGCTTCTTTTAAAGGGAGAGTGAACCAGGTTGTAATTCTTTCCATCATCAATAACCTTGAAAATTGACAATCTGGAATATTAGAATTTTCTATCGTCAAGCTTTTTATCAATAACTCATTTGAACAATCTGAAATTTTTAACGGAAATGAATTTGCGAATGACTCCGAACCACCACTTATCGCCTTAGGAAATAACTGATGTTCCTCTTTCAAAAAAATACCAACAAAATCACAATGAAGTTCTGATCTAAATGAATTAATTAAATATTGTAAAGTCTCTTCCTCTGTGTCGAATTTCACCAGTTGTCTTGATGTAAGCCGAAGATGATTTTCAATTCTTTTTACTAAAATATCTCGTTTAGAAAGCTTCACTTTAATCTCTCCCTTCCATAACATATTTTAACAACTTTTTATAATATTTGAAATTTTACACCTTTTAATCTTTTACATTTTTTTATCTTTTTTTGGTGACGATATGATATGAAGTAATGAATTATAGTTTTAGGAGGTTTTATGAATGACGAATCAAAAAAAGAAACGTGAAGTATTTGATAAAAAGAAAAGTGCTGCTCCATTAGATGTTTTGGCAGAGGAATTTGGCAATGAGTATGCTGAGGCAACCTTCAGCAAAGAAGTCAATGCTTCCGAGCATGCTGCACGAGAGCGTTACGATCAATAAAGAAAAGCCGCCTGGATAATGGGCGGCTTTTCTTAACTTAAAAATTGATTAATTGCGATTTGCTCAAGCATAGATTCAATATTCAATAATCTTCCGGCCTGTTCATCGGTAAAATTACCACTACTTTGAAGTTGTAAAAGGGACGTTCTTTCGCTTTCGAGCTGTGTTTGCCAAGCTAATAATTTATCATCCATATATCACCACTCCCCTTTAAAGACAATTTCTTTATAGCTTAGGCATTAAATTATTCATTCATACACGTTACGATTCATGATGGAGTTTCTTTGACTTACTTCCAATTCTTGAACGATATTCCTTGCCTTTATTATTATTCCCGCTTTCCATCTCGACCCCATGCATTACATCATTTGTTCCAAGCTCCGGGGAACTTTGATTTTTACTACCATGTTTACTATTTCGATTTGTCGTCATTTTTGACCCACTCCTTTTTCGTTATTCCTTCATAGTTTGAATTTCCTTATTACATTTCATTCACACAAACAAAAAAGGGATATTTTTTAGTACAAATAACATAATTCTGATTCCCTCATAGAATAAAGTAATGACTTTTGTTTATTGGAGGAATTAAGGATGTACTATTATCAAATAGATTACGACTATTTTTACCGCCAACAAAATACAGCTAATCATATTTACAATGCCTTTCGGCAGGAACATGCCCACCTAATACATGAACTTGAAACTGCTGGGATGGATCAAGAAATGATCACATACATCATTTGGACTGTTATTCAATTCACACTGTCCCATGCACATCAAGTCAGCGGAACTATAAACAATAAAACAAATAATATATACGAAAGCATGATCCAACAAATTCAATGGTTAACTTATCTATTCAGAGCCTATCGTTTTTCGACGAATCAAATGAGACGTGTATTACGCACAATCATCCGTTTTACTTTACAAGGGGCTTCAACAACAATGCGATAAATCGATGAATGAAATCATTGCAAAATCAAATATTAATAATGTACGAAGATTATAACTAAGAGGTGCATTGTTAATGCCATATCCACGGTATCAAAAGCAGCAAAAAAAGAGGCTTCATCCACGCAAAATACACAGTGAATTGGAGTTTTCTGAGGAATTAACAGAAACGAATTTAGATTTTGCAAATATGCAGCCAGTTCCACAACCAAAGGATTATGATGAAATTGAGTATTAGAAAAGAGGCTGTCATGCAGCCTCTTTTCTCTTTTCCTATAGAGTAAAAATACTTGCTATTTTATTCATAAATGGTTGCTTTTTTAATTTATAACTTTCAACAACTTCTATTTTCGTTTCATCAATTTGCGCTAAGAGTTCCATTCTCATTTCGATTAATTCTAGGCGAGATTCCAGTTGTTCCAATTCATTTCGATGCTGCAAGACCTGCATCGAAACAACATCATCCGCTTTTAGAGATAGCTGCCTTTCGATATCATCTAATCTTGATAAAAGCTTATCAAACCGTTCCTCCCATGCTTTCTGGGCTGCATTATCAAATTGACCGTTAACACCCATTTAAATCCCTCCCGATTTCCTTGTTTTTAGTTTAATTCTAGAAATTTTTCAAAGTCCCTTCACGGTTGACAAAACTAGTTTTTATTCGGCAAAAGAAGTGCAAATCCTTAAAAATAGTATAGATTCGACAACCACTATCAGTTTGTATATATTTTTCATCTAAATCAATAATAAAGAGGAGGCTTATCTACAAAAGGAGGAATAATCAAATCATGGCTAAAGAACGAAAGCAAAAGAAAAATTCCGGCGCTATACATGAAGAAACAAAAACAGGCTATGGAAATAAAAAGCTTGAGGGGCCAAACAGACCGGCTGAATAGGAAAATCGGGGGCGAGCTAGACAATAGAAAAGTGCAATCAAACGCTTGGATCACCAAGCGTTTTTTGTAGTTAAAATAGAAATCGCATTATGTAGATGATTTTGTTTGTTTAAATACCAATTTGTAATCTGATATTTTTTGGGGGTTCGAATCGGCTTAAACCATTTCTCTGTTCTTTTGATAGGTTTGTACCAATCTGAAAAATCACCACGATGATGTTGAATAATTGGAAAAGCCATTCTTAAAAAAGGGGTGTCCCTTCTTTTTCCCATACCGATATACTGTTCATAATCCTGCCTCGAGCCCGTATGCTCTGTTCGCTCAGAAAACTGTTTGAAATCATGATAATAGTCCGGATGGAACAATAGCCATGCTAATTTTTTCCCTAATCGAATTCTTTCATCGACATCTGTAAAATCATGAACAGAAAATCCATACAATTTTCCTGCTATCGTCGGAAACAAAACCGAACTATAATGTAGCCAATCCTGAACTAAAAATGGGAAAGAATGAAAGACCTTTCTTTTATAATATGGGTGGGAAATAACAGGCTTTTGAATAACATTTTGTTCATTAATAATTAGAGCAGCCATTAACCGCTTCCGGTCCTTCGTCTCCCAAAAAGTTCGCCATTCCTTTTGCATAAACTCTGAAACATGAAAGTATTTTAACAAATGAAAAAACGAGGTATTATATCGTTTTGATAATTCATGTAACATTAATTGCGGAAATGCGTCTAAAAAAATGAGCCAATTTGCCCGTTCATAGGTATGAAACATTTGCTCTCGCAAGCTTTTGGGCAGTACCTGCGGGAGGTAGATGCCCTTAAGATCAGTCATATTCCAACCGGCATTTCTTGAAACGATACTAGCTAAAAAGGACCATTCTATTTCAGGATTTCGAACATAATATCTATAATAATACTGAGTCCGTGAGATGTTATCTACATTGCCCTTAGCGACAATCCGATTGATGTAGGAAATCAAATTCAAAATAATTATCTCCTTTATTGTATTAACGTTTAGAGTACACAAATAACATGTGCGAAATTCAACAAAATATGCTATATTTAGTATTTTAGAGGAGCAATTTCCTGAGAGGGTCTGAAAAAGATGACGATTCGATATCCGAATGGACAAGCTTTTGTGCCACCACAAAAAAAGCTAACAACAGATATAAAAAAATTGACTTATAGTAATCGCGGTATGACTCTTGAAGAGGATATTAACGCAAGCAATCAGTATTACTTAGTCCAGGGTTTGGCTGTCATTCATAAAAAACCCACACCCGTACAAATTGTATCTGTTGATTATCCAAAAAGAAGTGCAGCCGTAATAAAAGAAGCATATTTCAAACAGCAATCGACTACAGATTATAATGGTGTTTACCGAGGAAAATATGTTGACTTCGAAGCAAAGGAAACACAAAATAAAACGTCATTTCCTTTGCATAATTTCCATGAACATCAGATTAATCACATGAAGGCTGTGTATAAGCAAAATGGGATTTGCTTTATTCTTTTACGGTTCTCCATTACTGATGAAGTGTTTTTTTTGGAAGCACAGCATCTTTTTTCTTATTGGGATGAACAATCAAAAGGAGGCAGAAAATCAATTCCTAAAAAATATATTGAAGAACGTGGGTACCCGATTTCAATCAGTCTCAATCCAAGAATTGATTATTTAAAAGTCATTGATTGCATCTATTTTAATCTATAGGAAGTTTGAAAGGCAGGTTATTACGGTGTCTGAAAACTATCGTACACGACAAGAAAGGCGAGCCTTAAAAGAAAATAAAACTGAAAAGAAAGTGAATGTAAAAAGTAAATCAAGTGCTCGCAAATTATTTAAACGTATCGTATTTATTATCTTTATGATTGGTGTCATTGGAGTAGTTGCAGGAGGAATCACGGCTGTGGCCTTTATTTTGGATGCTCCAAAATTAGATGCAGCGGCTTTGGAAATTCCTCAATCAACGAAGGTTTATGACCGTGATAAAAATTTAATTGCTGAACTTGGTAATGAAAAGCGAACGAATATTACCTATGATGAGATTCCTAAAGTGTTGGAGGATGCTGTCCTCGCCACAGAGGATGTGCGCTTTTACGATCATTTTGGAATTGATTTATTCCGAATCGGCGGTGCCATTATCGCGAACGTAAAAAACGGCTTCGGTTCACAAGGGGCAAGTACAATCACACAGCAAGTCGTTAAGCTTTCATTTTTATCACCGGAAAAAACAGTTAAGCGGAAGGTTCAAGAACAGTGGTTGGCCATTCAGCTTGACGCAAAATATTCAAAACAGCAAATTCTTACAATGTATTTGAATAAAATAAATTACGGAAACAGGGCGTATGGTGTTGCCAAGGCAGCCGAAACCTACTTTGGAAAGGATCTTAAGGACCTTGAACTACCGGAGGCAGCGTTATTAGCTGGATTACCGCAAAGACCATCCGGGTATGACCCATATAAATATCCTGACTTGGCTGAAAAAAGACGCAATACCGTTCTATCCTACATGGAAATGCATGGAAAAATAACAAAAGAACAAGCAAACGCAGCAAGGGCAACTCATGTTACCGACTACATTGTTAAAAAAGAAGAAAAAACAAACCCACATGATGCCTTTATTGATCAAGTTTTAGAGGAAATAGAACAGGTTAAAGATCTAGATGTTCTATCAAGTGGTGTCAGTATCTATACAACATTAGATCCTAATGCTCAAAAGTTCGTGGAAAAAGTGTTGGATACGAATGAGTACATTAATTATCCTGATGATCGATTCCAAGTTGGGCTAGTCGTTCAAGATACAAAAACAGGTGAATTGTTAGCAATTGGTGGTGGCAGACATCAAAGTACATCCTATTTCGCCACAGATATGAAACGTCAGCCTGGATCTACGGCAAAACCAATTTTTGATTACGGTCCGGCAATTGAACATTTACAATGGTCGACCTATCATCAAATCGTGGATGAACCGCATGGCTACACTAATGGCCCAGCCGTTAAAAACTGGGATGGCCGTTACAAAGGACAAATGTCTATTCGCGACGCTTTGGCCGATTCAAGGAATATTCCGGCTCTTAAAACGTTTCAGGAGATTGGACCTTCAAAATCACGTGAGTTTGCAGCAAAACTTGGGGTTAGAGTAGAGGACCGAATCAATGAAGCATATAGTATCGGTGGTTTTAACGGTATGTCACCGATGGACCAGGCTGGTGCCTATAGTGCTTTTGGAAACAACGGGATCTATACGAAGCCGCATACGATTAGAAAAGTTGTCTTCCCTGATGGTCGTGAAATTGATATGCAGCCGGAACAAGAGGTTGTCATGAAAGACTATACAGCGTTTATGGTCACAGATATGCTTAAATCAGTTGTTAAATCTGGAACAGGACGTTCTGCCAATGTATCAGGAGTCCATATTGCCGGAAAAACAGGTTCAACAAACTTTGATGATGAAACAAAGAAAAAATACGATATACCTAAAGGTGGTATTCCGGATGTATGGTTTACGGGTTATTCCCCCGACTATACAATTTCGGTTTGGACCGGATATAGTGAACATGGAAAGGGAAATTATATTTCCAGCAAGTCTTCAGGCATCGCTAAGCAAGTATTCAAAGTTGTTATGAGTGAAATCACAAAAGGTGAAAAACAAAGGGATTTTACAGTTCCTAATAGTGTTGTCAAATCACC
Source organism: Schinkia azotoformans (assembly GCF_035811335.1). Classification (NCBI taxonomy): domain Bacteria; kingdom Bacillati; phylum Bacillota; class Bacilli; order Caryophanales; family Bacillaceae; genus Schinkia; species Schinkia azotoformans. The sequence continues at coordinate 28,767 of NZ_JARSMD010000009.1, forward strand.
GGTTGTAAAAGGATCAAACCCTCCTAAACTGCCAAGTGTTTTTACCCCTAGCGACCAGGTAGTATACGAATACTTTGTTAAAGGGACAGAACCGACGGAAACATCGGATCAGTTTGATACAATTCCACCGGTTCAAAATGTTGAAGTTAATTATGATAATGAAGCAAATAAAATTGTCCTTAAATGGCAGTATGATGAGAAATTGCTAGAACGCGTTTCCTTTGTTGTTAATACAGCAATAAATAACAGTAACTTTATCCCATATTGGTCCGGAAAAGAAATGACTGTCACAATTACTGACCCATATCCTGAAAGCTCATATGGCTTTGAAATCGTTGTTGTTGATGATACTAACGGAGAAAATGTAAGTGAACCTGTGGTAGCGAATATAGAGACAAGTATCTTTGACCCATTGGCTCCTGTCAATCCAACTGATCCTGAAAACCCGACAGAACCAACGGAGCCAGGTTCACCTAGTAACGGCAATAATAACGGAAATGGCCAAAATAATAACAAAAAACCTAATCCGGGTAATGGTGACACCGGAAATAATAATGGAATCAGCGAAGAAGACATTGAGGAGCTAATTAACCTTATTAGACAATAGCAAGTAAAAGTAAAGTTTATGATAAAACCCGCATCCCAATTACTGATCGGTGATGCGGGTTTTATTTTGTTCTATCGCAAGAAGTTTTCTATATTGCTTCTCAAGTTCCTCAAACATCTCAGATAACTGTATAAAAGAATGATAATGAGTTGGACTTTCTATCAAAAATGATAATCTTTCTTTGCTGTTAATAGGTTTAATCTTTAATTTGTCAACTTGCTCAATAACCTCGTCACTGTTATTTAATTGAAGATTATTGATTTCAAACAAAACAGCAAAGAAATTCGCTATATGTTTTTTCATCGGAGCTCGTGCTGCTTGTGTATTGCGATCTCTAAAAAACTTTGCAATCCCATCCTTTTCACTATACCATTGATTAAAGACTGTATCTAATGGGAAATGTCTTTCAGACATTATTTTTTACTTCCTTTCATTCGCTTGTGCCCTTCACGACAAATATCCAATAAAGGACAAATCTCACATTGTGGTCTTTGCGCTTTACAATGATAACGACCGAAGAAAATTAGTCGATGATGAGTTTGGCTCCACAGCTCCTCCGGTACTTTCTTCATAAGTGTTTCTTCTACCTCTAAAACAGAATCCTTCCACCTGCAAATACCCAGCCTTTTGGAAACTCGTTCAACATGTGTATCAACAGCAATAGCCGGAATTCCATAGGCAACTGACATCACGACATTAGCTGTTTTTCTGCCAACTCCAGGAAGCTTCATTAATGACAGGCGATCTTTTGGAACTACCCCACCATATTCTTCAAGTAGCATGTTACATAACTTTTGGATATTTTTAGCTTTATTACGAAATAAACCGATCGAGCGAATATCATTTTGCAGCTCTTCTAATGATACAGCTAAATAGTCTTCCGGTTTTTTGTATTTTTCAAATAATGATTTTGTTACTTTATTGACAAGTGCATCCGTACATTGCGCCGATAAAGAAACAGCGATTACAAGTTCAAATGGGTTAGAATGGTTTAATTCACAATGGGCATCCGGAAACATTTCTCCCATCGTGTCTAATACACGTTCAATTTGTTTTTTATTGAGCATGGATATAGCTCCTCCTTTCCCCTCAAAAAAAGCGAGACTATAGATTCCCGCTTTAAGATTCTAACCAATTATAGAAAGGAATCGAAGTTGTTTCTTGCTTTATTGGCTGGGATTTGACCCGTTGATGGCTTCTAAATCTCATCCCTTGATCCTGTGCTTGTTCAAGTGTTTCAATTCCTTTCTTTTTCCATTCAAATAAAATCCGGTCAATATAACGGAAGTTTAACTTCCCACTCATTACAGCTTCTCGTAAGGCAGCTTTTATTAATAAAGGGCTATGATTTTCTTGATCAAGCCACATCGTCAACGATTCACATTCCATTGGTGATAATGGACGTCCAAATTCCTGCTCAAACATAGTATAAACATTAATTTCAACTTGCTCATTTTCACGCTTAACCTGTTTGTTCTCAAGCTCTGATAAAAAATGCAGAAGTTTCTCCCATAATGGACGTAATGTATAACTTTCATGTATTATACCGTCCATGCCGGTTGCACCCTCAATTTGCAAGAAACTGTGTTGAATTAAATATTTAATAATTTCCATACAGTGCTCCTTATGACAGCTCATTCTTTCTGATAGCTCGTCAGGAGTTGGAAATGAATTTCCGCTTTCAATTGATGAATAAACGTGCAGGAGCAGTACAAACTCCTCTTCATTTAAGCCAATGCTTTTATAATATTTCAACAGAAGCTTTGGTATTGCAACACTCCCTTCAGCCAACCAATCGATCACTATTTCTTTTTTCATCTGGCTAACACCTCTAGGATATTATAACATGTACTGTCGAAAAAGGCTGACCAAAAAGCGGTCAGCCTTTTCATATAATTTGCTATTTACGGATACAAACGATTCAAAAGTCGTGGGAATGGAATAGTTTCCCGAACATGCTCGGCCCCTGTAATCCAGGCTACAGTCCGCTCTAGTCCTAGTCCAAAGCCGGAATGAGGAACGGAACCATATTTACGCAGGTCTAAGTACCATTCATAGGAGCCACCTGTTAAATGATGCTCTTCATAGCGTTTTTGCATCAATTCTAAATCATCAATTCTTTGTGAACCGCCAATGATTTCACCATAACCTTCAGGTGCAATTAAATCAGCACATAATACGACCTCAGGACGTTTCGGGTCTGGTTTCATATAGAAGGCCTTTATTTGGGCCGGATAATGTGTAATAAATACTGGTTTATCAAATTCTTCCGCAATCGCAACTTCGTGTGGAGCACCAAAATCTTCTCCCCACTCGATATCATTTATTCCCTTTTTCTTTAATATTTCAATTGCCTCATCATAAGTAATCCGAGGAAAAGGAGCCTTAATATTCTCAAGCTTAGATAAGTCACGTCCCAATGTGTTCAACTCTAATTTACAATTCTTTAAAACAGACTGAACGATAAAGCTGACATATTGCTCTTGAATTTCTAAGCTTTCATCATGTTCAACAAAAGCCGCCTCTGGTTCAATCATCCAAAATTCAATTAAATGTCTTTTTGTCTTTGATTTCTCGGCACGAAATGTTGGACCAAAAGAGAATACCCTACCTAAAGCCATCGCTGCCGCTTCCAAATAAAGTTGTCCGCTTTGCGATAAATAGGCATCTTCATCAAAATACTTAGTATGGAATAATTCACTGCCACCTTCTGCAGAAGTACCGGTTAAAATTGGTGGGTCAACCTTAACAAATCCGTTATCATTAAAAAATTGATACGTAGAGCGGATAATTTCATTTCTAATTTTCATAATGGCATGCTGGCGCTTTGAACGAAGCCAAAGATGACGATGATCCATTAAAAATTCAACGCCATGCTCTTTTGGAGTAATCGGATAATCTACAGATTCATGTATGACTTCAATATTTTTCACAGCTAGCTCATAGCCAAATGGCGAGCGGTCATCTTCTCGAACTGTCCCTGTTACCCACAGTGATGTTTCTTGGGTAATTGCTCTTGCTTTTGCAAAAACGTCTTCTTCCACTTCTTCTTTAACAACAACTCCTTGAATGAACCCTGTTCCATCGCGAAGTTGTAGAAAGGCAATTTTCCCGCTCGAGCGTTTATTTGCCAGCCAAGCTCCAATCGTTACCTCTTGTCCAACAAAATTGCTTACTTTTGAAATCGTTGTTTTCATTCTTTTTACCTCCTACTATACCGAAGCAATAAAGTTAAAGTAATAGTTAATAGTACTTGGTTATCATTGTATTATTTACCTATTCATTTTATACAGAAAAGAGGCGGGGTAAACTTACACCGCCTTACTCTCCCGATTTTATTTGATTTTGTTTTCCATAAAACGTTTAATTCTAGCTACCGCTTTTTCAAGAAGATCTAATGATGTTGCATAAGATAGACGTACGTTTTCAGGTGCACCGAATCCAGAACCAGGAATTATAGCAACCTTTTCTTCATCTAATAACGCTTTTACTAATGAATCAACATCGTCGTAACCAGCCAATTTAGCTGCCTCACTTGCATTCGGGAATAAATAGAAAGCACCTTGCGGCTTCACACATTGGAATCCTGGAATTTCCATTAGCTGTTCATAGATTTTATTTAAGCGCTCTTCAAATGCCTTTTTCATTTCATGAACGGGCTCTTGCGGTCCAGTATAGGCAGCGATGGCAGCATATTGTGAAATTGATGTTGGATTGGATGTACTGTGACTTGCTAAGTTAGTCATCGCTTTTATGATTGTGCTGTCACCAGCTGCATATCCAATACGCCAGCCTGTCATGGAATGTGACTTTGAAACTCCGTTAATAATGATGGTTTGTTTCTTAAGCTCAGGTGATAGCGTTGCAATTGATACATGCACATTATCACCATAAACTAACTTCTCATATATTTCATCGGAAACAATGAGAATATTATGTTCAAGGGCAATTTCACCTAATGCTTTTAACTCCTCAGCAGTATAGATCATCCCCGTAGGGTTACTAGGAGAGTTAATTACAACAGCTTTTGTCTTTGGTGTAATCGCAGCCTTAAATTGTTCTGGTGTAATTTTAAAATCATTTGCTTCTTTACCTTCAACTAAGACAGGAGTACCTTCAGCTAATTTTACGAATTCAGGATAGCTAACCCAATATGGTGTTGGGATAATTACTTCATCACCTTGGTTAAGAATAACTTGGAATAATGTATATAAGGCGTGCTTTGCTCCCACACAAACAATAATCTCATTCCCGGCATAAGTAAGGTTTTGATCTTTTTTAAACTTCTCAATAATTGCATCCTTTAATGCCACTAAACCACCAGAAGGTGTGTATTTTGTTTGACCTTCATTCATTGCTTTAACGGCGGCCTCAATAATGTGCTGTGGTGTGTTAAAATCTGGTTCCCCAGCACCAAGACCTATAACATCATGGCCCGCATCCTTTAATGCTTTAGCCTTTGCAGTAATTTCAAGTGTTGTAGATGGTGTTAAGGATGATACACGATTTGCTAATTCCATTGCTAAATTTCCTCCTCAAAGCGGTCTTTTTTAAGACTGTACCTTTTCACAAATGATCCATCTTCAAATTTCATAAAATAATATGTATAACGCTTTTCTTGGTCTAAATAAGTGACTTCCCAAAGCGGCGTTGTCTCAGTTCTATTTGTCCGATTATCCTTCATTACTTCAGCACCAAGTCTTATATCAATTAATTTTAAAGGATTTTGATTCGCAATCACATATTTTTTTACTTTTTCTATTGACCACCCTTCACTGGCCTTTTTTGTAATCAACTTCCCCTGTTTTGAATCTGGTACCCAAACGATGATATCCTCATCTTTATCGTTTGTTCCATAAAGTACGGTATAAGCCAATCTTCCATGGTAGTACTCTGCATCATAAATAGATGACAATCCTTTTACATTTTCTTCAGCAAAAGCAATTGCTTTTTTCTCACCTTTTTTTTGGAAGCTCATACTTTCATGATAAATGTGGGAAGCCTGCCAAATTATGATAATCATTAATAAGGGTATTATATACAACCATTTTTTCATAGTAAACCTCTAAGTTTGATATATAGTAAAAATTGCTTTATTCGGGTCTTCTTGGTCAAGAGCCAACCCAAACATTACATCCCTTTCCTTCAGTGTTCGATTCAAAATATCAACAATTTTATAAAGATCCGGTGAATTTTGAATCCGTACTGTCGCCAAGACCTCCACTTTACTATTCATACGCTCCCCCTAAGATCAAGATAAACAAATTTTGTTACACATATCGTTAACCGTAAAAGTGAAATATAGTATTAAGAAATAAGTTTTTTACTTCGTCTCTTTTCCCATTATACAATATTTAATAAAAACTATCTCCTTCCAACACCATAATTTGGGGCTTAAGGTAGCCCCTTTTTTCTTTTGAAAAAATGTCTCATAGCCAATCGGATAACTTTTTTAATAATACGTCGGTTTTTTCTTCATATATTTCAATCGGAGGCAACGCATGAATGAATTTTTTTCCATAGCTTTTTGTTGAGAGGCGGCGATCTAGTACAAAAACAACCCCACGATCATTTTTCGCACGAATCAGGCGTCCAAAACCTTGTTTAAATCTTAATATGGCTTGAGGTAAGAACAGATCCATGAAAGCATTTTTTCCTTCCTGTTTCATCAATTCTGACTTTCTTGCCATGATTGCATTATCTGGCGAAGAAAATGGCAGTCTTACAATGACAATACAGCTTAAATCCTCCCCGGGGATATCGATCCCCTCCCAAAAGCTGCTTGTTCCAAAAAGGATTGCCTGTTCATGCTGTTTAAAGCTTTTTGTTAATCGGTCGCGGCTTCCACTTGAAATCCCTTGGCCAATTAAAACAAATCCGTCTAATCCAGCAGCAGCCTTAACATTGTAAAAAGTTTTTTCAAGCATATCATAGGATGTAAATAAAACGAGCATTCTTCCTCGGGTTACCCTGGCAATTTCAATAATCTTACTTGCGATTTCACAGGTAAATTCCGTTTGCTCTACATCCTTAATTTCCGGAACATCAATAGGTAGCATAAGCTGAACCTGATCCTTATAAGAAAAAGGAGAAGCTATTTTTTTTGTAATTACTTCAAAATCCAAAAGACCTAAGCTGGATTTTATATATTGAAAAGAATCATTTATTGCTAGGGTTGCCGATGTCAGTATTACGCTTTCCTTTTTAGCGAACAAGCGGTCAGCCAATAATTCACTTATATCGATCGGTTGACAATATAGGAAGGCAGAGTTCTGTGCACCCTTAGGTTCAATTTCGACCCATGTTACATTATTAGATTCATGTTCAAATAACAGTTTGGAAAGACCATTGCTAATATCCCCCAAAGCCTTTCCAAGCGATTTAATGTCCGTTATTAGTCCGAATGGAGCTTCAAGCTTTTCACCTATCGATAAAATATTAAATTTTATATCCTCGAGCATTTCAATTGCTAAAAATGCATAGCTTTTCACACTCTTCCATAATGGACCTTCTTCACTTGATGAATCAAAACGATATGTGATCCGGCCTATCTCATTCTTGCTTTGCTGTTTCTGGGCTAAAGTATAAGTTCGGATTGTTCTAAATAACTCGTCAATCATATTTTTAGTTTCAATATATTGCTCCTCAACCTTATCAATTTCGGATGAAAGGCCAATGTTCATGCTTTTTGTTGCCAACTTAATTTTATGAAGCAGCTCTATTCCATCAGAAAGACCAATTTGATTTAGCAATGTTTGAATAGATGTATAATCCAACTTTATCCCTAAATGGTCACTGGCAACATCATCAAGATGATGGGCCTCATCAATCACAAGCTCACTGTAAGCTGGTATTAATGAAAAGTCACTTTTCATATCTGAAAGAAGAAGGGCATGATTCGTAATAATAAGATCGGAAACTTCAGCTGCGTTTCGTTTTTGACGGTAATAACATCTTGAAAACCATGGGCATTCTTTGCTGCTACAACAGGAAGAATCACTTTTTACTTTATTCCAAAAAAGCCTTCCCCCAGATGATAAGTTAATTTCATCAACGTCACCATTACTTGTTTCTGTTAGCCATACTAGTATTTGGGATTTTGTAAATATAGTATCATACGTATCATCACTATCCGTTTCCATGCACTCTTCAAATTTCCTTAAACAAAGATAATGATGCCTCCCCTTTAATATAGTGGCTTTGAATGAAAATGGAAGAGCTTTTTTAAGGATTTTGATCTCCTGCCCCATTATTTGTTCCTGCAGATGGGTGGTATACGTGCTAATCACAATTCTCTTTCCTGTTTTTTTGGCGTGAAGAATTGATGGAAGTAGGTAGCCAATTGTTTTACCGGTTCCGGTTCCCGCTTCAAGCAATCCATGCACTCGGGTTTTAAATGCCTCTTCAATCGTTTCAATCATTTCAATTTGGCCATCCCGAACCTCAAATTTTGGATCTACTTTTTTAAGCAGGGGGATGATTGATTTGGTTTCAAAGTCATCAAAATTAAGTCTTTCATTTTCAATTTGGCTTTGTCTTCTCTGTACTTTCAATGCAATATTACGGTGGATATCATAATCTTCTGTATCGGTCAGTAATAATTGTTTTTTTTCATTGATTATATCTTTAAGCAGGTTCTTTAGGCTGCTTTGGAAAGATACTGCATAGGATTGCATTTTTTTCAATGTAACTAATGGCAGGCTTTTAAGCTTTATTAATAAATTCACCAATAATTGTGCGGTTGCCTCAGCATCGCTATCTGCACGATGGGGCTGATCATGTTCAATCGACAATTCGGTAGCAAGCTGATTTAATTTGTAACTATTTAAAGTTGGAAACAATAATCTTGAAAGTTCAACCGTATCTAAAGTCGGGCAATTCCTCCATTTTGCCCCACATTTTCGAAACTCAGCCTTTAAAAAAGCAATGTCAAACGGAACATTATGAGCGACAAAATAAGAGTCTTCCAGCATTTCTGATAGCATTGGTGCAATTAAATCGAAGGTAGGGGCCTTGCTGAGCATTTCATCTTCAATCCCGGTAAATTGTTTAATGAAAGAAGAAAGTTTCATATTTGGATTGACAAAACTGGCAAATTGCTCAATAATCTCACCATTTTCAATTAGAATAGCACCAATTTGAATGATTTTATCTGTACCAATTTTATTTCCGGTCGTCTCCACATCTATAACAAAAAAACGATTTTTCATCCTTACACCCTCAAACCCGTTTTCTTTTACTATCTACAAATTATAGTATAAACTTTGATAGTATAAAAAGGCTTTCGCTAAAATTAAGCGAAAGCCTTTTTATTCGTCTCTATATCATTATAATACAGTTGAAGCAGGTTCAGCATAAATTAATTGTTTAATTGAGTTATCTTTTTCATCCATAATGGCCACTCTTGGTTTATGCTGAGCAATTTTATCTTCTGGGACAATCGCATACGAAATAATAATGACAATATCATTTGGTTGAACTAAACGTGCAGCAGCACCATTTAAACAAATAACACCGCTGCCTCGTGGACCTGCAATGACGTAGGTTTCAAGTCTTGCACCATTGTTGTTGTTGACGATCGCGACTTTTTCATTTTCAACGATTCCAACTGCATCCAAGAGATCTTCATCAATCGTAATACTGCCAACATAATTTAAGTTCGCTTCTGTTACTCTTGCCCGATGTATTTTGGCATTCATTAATGTTCTAAACAAAATATTTCCCCCTAAATCGAAAACGTAATATTATCTATTAAACGTGCCTTTGAAAATTTCACAGCAAGTGCAATAATCATCTTGCCATTAGGTTCATTTAATTCCAATAAATCCGGATAAGAATAAATTTCTACATAGTCAATGATCCCGGACGTTTTTTCATGAACAGCATTTATGACTTCAGTTTTAACTTGATCAAGATTTTTTTCTCCATCTAAAATACGTTGAACTGCTTTTTGTAAACTTCTATACAGTTCAGGCGCAACACTACGCTCTTGTTCAGTTAGATAAACATTTCGAGAGCTTTTCGCCAAACCGTCTTCCTCCCGAACGGTTCCAACAGCGACAAGTTCAACCGGAATATTATAATCATTTATTAACCCATCAACTACAGCAACCTGTTGGGCATCCTTCAAACCAAAATAGGCACGGTCAGGCATGATAATATTAAATAGTTTCATTAAAACTGTAGCGACACCATCAAAATGACCTTCTCTTGATTTTCCGCAAAGGACGTTTACACGTTTATTGACACTGATGGTAGTGGACAGTTCGACCGGGTACATTTCTCCGACTTCCGGGTAAAAAATTATATCTACATCGGCATTTTGAGCTAGGTTTTCATCGCGTACAATATCGCGAGGGTAGGCATCAAAATCTTCATTTGGTCCAAATTGCAATGGATTGACAAAAATACTGATAACGACTTTGTCGTTATTCTTTTTTGCTTCGTTAATTAATGTTAAGTGGCCCTCATGCAGAAAGCCCATTGTGGGAACATAACCTATTCTGTTTCCTTCCCTGTGAAGCTCTTTTGCCATTTGTTGCATTTCTTTAATAGAACGTATTACCTGCATGTCTTATTTTCCTCCGTATAAAGACACAAGTTGTTCTTCTTTCATCGTAAAAGAATGAAGATCATCTGGAAATTCACGTGTCTTTACTTCACTTCTATATTGTTGAATCGCATTTTGAATAACTGAATTTGCATCGGCATATGGTTTAACAAATTTAGGAATATGGCCAAAACCATTTTGAATGACATCATGATAAACCAATACTTGTCCATCTGTTTTGTTTCCCGCTCCAATTCCGATCGTTGGAATTGAAATCTCCGAGGTAATTACCTCTGCCAATTGTTTGGGCACACATTCTAGGACAAGCATCATCGCTCCGGCTTTTTCAGCTTCCTTGGCATCCTCAATCAATTTTTTAGCTGTTTCTGAATCCTTGCCTTGCACTTTATAGCCGCCTAACACCCCGACGGATTGCGGTGTCAGTCCAAGATGAGCGACAACAGGCACTCCCGCAGCCACTAAACGTGAAATAGTGAAACAAACATCCCCAGCCCCTTCAAGCTTTAGGGCATGTGCTCCGCCATCCTGCATTAATTTCATTGCATTTTTCATTGTGTCTTCTATTGATGTATGATAGCTCATAAATGGCATATCCGTTACGATGAATGTATTTTTTGCGCCCCGCCGCACTGCTTTTGTATGATGAACCATATCCTCCACCGTTACTGGAATGGTTGACTCATACCCTAGTACGACCATTCCAAGTGAATCCCCAACAAGGATTACATCAACATTTGCTTCTTCAGCAAGCTTTGCTGATGGAAAATCATAGGCCGTCAGCATCACGATCGGTTCGCCATTTGTTTTCATTTTTTGGAAATCAGTAGTTGTTTTCAATTGTTTCCCTCCTCAAGTAGATGAGGGAATGAAGACCGCCATTTCTTTACCCAAATAGAAATAAAACAAAAAAGTCTTTCCATACGGAAAGACGGGTAAGCAATGTGGTTAATTCATCCCCTGTCCTAGTCCGTTTTATGGATCAAGGCAGTATAAATTTCAATTAATCTGCAGTACTTGCATTCAGCGGTGTAGTTCTTACAGATACTACCCATGTAACATTGCAAGTATAACAGAAAACAGGGGATATTTTCAACTAGTCGGAATATTATATTAATTAATCTTTCTCCTAAATTTCAATATCTGCTGAATATATATGGTGAATAGTGCCATTTTTATCTTCTAGTAATAAAACACCATCATCGGTAATCCCTATTGCTTTTCCTTCGATAGTTTCTGTTAAAGTTCTGGCTTTGATTTGTTTTCCAATGCTAACAGCATAGTTTTCCCATAGTACTTTTACAACTTGAAACCCATTTTCCAAATAATCCACATATAAGTCTTCTAGCTCTTTTAAAATTGCTTGCAAAACCATTGAACGATTTAGCTTTTTTCCTGTCTCAATGGATAAAGACGTAGCTGTTTCTTTTAGGTCGTCCGGGAAATGTTCAAGCTGCTGATTCACGTTAATGCCAATGCCGATTATAACCGCATTAATCCGATCTGCTTCCGCTTGTAGTTCGGTTAATATCCCTACGGTTTTCTTTCCATTTATTAAGATATCATTCGGCCATTTTATCTCACATTTACACCCGATGGCCGCTTCAATCCCCCTTACGACACTTACAGCCGCTAGAAGCGTAAGCTGGGGTGCTTGTTGCGGTGGAATATTGGGCTTTAGGATTACACTGAACCATATCCCCGTAAATTTAGGAGAATACCAAGAACGGCCAAGCCTCCCTTTACCGGATACTTGTTCTTCGCTGACAACAATGGCGCCTTCCGGGGCACCATCATAAGCATCCTTTAATGCCAGTGTATTCGTTGAAGTAACCGATTCTTCATAATGAACTTCACGACCAATAAAGTTTGTTTGTAGACCTAGCTGTATTTCATTTCCGCTGATCCTATCAGGTTTTTTTATGATACGATAGCCCTTACGTTGAACAGCCTCCAACTCAAAGCCGTCCTTCCGTAAATCCTCAATATGTTTCCAAACTGCAGTTCTAGAGCAACCTAGTTTGTCACTAATCAATTGTCCCGATAAAAATTCCCCTTCATGATCTGAGAATAATTTTAATAATTGTTTTCGGATGGAGGATTGCATGTAAGAAGCCACTCCTTTATGTTTTCTTTATTATTTTCTACCTCTCCATTAACAACGGCTCTTTCAACAATCTCAATAGTTTTCGAAAGCCAAGGTCCTCCCTTTTTGCTATACCATTCGATTAAATCATTTCCAGTGATTGCCATTTCTTTTCTAGCTACTATTGGGAGGCTTTGGGTGATGGTCTGCAATTCTGTTAACACTGCATCAGACTGTTTATTTTCTAGTAAACAATATAACCTGATGCCGGATTTTACTGCTTCCGGCCCATATGTATACACTGTATAACGCGAAAGGTTCGTGCAATTCTTAAGCTCTGCAATCACATTTAAATAAAGCCTACATGTTTTTATTCTTTCATTTGAACTTTTCCATTGTCTAAAAAAGAACTCAATGTCCTCTATCTTAAGAATATGAATTAATAATGCCCACTGTTCCTCTAAGGTTAGTGCTTGTTGCGAACAAAGGACTGCAAATTGTCTTAATTCCTCCGCTTTATTGTCTAACAGTGGCAGGTAATTTTGTATTTGCAGTTCAGCGATGAGCATGATTGCCTTTTTATTTGCCGTTTGCCCTGTTAAAAGCTTTTCAAATTCGACTAGTACCCGTTCCACTGAGATTTTAGTTAGTAAATGAGCATGCCTCTTAATCGATTTCTTCGTTTCCGGACTGAGTTCAAAATCTAATTGGCTCACAAAACGAATCGCTCGCATTATTCTTAACGGATCTTCTAAGAAACGATCATCCGGATTTCCCACTGTTTGGATCAATTTATTTTTTAAATCCTTTTGTCCTTCGAATGGATCGATAATGGTGCCATGAATATCCATTGCAATGGCATTAATGGTAAAATCACGGCGACTTAAATCCTCTTCAAGTGAGGTAACAAACTCAACTTTCGAGGGGCGTCTAAAATCTTGATAATCACCATCTATTCTAAATGTTGTTACTTCATACATTTCTTGATTATGTAAAACGACAACCGTTCCATGTTTTATTCCTACTGGTATCGTTCTATCAAATAACGCTTGAACATCTTCTGGTAATGCAGAGGTTGCGATATCAATATCACCTCTTGAACGCCCTAAAAGATGATCACGGACAGAACCGCCGACAAAATAGGCTTCAAATCCAGCTTCTATTAAAGTTTCAATAATTGGTTTTGCTTTTATAAACGGTTCTTCCATGTTATCCCTCTCTTTATACCGGACAAACGGTTTCGTAGTAAATTTTTTCATATTGATCTACTATTTTTTTCGGGTTAAAAATATTTTTCGTGCGTAAAAACGCTTGTCGACTCATCTTATTATGTAATTCACGGTCAGATAGAAGTGTTATAGCTTTGTCAGCCACTGCACTCGTATCTCCTAATTCACAAATAAAGCCACTAATCCCATCTTCGATCACTTCTGGAATTCCTCCAATATTTGTACCAATACAAGGTACACGGCAGGCCATTGCTTCTAAGAGAGTAAGCCCAAAGCTTTCTTTTTCCGAAAGTAATAGCAAGAGATCACTGCATGATAGAATCTCTTCTACATTTTCCTGCTTCCCAAGAAAATGAACACGATTTTCCAGTCCAAGCTGTTTTACCTTTTTACAAACAACTGTAAATTCAGGGCCATCTCCTACTAAAAGTAGTTTTGCCTTCACATGCTTTTCAATAAGGGCAAAGGCATCAATTACATCCGGAACTCGTTTGACCTGCCGGAAATTTGATATATGAATGATGACCTTTTCATCCTCTTGAATCCCATAGCTATGTCTAATAGTAGGGCGCTCACGTCGATAATAAACACGATCATCTATAAAATTATAAACTGTTTCTATCTCCTTATTCGTTTCTACCAATTGATAAGTTTCCCGGGCAAGATTTTTTGATACGGCTGTTACTCTATCTGACTGTTCAATTCCAAAACGAATTAGCTCCTGCAGGGAAGGATCATGCCCTAACACTGTAATATCAGTTCCATGTAAGGTCGTGATAATTTTCAGACGATCACCTCCGACCATCTGCTTTGCCAAGTAGGCACTTATCGCATGTGGAATTGCATAATGTACGTGAAGCAAATCTAAATTTTCCCGCCTTGCCACCTCGGCCATTTTGCTTGCTAAAGATAAATCATAAGGCGGGTATTTAAAAACTGAGTATTGATTCACATCAACCTCATGAAAATACAGATTCGGATACCATTTATTTAACCGAAAAGGGATGCTTGATGCAATAAAATGAATTTCATGACCCCTTTCAGCTAACAACATTCCTAGTTCTGTCGCAACAACACCTGAACCGCCAACCGTTGGATAACATGTTATACCAATTTTTAGTTTTTCATTCATCTAGAGTTCTCCAATTAAAATCGCCGCGTTCCAATCCGTGGATCAACACTTCAGCAGTCCCCATATTGGATGCAAGCGGAATATCATATACATCACATAGCCGGAGCAGTGCACTGACATCCGGTTCATGCGGCTGTGCCGTTAACGGATCCCTAAAAAAGATAACTAAGTCAATCTCATTATTGGCAATCATAGCCCCGATTTGCTGATCTCCACCTAGTGGTCCTGATTGAAAGCGATGCACAGGGAGCCCGGTTGCCTCTATTATTTTTTTCCCTGTTGTACCTGTTGCAAATAATATATGGTCTTCAAAAATTGGAGTATACGCTGAAACAAATTGAATCAACGCTTCTTTTTTTCTGTCATGAGCAATTAAAGCAATATTCATCACAATCCCCCTACTCAATGATGTTTTCTAACCCGTAAACTAAAATATCAATATTCATTACGGTCTCTATAGCTAGTTTAACACCCGACATAAAGGAAGAGCGGTGCAATGAATCGTGGCGAAGCGTTAAGATTTGTCCATTTCCCCCAAAAAGAACTTCTTGATGAGCAACTAAACCAGGAAGTCGAACGCTATGAATACGCATGCCGTTCATATTTGCCCCTCTTGCACCTTGTAACGTTTCTTTTTCATTTGGATGACCTTGCTGTTTTTCTTTTCGGCTTTTTGAAATTAATTCAGCTGTTTTAATGGCTGTACCTGAAGGAGCATCGAGCTTTTGGTCATGGTGCTGTTCAATAATTTCAACATCCGGGAAATACTTCGCTGCCATCTGTGCAAATTTCATCATTAATACAGCACCAACCGCAAAGTTCGGTGCAATAATAACCCCAACCCCTTTTTCCTCAGCTGTTTTTGCTAAATCCTCCAATTCTTCCTCATTGAAGCCCGTTGTCCCAACTACAGGTCGAATTCCATGCCTTAAGGCCGCCTCAGTATGTTTTCTGCCGATTTCCGGAGTTGTTAAGTCTAATAATACATCTGCTTTGATCTCTCGGAAGCATTGTTCAACATCCTCATAGATTGGAGCATCCAGGGCTGGCAAACCCTCGATATTTGAAATTAGTTTACCCCCATTTTTTCGGTCAATTGCCGCGGCTAGTTCAAAATGTTCCGTTTCTTTAATGAGCTTTAAAGCCTCCATCCCCATCTTTCCACGTGGTCCTGCTAAAATAATTGTAATTTTCTCCATTGTTCTCCTCCTATTCCTTCCTTGTCCAGCGGTCCTTATCTCGAGTATTAAATTTATTCATAACTAAATTAAACGATTCCTCTAAGCTGATATTTAATGAATTTGCAAAGCAAATTAACACAAAAAGAAGATCCCCAAGCTCTTGTTCTACCGTTTTTTCTTCTTCATCACTTTTTTTTGGTTTTTCTCCGTAAAAGTGATTGATTTCCCTGGCAAGTTCACCAAGTTCCTCCGTCATTCTCGCTAACATTGCTAATGGGCTGAAATAACCTTCTTTAAATTGATTTATATATTCATGAACTTCTTTCTGCATCTCATCGATTGACTTTTGACTCAATTAATTCTTCACCTCTATTTCGTCTGTTGATATTAATGTTAGCTAAATTTAGGTCTTTTGACAAACCATTCCTTTTCTTTTTAGAGTAATTCTTAACATTTTTTCCAAACTAATTTATAATGATATTGTTTTTCTTAATTAGGAGGCCTCGTTATGAAGATAGGTATAAAACTAACAAATATTCTCTTTATTCTTTTTGGGGCTGCTATTTTTTCCTTTGGATTAGTCCATTTTAATATGGAAAATAATTTAGCAGAGGGCGGCTTTACCGGTATAACCTTGCTTTTATATTTCTTATTTAGGCTTGATCCTTCCATAACCAACCTTGTTCTTAATATTCCGCTGTTTTTTATTGGCTGGAAGTATTTGGGTCGAACAACCTTTATTTATACCATAATTGGAACGGTATCTGTATCGATATTTTTATGGATATTCCAACGTTTTAGCCCTTTCCATATTCCTCTCCATGAGGACTTACTTCTTGCTGCCTTATTCTCAGGTGTCTTTATTGGGGTTGGATTGGGAATCATTTTTCGATATGGGGGTACAACAGGTGGTGTCGATATCATTGCGAGATTGGTTAACAAATATATCGGCTGGAGTATGGGAAGGACGATGTTTTTGTTTGATGCTTGTGTGATCACCGCTTCTTTAATTTTCTATTTGTCATACCGGGAAGCTATGTATACCCTTGTTCTCGTTTTTGTTGGTGCTAGGGTTATTGATTTCATGCAAGAGGGGGCCTATTCTGCCAGAGGTGCCACTATTATATCTGAGAAAAGCAACGAAATTGCAAAACTAATAATGCAAGATATGGACCGTGGTGTAACGATCTTAAAAGGAATGGGCAGTTTTACAGGTCAAGAACGTAATGTTCTATATTGTGTTGTTGGGCGAAATGAAATTGTAAAACTAAAAAGCCTAATTCATTCCGTTGACCCCCACGCCTTTGTAACTGTCACTGATGTACATGATGTGTTAGGTGAAGGTTTTACATTAGATGAAAACAAAAAACCAATAGAACGTTAGAAAAGGGGCTGAACATGATCAGCCCCCTATCTTAATCTTCATTTCCAACCATACCTGTGTAAACTAACAATAAACGTACAAGTTCTAGAACAGCTACAAGTGCAGCTGCTACGTAGGTTAATGCCGCCGCATTTAATACCTTTCTAGTTTCTCTTTCTTCATCATTGCGAATTACACCGGCGGAAACAATTTCATCCATCGCCCGGCTTGATGCATTGAATTCAACCGGTAATGTTACAATTTGGAAAAGAACTGCAGCTGCCATACAGCCAATACCTAACAACAAGAATCCTGATATTTGAGCAAAAATCCCAATCATAATGAGAATCCAAGAAAGATTTGAACCAAGATTTGCTACTGGCACTAAAGCATGTCTAAAACGTAAAAATGCATAGTCTTGTGCATCCTGAATCGCATGCCCGACTTCATGGGCGGCAACTGCTGCACCAGCAACGGAAACCCCATGGTAATTTCCAGAAGATAAGCGGACGGTTTTAGAACGAGGATCATAATGATCTGACAAAACCCCATGTGTCTCTTCAACTCTTACATTGTATAAACCGTTATTATCCAAAATTGTCCTCGCTACTTGAGCACCAGTCATCCCAGAAGATGCAGGAACTTGAGAATATTTGCGATATGCACCCTTCACTTTCATTTGTGCCCATAATGGGATGAGGATGATGATTGCAAAATAAACTAAAAAGCCCATTCTTTCGATTCCTCCATGAAAATTTTTTATACTTTAATTTTATTGAATGCTTAATATTTAGTCAATTAATAACCCTTTTTCCTTACCGATTTCTGTATTTAATCGTTGTAATATGCTCAGCCTTGAATTTTTTTAAGCCGACATATAATAGAACAGAAAGAATAATACTGCCTGTTGTCATCATAACCCAAATTAAAGATGGGTCAGTCTCGTCTGTAATAGTTTTGCCAAATAGTTTATACATATCCTTTTCCATTATTTTAAGGTGATTCTCTTTGTTTTTTTCATCTACACGTTCATAATCACTAAGAAAGCGGATATGGGAGTCTAAGCGTGAAATAGCTTCTGGGTCAAGACTGATTACTAAACTAGGGTAGATCGTATCTATATTTGTAGTAAAAACATTAAATTGCAGCTTGAATTTTCCTTTGTCTTCATCTAAAGCAGCTTCTTTCATTTGTTTAAAACTATCCAAAACCGGCTTTTCCATCTCCATCCATAAAGGCTGATGTTCGGAATGCAATGCATCTAAAGCAAGCCTGAGCTGCGTAACTTTTCGAACTCTCTCTTTATGTTCTAATGACACCGCTGTTAACGCCTTAACAGCCTCATCATTACTTATAGAAATAACACGTAAAGCATTCATGGTAATATGATCTTCTTTCGGGTAGGTTTTCAAAAACTGTTCCGAAAATTGTTCCAATACCTGTTTAGCCTGATCGAATTTTTCTTGTTTCGTAAGTATAAGTGCTTTGTCAGCCATATTATCTAAGTATGTCCAACTATTATTATTGTTGGCGTATATCATTTGTTGAGGAATTACAAATAACAAAAATACAAAAACCATTACAATCTTTTTAGTCATCACTTGTCCCCCCATATACTTTGTATGAGTGTATGAAAGAAGGGACAAGAGTAGAACTTTATTGCAACTCAGCTTGATAATGTTTATCGCGGATACATAGCCAATATGTAATTAAAATTGATGCGATACTTAACCAAAATGTAAAATAACCGATTTGCGGGGTAAAATCACTGAGTACACCGTATCTTGGCATCATTCCAAACACATAATCGATTACATCATTATGTAAAGTCCAAACAGCTGCGACTATTAAATGCCAAGCTTTTAGGCGGTAATATGGTGCGTATAACAGACCCTGGGCAGCCATCGCAAAATGAGAGGCGATTAACATGTATCCCTCCCATGGCAGGCTACCTTCAACTTTTAAAACTAATAAATTCATCACAACGGCCCAAATCCCATACTTAAAGAGGGTTACAATTGCTAATGCTTCTATTATTGGCCAATTTTTCCTTAATAAAAATGCAATTAAAACAATCACGAAAAATAAACTTGCCGTAGGGCTATCTGGAACAAAGAGTAGAAATCGGGGAGGTGTTTCCGCTAATTGCCAACCGTACCAGATGTAACCCCAAATCGTACCAAATATATTAATAACTAGCAGTAGCCATAAAATTGGGCGCATACCTAAAAAGTGGATTAATAGCTTCATCTACTCAACTCCGGATTAAAATTAATAAAAAAGCTGACCTTCTACTGAAAGTCAGCTTTTAATTTGTAAAATTATTTTGCACTAAGACCGTGTATAAACTCAGAAAGTGCTTTTAGTTCCTCATCAGAACCTTTGAACATACCTGGTGGCATTGTTGCACGGCCGTTAACAGCGATATCAGCAATTTCCTCAGCGGATAAAGTTGCGCCAGTCTCTGTTAAAGCAGGTGCTGCTGGTCCACCAGTCAAATCTGTACCGTGACAGTTTAAACAGCCGCTAGCTTCAAGTGCTTTGTAGCCTGGATCTTCTTTATCAAATTCAACAGTTTGCTTGATTTCACCTTGTTTTGCAGCAGCTTCCCAGTCATGGTTAACTACTGATTGCCAAGTTAAGAAGATTGTTGCAGCTAGTGCCAATAACATTAAACCAGTTGCAATTGGTCGTTTTGATGGGCGGCGCTCAGGACCTCTGTCTAACCAAGGTGCTAATAGTAACGAACCAAATGCAAGACCAGGAATGATCATCGCACCGATTACTGTATATGGACCTGATGCATACTCATATTTAAGTAATTGATATAAGAATAAGAAATACCAGTCTGGTAATGGAATATAGCTTGTATCAGTCGGATCAGCTATACGCTCTAATGGTGATGGATGCGCAATGGTTAAACAAAGGTATCCAACTAAGAATACAGACCCGATCAACCATTCTTTTAAAAGGAAATTCGGCCAAAATGCCTCCGTTTTTCCTGGATATTCGGAATAATCCTTCGGTACATTGGGTTTTCTTTCAGCAGATATACGAGAATCCCCAACGAATTTCATACCTTTTCCGCGATGCATCGTCTTCCCTCCCTTATGTTACATATGTATTTTACAATGGACCCGAAATACCTTGTTTTCGAATCATAATGAAATGGGCAGCCAGTAAACCAAATAATGCTGCTGGCAGGAAGAATACATGGATTGCGAAGAAACGCGTTAATGTTTGTGCACCAACAATTTCAGGGCTACCTGCTAATAATGTTTTAATTGAAGGTCCAAGTAATGGAACAGCCTCTGCAATCTGTAAACCTACCTTTGTTGCAAATAATGCTTTCATATCCCATGGTAATAGGTATCCTGTAAAACCAAGTCCTAACATAATGAAGAAAATTAATACGCCTACTACCCAGTTTAATTCACGTGGCTTTTTATAAGCTCCTTGGAAAAACACACGTAAAACGTGTAAAAATAACATAACAATAACTAAACTTGCTCCCCAGTGATGCATTCCGCGCACAATTACACCAAATGCCACTTCATTTTGCAAATAGTATACTGATTCCCAAGCATTTTTAATATCTGGAACATAGTACATTGTTAAAAACATTCCAGATAAAACTTGGATGACAGTTATGAAGAATGTAAGTCCGCCAAAACAGTATACAAATGCTGAAAAGTGATGTTCAGGGTTAACATGCTCAGGTACTTCATGGTCAGCAATATCACGCCATACCGGCGTAATATCTAAACGCTCATCTACCCAATCATAAATTTTATTAAGCATTTATTACGCCCCTCCTATGCTCGTGGTCTAGCTTTACCAAGATATAAAGTTCCGCCTTCAAGTTTGTGGTCATAAAGGTCTAATGGTGCAAGCGGTGGTGTACCAGGTATATTAGTGCCATCCTTTTCATACCTTCCATCATGACATGGACAGTAGAATTCGTTTGCAAACTTTGGATCATTCCAAGTTACAGTACAGCCCAAATGTTTACATACTGGTGACATTGCTTGAATGCTGCCATCATCTTTCTTATAAACCCATGCTGACATTGTTACATCTGACTCATACCAAGCATCAACCTGATGTACTGTAAAGTCAAAACGTTGTGGTTCAGATGTAAGCTTAGATTCCTCAACTACTGCAACAAATTCACCTTTAGTAGCTGGCTTTAACACCGGATCAATCGCAAAACGCACCATTGGAGTAAGCATGCCCGCTGCCATAAATCCACCAACACCTGTTAGTGTGTAGCTAAGAAATTGACGTCTAGTTACTTTATTTCCCTTACTCATTCTTTTCCCCCCTCTATTAACAGGATAGTCCATCCGGACAAATCATTAATAAACACACATATTACTAGGACATACTCATGATAGCGCAAACTTGTCCTTTGGTCAATAAAATCTGTCGAAAAAACAAGGGTAAAATTAGCATCAACTCTCTTTTTTCCACAGATTGATAACCAGTGAATGGATTGACTTCATCTGTGATTTTACCATTTGCTCTATGTATTTTTTATCTAGATCTTTAAAGGATATGGAAGGCACCCAAAGCAAGGTAGCTTGTACATCTTTTTCATTGAGCTTCCAATCAGAATCTGAAGTTAATAACACTACATTTTTAATACCATCTTGAAGTAAATTATTATTCCATAGATTGACTCTGTTAATTAAAGTGGATGGCTCCTCTTCTCTTAAATATGTAAAAGCAGGTAGGACAATGAGTCTGCCTTTATATTCTCTTTCAAGCTCTAAAGCTAGAATTGAAATAAATTCACCCATCTCGACAGTTGGAATCATGTCTCCCTTAAAGGTAATCGGTATAAGTGGTACAATAACAGTATCTACATATTCTCTTGCTTTCATGTACATTTCAATATCTGCACTAACCCATTTCATGCATATTCTCCCCTTTTAAATGTCTAGCTCCAGCTCCCAGCGGCTAGTTGACTTCGCTAACCGGTCGCTTCCGCTTTTCTTATATTAAAACATTTTTTTAGACAAAAAAAAACCTTCCTCTAAATCGAGGAAGTATTTTGGCATTCCAGCAATGAATTTAAACGTGCGGAAAGATGCATAAACTTATCAAAATCTAATTTGTCTAAAGCCTCATCGATTTGCGCGAGAAGCTTATCTCTTTGGAAAGATCGTAAAGATTCATCCAGAAATTTTTGAGCTAGTTGCTGATCTTTTTCATTAATCTGAAGATGGTTTGGGATAAACTTATTTTCCTCCAGTACTGCAACATAATTTGAGCAAGAAAAAGATGATTTGAAATTTAGTTGCATGTAGATGTCTTGATCACGATTTAAGCGAATGTCATGAAAGGATTTTTCTGCATCGGTTGTCATTACATTATCTTTATAAAATCGAAACGGTACATCATCCACACAATGGGTTGACATGATAATTCCTCTTGGACAATATGCAGCCTGTTCGACGAAATGAACATTCTTCATCAATTGGTCATGGCTCATTAAATAATTCAAAATCCAAACACATTCCCGTCTTTTTAACTGATAATGATTTAAAAACCAGCGCACGAATTCTTTCTTTTCATTGACAGATACAGGGGTTGCCAAAAAAAATCCCTCCTCTGCGTTTTCTTCTCTCCGTTTTAATAATATAATTCTTTAAGAAATATACAAAATCCTGCTTAAAATTCATGACAAATTTCTACACGTTTTCTAAAAAAAACTACTTTCCTTCCAAACGCAACAACTCTTCTTCAATTTCCATACACTGCGGGTCAATTTCAAGAATTCGTTCAAACATATCCTTCGCTTTTTTCTGGTCTCCATCTTCTAGAAGAAAATAACCAAAATCCTGAAGAAACTGTATATTGTCTTTAAAAGAAGTATATGCATTCTCATAGTGGTTTAATGCATCTTTATATCTATCTAAATTATTTTTTGCAACGGCTAAATCCCAGTCAAATTGTGGGTCATATTCGTCCCCTGCAACTGCTGTTTCAAGGAGACTAACAACTTCTTCATATTGCTCATGAAAAAGATAATAGCTTGATAATAAATGAATGGCCTCAACAAAACCAGAATCAATCTCGATTGCCTTTACAAGGTGGGCCTCCACGTCTTTATCATTTTGTATCTTCATAGCGATCTTTGCAGCAAACACAAGCAGTTCCTTATACTCCGGATCTATTTGCAGTCCTTCTTGCGTCGTTTGATAGCTTTCATTTAATGCCCCCATTTGTTCGTAGGCTTTCGCCAAATAAAGGTATACTGGTACATAGTCTGGATCCATCAGTTTAAGTTCATTCCATTTTGCTACAGCAAGCTCATATCGTTCAAGTTGATAAGCCATTAAACCGTAGTTAAAAAGCCCATTAATTTCAATTTTATTCGTAAGCCCTTTTTCATAGCTTGCAAGAGCCTCCTCGAAACACCCTGTATGAACAAAAGCATCCGCTAACAATAGATGGACGTTTGCATGTTCAATCTCTACATTTGTATCTATTAAATTTCGAAAAAATGGAATCGCCTTTTGATATTCGCCAATATCTGAATAAAATTGGCCCAATCCAAGGTCAATCAATGCTTCCTCAGGCGCTAATCGTTTCGCTTTTAAAAGCTTTTGTTCAGCCGCTTCATCAAGGCCCTGCATTTGAAACATATCAGCCATCAAAATCAGGGCTTGAAGATAGGCAGGATCATCTTCTTTTATTTCTTCCAAGTAGTCCAGTGCATCGCCTTCGTAATCCTGTTCAATCGCTATTTCCGCAGCATAAATATATAATTGACCTTCATCAGGATACAATTCCAGTAGTTCATTCACAATTTCTTTAGCTTCGTCTAAAAAACCCCATTGTAAATAAAGATCGGCAATCATTAATTTTTCCTCATGATTTGATATATCTATGAGACTATGTAAATACTGAAGACCTTCATTTATATTTCCATTTTCAACTAATTGAATGGCTTTAAGTAACTTTTCGTCCATATCCAAACTCCTTAAATTTAAAAATAAAAACCCACCACAGCCAGCGCTAAAGGTGGGGCTATAGCCACTTGATTCAACTAAAAAGACCTGGTGCTTTAATTTTTAATTCTTCCCCATATCCCGGAAAAAAATTCGTCTCAAGCTTGGTCTTTAATAATCTGCCCTTATGAACTGTAATAATCGGATCAATTTTATCATAATCAAGTTTGGTTGTATCTTCAACTTTCAACACAAACTCTGGATATTGATATAAATTATAATCGAGATCATTCCCGATTAAGAGCTCTCCTTTTTTCGGAAAAAGTCCGATTTGCTTACGAATAACTCTTGGTATTGGTCTTAAATCTATCGGAAACTGAAGATATGTTGGGATTTTGTTGAGGGATGTTACGTATTCCCATCTATCCATCTGCGTTTTTAACACTTTTTCGTCCTCTACTTTCCATAAAGGATAGATTGGGACTTGAAATTGAAACCCGGCATCCCTAATCCACCCCCATGGAATTGAATGGATATCGGTATGCTCACTTATCTCAGCAATAATGTAGGGGAGTTTATGACGTTTACACAACCTAACAAGGGATGGGGTCAATTTTTCAGCTGTCATGTGCACACCAATAGTAAAATCAATTGTACTATTTATCATTCTATGCCTTGCTCCGCGAATATTTTTTTCAAAATCAAGTTCATAAGGAATATAGCAAGGAGCTAAAACTGTTGTACAGCCTTTAGAAATTAAGTTTATTAACCTTTGTTTGAAATCCTTCAAGTTATCACACTTGATTAAATCAAAATCAATGAAAGTGTGACCAGGTGTCATAAAATAAGTAGAAACATTCATCCTCATACCTTGATATTTTCTTAATGATCTGCCAAAATGACTGATTTTATTTTCCTGAATTAAAAAGGATCGATTCAGGATGCCCTGGTCTGAAACGACATTCGCATCTTCAATAATATAGCTCAAAATAAAATGCCCCTCCTTATCATGCTTGTACAATTTTTCTTAACACAAGTTATGATAGGAAAGGACATATTAGAACTAGTCTTCTTTAACAAGTTCAGTTAAATGATCAAAGAAATTCGGATAGGATACTGCAATCGCATCTGCATCCTGAAGGATTGTGTCAGATTTTGACAGAAGGGCAGCAATGGCTAACATCATTCCGATTCGATGGTCACCATAGCTATTAACTTCTGCCCCATGTAAAGGCGATCTTCCATGAATAATCATTCCATCGTCTGTAGCTTCAATCATCGCACCCATTTTTTTAAGCTCTGTTACTACCGTGTCAATCCGGTTCGTTTCTTTTACTTTTAACTCCTCAGCATTACGGATCACCGTTTGGCCATCAGCCTGTGTCGCTAGAAGCGCAATAATAGGGATTTCGTCAATTAATGCAGGGATAATATCACCGCTTATTTCCGTTGCTGTAAGATTTGAAGTTGAAATCGTTAAATCAGCAACTGGTTCGCCGTTGACAATTCGTTCATTTGTGATCTCTAATTCCGCACCCATTTTTTGTAAAACTGTTACAATACCTGTTCGGGTTGGATTCATCCCTACATTTTTAAGGATGATTCGACTATTCGGAACAATCGCCCCAGCTGCTAAGAAAAACGCAGCAGAGGATATGTCTCCAGGTACCTTAATTTCCGTTGCAGTTAGTGTTTGGCCGCCTTCAATCGAGACGGATAAACCGTCACGTATAACTGCAGCACCAAATGCTTCAAGCATCCTTTCAGTATGATCCCTTGATAATGCTGGTTCCGTAACAGTTGTTACTCCTTTTGAGCCAAGGCCAGCAAGTAATATCGCAGATTTGACTTGGGCGCTTGCTACTGGGGAATGATACTGTATTCCAACTGTATCTCCACCTCTAATAGATAGGGGAGTGTACATGCCGTTTTCACGTCCATCGATGACCGCCCCCATTTGTCTTAACGGATTTGTTACCCTGCCCATCGGTCGTTTCGCGATCGATTCGTCGCCAATTAATACAGAATGAAACGGTCTAGTTGCTAAAATACCAAGCATTAATCTTGTCGTTGTTCCCGAATTACCAACATCCAGAATATCCTTAGGTTCTTTTAGGCCATTAATACCATCTGATTCAATTTCAACATATTCACCCGTTTGTGTGATCCTCACACCCATTTTTCGAAAGCAGTTGATGGTGCTTAAGCAATCCTCACCTGGCAAAAAGCCGGTAACCGTAGTTTTTCCTTTTGCAATCGATCCGAACATGACAGCACGATGTGATATTGATTTATCGCCTGGTACTTGAATTGTTCCTTTAAGACTTGATACGTTCGTTACTAATTGTTTAGATGACAAATAACCACATCCTTACATTTCAATAAATGATTCAAATTGATGTTTGGCAAGACAGATTTGTGCCCTCTTGCGATCATCCTCATTGCGGAAGCTTAGTCTTAAGACCCCCATTATATCTTCCCGAACCTCAATGATTCTAATATTGGTGATGCTAATTTCCTCTTTAGCAAGTATACTAGTAACCTCGGAAATACTACCCGGATGGTCCGGTACATCAACATATAAATCATAAAAAGACGGAATCGCACCCTTTTGCTTAACCGGTAATCCATCACGGAACTCTTTTGCTGAATTAAAATAGGAGTAAATCGCATCACTATCCATCGTATCAATCATATCTTTAACGCGGTCCATCTCTATCCGCCACTTCTCTAGAAGGGCAAGCAGAGTATCTTTATTATGAAGAAGAATATCCCGCCACATTGTAGGGCTGCTCGATGCAATTCTTGTGATATCCCTAAAACCACCGGCCGCAATACTTGATATCGTCGAATTTTTCTCATCGATAGCAGCAACCTGATGAACAAGGCTTGCCGCAACGATATGCGGAAAATGACTGACCGCCCCAGTCAGTTCATCATGCTCTTTTGGAGACATAATTAAAAAGTTTGCTTTTGTCCCACTGAGCCAATCTTTTAATTCTTCGATTTTGGCAGCCGGAGTGTTTTTTTCCGGTGTTAAAATATAAAACGCATTTTCGAACAGATGAGGTCTTGCAGCACTTACACCACTTTTGTGGGAGCCTGCCATTGGATGACCACCAATAAAAGTAACACCCTTTTTGTGTAAATGAATTGCCTTACTCATAATTTGTTGTTTCGTGCTCCCAACATCAGTGATGATTACAGTAGGTTTCATCTCAATATTCACAAGCGTCTCCATTATTTCCTCGGCTTGCCCGACAGGAGCAGAGATGATGATCAGGTCAGCGTCTTTTGCCCCTTGCACAATTGATACAGCACCTTCGTCAATAACATTTAGCGTTTTCGCCAAACCGAGCCGTTCTTCATTGATCTCAAAACCTACAATCGTTACATCCTCTTGAGCACGTCTAATCGCTAACGCAATCGAACCACCGATTAGACCAAGCCCGATTACAAAAACTCTTTTTTCCAAGGAAATGTCCCCCTAACGAGACTCCCCAAGCATTTCAGTTAAAGCTTGAATGATTTCCTTATTTTGTTCTTTGCTACCAACTGTAATTCTTACAGAGGTTGGATAACCTAGAGCAGTGCCTGAACGAACAATAAAGCCTTTTCTTAATAAATAATCAAATACTTCTTGTCCAGAGCGATTAAAATCAATCAAAATAAAATTCGCTTGAGAAGGGAAATAATCTAATCTGTTTTCTTTACAAAATTGATAAAATTGCTCTAATCCTTCACGATTTGCTTTTACACATGTTTGAATGAACTCTTGGTCATCCACTGCTGCTACAATAGCTGCATGGGCAATTCGGGAAGTGTTAAAAGGTCCTCTTGCCGGATCAAGTGCCGTGATTAGTTCAGGATCACCAACCCCATAACCAACACGAAGAGCGGCAAGTCCATATGCTTTCGAAAATGTACGAAGAATAATCATATTTGGATAATCTTTTAAGTATGATAATGTATTTGGGTAATCCTCCGCGACAGCATATTCATTATAGGCTTCATCCATTACGATCAGAATATGTTCAGGAACGTTTTTAATAAAGTTAACGATTTTTTCTTCGCTAATATATGTTCCTGTTGGATTATTTGGATTGCATACCCATACGATTGCTGTATTTTCATCAATTGCTTTTAGCATTCCATCTAAATCATGTTCTCCATTAATATTTTCAACCATACGAATTTCTGCTCCTTGAAGCGTTGCATTATGGCTATATTGGGAGAACGATGGATTGGCCATTACCGTATTTTTTGCAGGTGATAAAAGTGCTGTACAAAGGATGGCAATCAATTCGTCCGAACCATTTCCGAAAATTAGTTGGTTTTCATCAACACCAATAAACTGAGCCACTTTTTCACGCATATTTCGTGCGTATCCATCAGGATAAAGTGCCAGTTCATCTAAACTGTTTCGGATTGCTTCTTTAGCTTTTTCGGAGCTACCAAATGGATTTTCATTAGAAGCAAGCTTCGTGATTTTATCTAACCCAAGCTCCCTTTTTACATCTTCGATTGGCTTACCAGGCTGATACGGTGTTAACCCAATGAGCTGCTCATTTACTTTAATTTTCATCTCAGACCCACCATTCCTGTATCTTTTAGTATGATTAGTTTATTTTCTCGCATTAAAGCGAAAAAGGATTCTTCTTTTCATTGTATCACAGGATTAGAATTGGTAAAGACTATGACCGGATTTTTTTAACCTTTCCATAATCACCTGGATTTTGTTGCCATCTTTACTACCATTCGTTTCAATGCCGCTTGAAATATCAATCCCTTCTGGTGAATAGACCAAAATTTCGTCTATATTAAGAGGAGTAATCCCCCCAGCAATGAGACACTGCACCCCCTGAGCTTCCGCTTCTTTATTGTAGGCTGGTATAGACTCCCAGTCAAAGCTTGTGCCAGTTCCTCCCCATGCACCTTTCACTGTGGAATCGATCACATAGCCATCTGCTACGCGGTTATAGCTTTTCATTTTCTTTAACCCATTTTGATTATGATGGATCGCTTTCCAAACGGTCAGGCCTGTTGAGAGTTTAATTTCAATTATTTCTTCAGGCGACTCGTTTCCATGAAACTGGATAATATCAAGCGGCACATGGGAGAGTACATGTGAAATTTCTTGTAAAGTTGGATTTACAAAAACTCCGACATATTTTTGTTCTTCGCCTTTTTCGATTTGTTTAAGCCACTCTCCGCACAGGGCGGGGGCTACCTTACGCTTGCTTTCAGCGAACACAATGCCGATATAAGGTGCACCACTATTAACCGATAGTTGTAAATCTTGTAAAGAATGATTTCCACATAGTTTTAAGACTGTTGCTTTCATTGCGCCGCTCCCGCTCCGAATAACGTTAAAATTCCTTGTGCAGGTGTTTCAGCCCTCATAAGTGACTCTCCGACTAGTACGGCCTTTGCACCTGCTTTTTTTACTCTTAGAATATCATCATGGGTAAAAATACCGCTCTCACTTATAAACAAGCTTTCTTCCGGTATATACGATGTGATAGTCTCCGTTTGTTCGAGAGTAACTTCGAAGGTTTTTAGATTACGATTGTTCACACCAATAATTTTCGGAGTAAAAATGGATAGAATCCCTTCTAATGCTTCGCTGGAATGAATCTCTACTAAACAATCCAACCCTAATTCAGTTGCAAATTGATAGAATTCATATAGTTTACTAGCTTCTAATACCTCCGCTATTAATAAAATGGCATCAGCACCAATTAGTTTACTTTCTAATACCTGGTTTTCATCGATAATAAAATCTTTACGAAGGATAGGTAACGAGACCGCCTTTTTTATGGCCGGGATATACTCCCGCTTTCCTTGAAAATAGCGGCTGTCTGTTAAAACGGAAATCGCATCGGCACCGCCTCTTTCGTATTCTTTTGCGATCTGAATTGGATCAAAGTTTCCTTTTATAATTCCTTTTGAAGGTGACGCTTTTTTTACTTCGGCTATTAAGGCCACTTCATTTTTTGTATTTTGTAATGCATTAAAAAAAGATACTGGCTTTACAGATTCTTTAGGAGGCAACACTAACTGTGCTACCTCTTCCTTTTTTGTTTCGATAATTTTATTAAGCATACTGCTGTTTCTCCTTTATTACAAAATTCTTAGTTCGTAGCTTGTTTAGTTGGGCTATTGCGACACCTTCTTCTATTGCCGCTTTAGCCATTTCTATTCCTTCTTTAATTGACGTGCATTTTTCAGCAGCATAAAGGCCTGCCCCCGCATTTAATAAAACAATGTTCGTTTGAGAGCGGTTGCCGCTTCCTGCTAGAACATTTTCAAGGACAGCGGCGCTTTCTTCAACCGAGGAAACACGAATTTCATCTAGCGTTCCCCGTTCCAGTCCAAATTCTTCAGGAGAAATTGTCTTTCTTGTAATGGTACCATTATTTAATTCCACAACATCTGTTTCAGTTGTAATTGAACATTCATCCAATCCATCCCTGCCTGTCACAAGCAAAACTTTTTTAGAGCCAAGGCGCTTTAAAGTTTCCGCCATTTTTTCAGCCAGTCTAGTATCGTACACACCGATCAATTGATATTTACAATTGGCAGGATTTGAAATCGGACCTAACAAATTAAAAATCGTCCGAAATCCTACATCTTTACGCGGTACAGCCGCGTGTTTCATGGATGAATGGTACGCAGGCGCAAATAAAAAACTCATATTATATTTATTAAGCGAGTTCTTAGCCTCCTCAGGTGTACTTTGAATATTAATTCCTAACTGCTCAAGCACATCTGCGCTCCCGCTTTTAGACGTAAAGGCACGATTTCCATGTTTTGCAACTTTTACACCAAGTCCCGAGAGAATAATAGAAGCTGTTGTTGATATATTAAAAGTTGACGCACCATCACCGCCAGTACCGCATGTATCAATCACTGCCTCATCCTCGTAATCTAGCTGCGTCATATGAGAACGCATCGCTCTTGTAAAACCTACCAATTCATCAGCTGTTTCTCCTCTAAAACGCAAAATGGATATAAGACTGGCAATTTGGCTTTGCGAGGCAATCCCGGACATAATATCATCCATAATCATTTCTGCTTCCTGCTCCGTTAATGTTTCTCCTAGTACACATTTATTTAAAATTTCTTTAAACATATGAAATTTCCTCCCTTTGGAACATCTTTTCAGCAAGCTTGATACTCTTGATTAGCGCACTCGCTTTATTTATCGTTTCTTTATATTCAAGTTCAGGAACTGAATCTGCCACAATTCCAGCACCAGCTTGAACATACGCTTTGTTGTCTTTTACTAAAATAGTTCGAATCGCAATACAGGAATCAATATTTCCGTCAAACCCAAGATAGGCCACTGTCCCGGCATATACATTACGTGCTGTCGGCTCCATTTCCTGCAAGATTTGCATAGCACGGATTTTCGGTGCACCGGATACTGTCCCGGCCGGAAAGGCAGATATTAACGCATCAATCGGATCAACGTCATTTTTTAGTTGTCCGGTAACTTTAGAGATTAAATGCATGACATGCGAGAACTTACCTAATTCCATCAACACCGGTGTTTGGACAGAACCAAATTCAGCAACCCTGCCGATATCATTTCGCGCCAGATCTACAAGCATATAATGCTCGGCGCGCTCCTTTTCATCCGCCAATAATTCTTCAGCTAGAGTCTGATCCTCTTCCTTCGATCGACCTCTTCTTCTCGTTCCAGCAATCGGGTGAATTTCAAGATGACCATTTTCGATCTGAATTAACCGCTCTGGAGAGCTCCCGATTAATTCATAGTCATCAAGCTTTAAATAAAATAAATATGGTGAAGGATTGACCATCCTGAGTACTCTATATAAATCGAATCCTTTTATGGTTATTGGGATTTCAAATCGTTGCGATAATACCGCTTGGAAAATGTCCCCAGCCTTTATATAATCTTTTATTTTGTTAACGTCTCTTATGAATTCATGCTTTTTATAGTTGGAGGCAACATCACTAAAATCAACTTCAGACATTTGCTCCATCGCTTGTAATCCTTCATTCTTTATTTTCGAATTAAAGATTTGGTCAAAAATTAAATCTATTTTTTTATGAACCTCTTTATATAATAACTCCAGTATATTTCTCGATTCATTCCCCTCGAGACGAACAAGCTGAATGATATCTAATTCCTTTTGCTCATGGTCAAACGCGATCATCGTTTCACAAAACATGAATGAAAACCGTTTAAGATTTAAATCATTCGTTGTATGTTCAGGAACCTTCTCAAAAGCCGTAATTGAATCATAACCCATAACTCCAACAGCACCACCCCAAAAAGGGAGTGACACATCCGGGTTTTTTACCTTTAGCATTTCCATACAAAGACGGAACGCTTCGCGAAAATGTCGGGCCGACATAATAGTTTCCTTATTTTCATTTTTTAAATAAAAAGACCCTTCACATTCCTCAACATATAAAAATGGATTTAAACCAATAAATGAATAACGAGACCATGGTGATGCATCATCCTTACTTTCTAAGAGAAAGCTCGCTTCTTCTTTTAAATTTCGAAAAATTTGGATGGGAGTAATCGTATCAACGAAATATCGTTTGACGATCGGAATAGTCAGATACTCTTTTGTATCTTCACAAAACGAGGAAAAATTATAATTATTCATAAACATCTCTCCATTCTTTTAGTAATGGAGAATGAGGAGTAAATTGATGAGAAAAAAACAACCCTAAGAAGAGGCCTGATAAAAAAATAGGCACACTTTTCTTAGGGTAGTGGTTTAAAATTTAAATTTAAAAGATCTCGTCTCAACTCTGCTCTACTCATTCTACCCTTGACAAATTAATTTGTCATTCTCAACTCTGCTCTAAAAACTCAACTCTAAAAGTTAAACTAAACTTATATGTCATTTTATTACAAACCAGCTTTTTTTGTCAATAAATTTTTAGAAAGACACGATTTCCGCCCGCAATGGCGGAAGTCGATGTCCTTTCTTATACTGATATCCGACAAAAGATATACTTCATATCAGTACAAAAATTATTTATTCATTGATAAATCAGGTCTAAGTACAATGGCACCTTCTAAATAAATATGGTCGATTTGATCCTGCGGAATATCCGTTTCAACAGTCATCATAATGCGGATACATTTTTCAAGTGAATTCACAACCGGAATTTCACGCATACACATGACAGGAACGTAAGTCCAGCCATCTAACATACGCATCGCCCTCGCCGGAAAAACAGCATCCAAATCTTCTGTTGTAGTTATTAGCACTTGCACCACATTTTCTGGAACGATTTCATTTTTCTCAATCATCTCATCAAGAAGAATTTTTGTATTGGCAACCATTTCATTTGCATTATTTTCTTTTACTGTTATTGCTCCTCTAATCCCACGAATCAACCTATTGCACCTCCTCTAATTCCTTTATTAAAGTATTTAAGATAAATTCATCGTTTACCTTTACGGTTTCAACCTCACCGATAGTTTTCATTAATACCATTCGCAGTGAGCCGTTTTGTGCTTTTTTATCTTTTTTCATTAATTGAAGTAGAAGATCTGCTCCTAATTCCTTTGGTATTTGAGGAAAATTGTATTGCTTAAACCACTCTTTAAATTTAGATAGATTTAAATTTATTCCGTAATATTCTTCACTTACTCTAATGGCAAATAGCATTCCAATAGCAACAGCATCACCATGGCTCATTTTGCCATAGCCCAAGCCTGCTTCAATCGCGTGTGCAAGTGTGTGGCCAAAATTCAAATAGGCACGAATACCGCTTTCCTTTTCATCCTGTGCAACAACCTGCGCTTTTACAGAGATCCCTTTTGCCAAGGCATATTGGAGTTTTTCAGCACGTAAATCTGCCAATGTATGAATTTCAGAATGTAGCCAATTGTAAAAATCTGCATCCCAAATTAAAGCATGCTTAATAACTTCTGCAAAACCTGAACGCCACTGTTCCTCCGGAAGGGTTAGTAGCATATCTGTATCGTAAATAACGGCTTCAGGCTGATAAAAAGCACCGATCATATTTTTCCCAAGTGGATGGTTAATGGCTACCTTGCCGCCAACAGAACTATCATGGGCAAGCAAGGTTGTTGGCATTTGAATAAAAGGAATTCCTCTCATATAGGTCGCCGCAACAAATCCTGCTAAATCGCCAATCACCCCTCCGCCTAAAGCAATCACAAGGGATTTACGATCAAGTTCATTCTCGAGAGCATAGGTTAAGAGATCGTAAAATACAGAGAATGACTTTGCTCCTTCTCCACCGGGAACTACATAAGAATAAATATTTTCAAAGTCAGTCAATGAAGTTTTAATATCATTTAAAAAGAGCGGTTCAACATTTGAATCCGTAATAATCAAAATGCTTGAAAAATTACCATTAAGATTATTAAGAAACGATTGAATTTCAAAACGGATACGGTCACCAATGTATAGAGGGTACGTCTTCGATGCAGTTGATATCGTTAACGTCTCCATCTTAATAATTCCTCGCTCTTTCGTTCCAGCTAGCGATATTCTCTTTAATTTGATCAATGCGATCCTTTCCAAACTGGTCAACAATCGCCTGCGCAATTTCCCATGCAACAACAGCCTCCGCAACAACACTTGCTGCCGGAACAGCACAGCTATCAGAACGCTCGATGCTCGCCTCAAATACTTCTTTCGTATCAATATCAACACTTTGTAATGGTTTATATAAAGTAGGAATTGGCTTCATCACACCGCGGACGACAATTGGCATACCTGTGGTCATACCGCCTTCAAAACCACCTAAATTATTTGTTTTTCTTGAATATCCATCTTCTTCGTTCCAAATGATTTCATCGTGAACCTGGCTGCCCGGTCTTCTTGCGGCTTCAAAACCAATCCCAAATTCCACACCCTTGAAAGCGTTGATGCTTACAATCGCTGCCGCAATTTTGGCATCCAGTTTTAGATCGTAATGGGTATAGCTACCTATACCGGCAGGAAGTCCATCAACAATAACCTCAACAACACCACCGATGGAATCTCCGTCTTCTTTTGCTTGATCAATCGCTGCCATCATTTTTTGTGCTGCAGCTTCATCCAGACAACGAACAGGTGAGTTTTCGCTGCGTTCTTTTAGTTCTTCTAAGCTATTATAAGAAATATTCTCGGCTTTTACTCCGCCTATTTCCAATACATGACCTGCAACAGTAATTCCCAATTCAGACAATAGCTTTTTCGCTACAGCCCCTGCTGCTACACGTACAGTTGTCTCCCTTGCGGAAGAGCGTTCAAGTACGTTTCTCATATCGCGATGTCCATATTTAATAGCCCCTACAAGATCAGCATGGCCTGGACGTGGGCGTGTGATTTTGCGCTTGATATCTTCCTCATCTTGTTCACTTTCAAGCGGCTCAATTCCCATTACTTTCGTCCAATGTGTCCAATCATCATTCTTTACTACAAGTGTTACAGGAGAACCTAATGTTTTCCCATGACGGACCCCGCTTAAAATTTGAACCTGGTCCTTTTCAATTTGCATCCGACGGCCTCTACCGTGTCCTTTTTGACGACGGGCAAGTTCCTCATTTATATCCTCAGCGACTAATGATAATTGTGCAGGTATTCCTTCTAAAATTGTTGTTAATTGTGGTCCATGTGATTCTCCAGCAGTTATATATCTCATCACTCTTCACCTCTTTAAAGCTTTTATGTATTAATATATCATAATAGTGACTATTTGTCGTCAGTATATTTTGAATTCTTATTTATCAAATGCGCCTTGGCGTAATAAAGTTAGACTTTTCGATAAAAAAATGTATCTTCTGTTTCAAATCCAAAGCTTTGCGGATTAAATATTTGTTCAGTACTGCCTACAAAAAGAATACCACCGTTTTTTAAAGCTGCACTAAACTTCCGATACAGAACTTCCTTTGCATCTTCTGTAAAGTAAATCAACACATTCCGACATACAATTAAATCAAAATTATTGTCGAATGGATCTGCTAATAAATTATGTTTTTTGAAAGTAACTGTCCTTTTAATATCATCATTCACTTTATAGAAAATACCATCTTTCGTAAAGAACTTCCTTTTGATATCGTCTGGTACCTCAACTAAAGAGCGATCCGGGTAAATACCATTTTCAGCACGTGCAATGACTGTTTCATCTAAATCAGTTGCTAGAATCTGAATTTGAGAAAGTGGCATAAAGTGAGACAAAATCATAGCGATCGTGTACGGCTCCTCCCCTGTAGAACAAGCCGCACTCCATACTTTTAACTTTTTGTTCTTCTCTAGCAATTTAGGAATTATTTTTTTTTGCAAAACCTCCCATCGTTTTGCATTCCGATAAAATTCAGAGACGTTAATTGTCATTCGGTCTAAAAATTCATCTAATAGATCTTTATCCGTAGACATGGCATTAAAAAATTCCTGAAAGCTCTTGAATCCTTTTTTTTCATAAAGAGAGGTTAATCTCCGCTTCATTTGCGCTTCTTTGTAGCAAGACAAATCGATACCGGTTTTTCTATGTACTTTTGTTATAAAATCCTGGTAGTCATTCATCATTATCTTTCTCCTCTTCTACTAGACTCCCTTGATTTTTATCATTAGAAAAACACGTAATTTGCCCATAATGGCAAATTACGATGTCTTTTCTTATACTTTAATCCTATAAAGTTTAAACTTCTTAAAGTATAACAAATGGTCCCATGTATTTCTATTAGAAAAAAACAACCAGCCAGATATGGCTGGTTGTTTTCGTAGATTTACAATTAGTATACCCACTCGTCAACTTGCTTATTGTATTCACTAACTTCATCTTCTTTAAACCATAGGCTGATTTCACGCCCAGCGCTTTCTGGTGAATCTGATCCGTGAATAACGTTTTTACCCATTGTTACACCGAAATCGCCACGGATAGTTCCAGGAAGAGCGTCAGCAGGATTGGTTTTACCCATCATTTGACGTGCAGTTGCGATTACATTTTCGCCTTCCCAAACCATTGCAAATACAGGGCTTGATGTAATGAAGTCAACTAGTTCACCGAAAAATGGGCGTTCTTTATGCTCGCCGTAATGCTCTTCAGCTAATTCCTTTGATACAGTCATTAACTTTGCACCAACTAATTTGAAGCCTTTGTTTTCAAAGCGAGATACGATCTCCCCTACTAAATTTCGTTGTACGCCGTCAGGCTTAACCATGATAAAAGATCTTTCCATGTTTCATCTCTCCAGTCATTATGTATAGTATCACTTTTAAAGTTAAAATCATTTCAAATTTTATCAAAATATGTAATCAATGGCAATCATAATCAAATACGCCTTGGCGTATTTGTGCCCAGATTTTTTCGAGTTTGCTCGAAAAACTACCATTGAAAATCTGAGGCATCCGCCGGAGGCTTTAACTTTATTCAGCAGGATGCTGTATAAAGTTAGAATTTCCGTTTTCCAATATATTTCGCAATATTTAGAAGAGCCGTTTTTTCTTTGCAGTTCGGCAACTCTTTAATGATCCCATGCGCTTTTTTCAAGTAGCGTTCGCTGATTTCCTTAGAATACTCAATTCCACCTGATGTTTTCACCAATGAGATAATATAACGCATTTTTTCCTCGTTATTCGGATCAAAAGTAGTCACTATTTCTTTTCTCAAATTTTCATTTCGTAAAGCATAAAGGGCTGGTAAGGTTATGTTTCCTTGCTGCAAATCACTTCCAGCAGGTTTCCCTAATTCTTTTTCAGTCCCCGTGAAATCCAAAATGTCATCTGTTATTTGAAAGGCCATTCCGACATTATATCCAAATCGATACAATTGCCTCTGAACCTGAATAGGTGCTTCGGATACGATTGCACCAAGCCCACAACTGACGGCTATGAGAATAGCAGTTTTCCGCTTAATTCTTCTAAAATATGTACGAAGATTTTGGTCCCAGTCATACTTATCTTTAATTTGTTCAATTTCACCAATGACAAGCTCTACCATTGTTTTCGATAAGACCTGATGAGCCTCTATCTTGTTTATATTAGTCATTAATTCAACGGCTCTTGCAAAGATATAATCGCCTGTATACATAGCAATTCGATTATCCCATTTCGCCTTAACCGTGAGTCCTCCCCTACGCAGTTCAGCATTGTCAATGACATCATCATGTACTAAGGAAGCAGTATGTATTAATTCCAGGGCTACAGCTACATTTTTTATTTCGTCTATATTATAATTCCCAAATTTTCCAGACAATAAAACAAAGACTGGTCGAATTCGTTTCCCACCAGCCTGTAATAAATGCATAGAGGCTTCTTTCAGCACTGGATGCTCAGCCTGAATTGTCTCTTCCAATGCTTTTTCAATTATATCTAAATCAGAGTTGATAAATGTGTAGAGCCTTTTAAGTTTCATTTATTTCACCTTAATTAACAGCTTATTTAGAAATGGGTTTATAGCCTAGATGCATTGCAGCTACGCCGCCAGTATAGGCCTTCACTTTGATATTTTCGAGCCCTGCTTGTTCAAACATTTGCACCAATTCTTTTCGACCCGGAAAATCTTTCGCAGACTCTTGTAACCAAGAATATTCCTTATAGCTTTTAGCAAATAGTTTACCTAAGAAAGGCATTATATATTGGAAATACAAGTAATAAATTTGCCTGAATCCAAACATCGTTGGTTGCGAGGTTTCAAGGCAGACAACCTTTCCTCCAGGCTTCACAACTCGACACATTTCGCGCAATACTTGCAAATAGTCCGGTACATTTCGTAATCCAAATCCGATCGTAACATAATCAAATGTGTTATCCGCAAATGGTAATTCCATGGCATTCCCATGGACAAGCTCTATATTTTTAAGCTGTAGATTGGCAACCTTTTGTTCGCCGATTTTCAGCATATTTCTACTAAAATCAAGTCCGACTACTTTGCCTTTTGAGCCAACAGCATGAGATAACGCAACCGTCCAATCAGCTGTTCCGCAACAAACATCAAGGGCTGCTGAACCGGGCTGAACGTTCATCCTTTTCATTGTGTCTTTACGCCAAGCTTTATGACGTTGAAAACTAATAATAGAGTTCATAACATCATACTTGTCTGAGATTTTTTCAAATACGTTGTGGACACGTTCTTCTTTTGAATACCCCACTCTTCACCCTTCTTTCACAGCTTTTTCCATCGCAATATCGATATTGTTAATAAAACCTCTTATTTTTTCACAAAGAAACCGATAAGTTCCGGAATGCTTTTGCAGGAACGCTTCTATATAGTGAATTGATGTTATGATTTGATTATCAACTAAAATGAGTGCTTGTTTTCGATCAATATTTTTTGACAATCCACGAGTTTTTTCTTGAATCGTATAGATTCCATCAAAAAAAGCTGAATACCCACTTGATAAGTAGCTTTTTTTTTCGTTATTCAACTTGTTTAGTAGCAATAATTGTTTTGACAGATCTAGCATGTCACTTTTTCCAACGTATTGTGCAATCTTTTGTACTAGAAGAGATTCAATCATAGCAACACTTTCTATAAAATCTCCGATATTATTTTGGTCCCTCTGATAGATAGCAACTTTGTATTCATTAATCTCTTTAATAGCAATTGATAATACTTCTAGCATTGGTATATTATCAATCTGTGCTAATAAATAATAATAAAGACCGCTATAATAATCTCCGCCCAACACCGTTAATTGTCGTTTTTTCATATATGGATGATCTTCTTCAATTGGATTGATTCCTACAAGTTCATGTGTATCCAATGCGATTTGAATGAGCATCGTGGCAATAATAGATTGCTTTATTTTGTCGGATGAAATTTTTGATTCACTTAAAATACTGTACAATAATAATAATTTCTGTTCATCTATAACAGGGACATCAATAAACTTCATTAGGTAAGGATGTTTGGCCCGCTCGTCTATGTCCGCTTTAATCTGTTTAATTTCATCATAGATGCCTTTCACGCTCATCACCCTTGTCTTTCTATAATGAGAGGTTAGCCTTCTCTCTGTTAAACCTCAGTATCCATTTCACCATGCGCTGTTTGAATAACGGCTTTTCCGCGAATTTTGATCGCAGATGTATGCTCTGTAAACTGAGCAATCATGACCTCACCTTTATCCAATTTCTCTGTATGGTGGAATTTTGTGTCCGTTCCACGTGTAAGACCAATTACTGTGACTCCATCACTTTTTGCTTTGATTACTATAAAATCATTATTTGTAGAAGATTGACTTTTCACCTGCAAATCCTCCTAAACTCCAATCCATATCTCATAATAATATCTCATTCACTACCTTGTATTGTCAATCCAAAATTAGAAACAGCCGTTATTCTTTTATTAAAGATAAAACCTCTGCCCTTGCTGCTGCATCCTTTTCAAAAATCCCTCTTACAGCAGATGTAACAGTTTTCGAGCCTGGTTTTTTAACCCCTCGCATTGTCATACACATATGTTCAGCTTCAACAACCACCATTACACCGTATGGCGTAAGCTTATCGACTATTGTCTCCGCGACAGTAGTAGTAATCCGTTCTTGCAGTTGTGGCCTGCCAGCTACCGCTTCGACCGAACGAGCTAATTTACTTAAACCTACCACTTTCCCGCCTTTAGGTATGTAGGCAACATGAGCTTTACCAAAGAAAGGAACTAGATGGTGCTCGCACATCGAATAAAATGGAATATCCTTTACAAGCACTAATTCTTCATGATTCTCACTGAAAATTGTATCAAAGTACTCCTTCGGGTCTTTTCTAAGTCCGGCGAATACTTCCGCATACATTTTAGCAACTCTTTTCGGCGTATCTAAAAGCCCTTCCCTATTCGGGTCTTCTCCAACAGCCTCTAGTATTAAACGAACCGCATGTTCGATCTGTTCATGGTTTATGTTCACAATTTTTCCTCCTAATGACAAAACACCTCATAGGGGTTCATGAAGATAGTTTATCCCGAACTTTAATTGTAATTCGTAGATAAAAATTTCAGCGAAAAAGAAGGGTCGCACAACAATTGTGCGACCCTCCAAAAGCCCATATGTCCAGCTTCAGCCGATAGCCCCTCGAGGTCAAATAACCTTCCTCCTCGGGAAGTCTACGACTTCTTCGTCGGAAGAACATTTGCTTGTCGGGGCTGACCAATCGGCTTACGCTTTCCTATGTATAATTACTTAACAGCGTCTTTAAGGGCTTTACCTGGTTTGAAAGCAGGTACTTTACTTGCTGGGATTTCAATTTCATCGCCTGTTTGTGGATTGCGTCCTTTACGTGCTGCACGCTCACGTACTTCAAAGTTACCAAATCCGATTAATTGAACCTTGTCACCTTGTTGTAGTGCGCCCATAATAGCGTCGAAAACAGCATCAACAGCTTTAGTAGCATCTTTCTTTGATAATTCAGTACCTTCAGCTACTGCATTAATTAAATCTGTTTTGTTCATGCTATTCACCTCCTCCCAAATTAAAGGTTTAGGTAATACTTTCTTAAAAATAGATTACCTGAGTTGTAAATTCCATTTCAATAAAGAAAAGAAAACTATCATGACTACTATTATAAATAGTTTTTGATAGAAATAAATAGCTGTTATTACCAATGTTTACAGTATTGCCAGATTCTATACATATTAACAACTATTTATTAACATGCTAATATTAACCGACAATTGAAGATAATTCAATATTTTTCAGTAGTTTTTCATATAATTATGGTAAATTTACGAAATTCACAATACTTATAGTGGGAAAATAATATCATAATGATTATTTATTGGCAATAAAAAAAGCCAAGTAAATTGGCTTTTTTTTATAGTATTATTGCTATTAGCCCACCGGAACCCTCATTGATAATTCTTTCCAATGTTTCTTTAAGCTTATAGCGTGCATTTTCTGGCATTAATGATAATTTTGCCTGGATCCCTTCTCTAACGATTGAACTTAATGAGCGACCAAAAATATCAGAATTCCAAATAGAAAGCGGATCATCTTCAAAATCTTGCATTAAGTATCGAACAAGTTCCTCACTTTGCTTTTCCGTACCGATGATTGGAGCAAACTCGGACTCAACATCTACCTTCACCATATGAATGGATGGAGCAACTGCCTTTAAACGGACACCAAATCGAGAACCTTGACGTATGATTTCAGGTTCATCCAGGCTCATATCTTGCAAGGAAGGAGCTGCGATACCGTACCCCGTTTGCTTAACCATCTTTAATGCATCAGCAACCTGATCATATTCAGATTTAGCATGCGCAAATTCCTGCATAAGCTGTAAAAGATGGTCTTTACCTCTGATTTCAACACCTACAACCTCTTTTAAGATTTGATCATACAGATCATCCGGAGCATATAAATCAATTTCCGCAATCCCTTGGCCCATTTCAATTCCCGCCAAACTTGCCTGGTCGATAAAATCATATTCCCCGAAATGACCGACAACACGATCAACGTCTCTTAACCGCTTAATATCCTTCACCGTTTCTTTTACAGCCTCTTGATAGCTTTGGCGCAGCCAATGATCCTCTTTCAAAACCATCACCCAGCTAGGCAAATTAACGTTCACTTCCAAGACTGGGAATTCATATAATGTTTCACGCAGAACATTGATTACATCCTGTTCTCGCATGCTCTCAACACTCATCGCCAATACTGGAATATCATACTTTTCATTTAATTCCAGCCGTAAACGCTCTGTTTCCGGATGATGCGGGTGAACCGTATTAATAATCATAATAAACGGTTTACCAACCTCTTTAAGTTCTTCAATAACGCGTTCTTCCGAGTTAATATAATCTGAGCGCGGAATTTCACCAATTGATCCATCTGTAGTGATTACAACACCAAGTGTTGAGTGTTCCTGAATGACCTTTCTTGTTCCAATTTCAGCTGCTTCATGGAATGGAATTGGTTCTTCATACCAAGGTGTATTAATCATCCTTGGGCCGTTCTCATCCTCATAACCCTTTGCACCAGGTACAGTGTAACCCACGCAATCAACTAATCTAATATTAACTTCTAATCCTTCATCAACTGCCACTGCCACAGCTTGATTCGGGACGAATTTTGGTTCAGTTGTCATTATTGTACGGCCTGCAGCACTTTGCGGCAGTTCATCCTGTGCACGAACCTTATCTGCTTCATTTTTGATACTTGGTAAAACTACTAATTCCATGAATTTCTTAATAAAGGTAGACTTCCCAGTTCTAACTGCACCTACGACTC
This sequence comes from Schinkia azotoformans, assembly GCF_035811335.1. NCBI lineage: Bacteria > Bacillati > Bacillota > Bacilli > Caryophanales > Bacillaceae > Schinkia > Schinkia azotoformans. The sequence goes on from NZ_JARSMD010000009.1 coordinate 72,066, forward strand.
CTAGGTAAATATCGCCGCCTGTGCGTTCTGCAATATCCTTAAAAATATCTACTTTTTCCATTTGAACCCCTCCCGCTCTTTGGTTCTGGGTACCATACTATGTTAGACAGTATTAATGTATGATGTTGTCCCAATTAATTATGACCAAAAATAAATTTTTATGAATTTTTATTTTTATTAAAGAAAGAAGAACTGGATCATCAAAAAAAACCCTGCTCTATAAAAAAGTATTAAATAAGAGCAGGGTTCATGACTAATTTTCTGTTATTCTTTTAAAAAAATTGGGTCATTATCTTTAACTGTGTAGGGCACGGAAAAAGCAGGAACAAAATCATAATTTTCGACCAATAAATAGCGGATATCATCGCCGGTTTTATAATTATGTTTGAATTTTTTCAAGGCATCATACAAATCCGGGCTGTAATCAACCAATATTTCCCCTTTCGTATCTATGAATAAAGATAAATTTTTTCCGCTATAAGGACTTACGACAAATGGCGATGTATTATTGTAACCTAATTTGTCATAATCTAGTGAAAAATAACCTTTTTCCTGATCTAATGGTTCTTTGTAAGGAGGATACCCATTCCTTTCAGCAAAAAATTTAATACGGAGTTTCAGATCACGAATGGCATCCACCATCGTTAAATCTATTAATTTAACAGTTGGATCTGTTTCGACATCAACTAATACATATTGGAAAATTCCGCCGCTTTCAAAGGCACTGCCGGGAGGTTCAGCGATAAAGCGGGGGCTCAGTTTTTTAAAATCAATTAAATATTTTTGAAAAATAGGTGTTTCATTTTCTTTTGTTTTAAGGGGAAGGATACCACCCTCTGCTTCTTGAAACTGATCAACCGCACTTTGGACCATTGCGATTTGGTCTTTATACGGTACTCGATTCTGGGCCAATCTATCTTCCGGATAGAGACAACCGGAAAGGAACGATATCATCACGAATAAACTTGAAAACAATAAAAATTTCTTAAACAACGAAAGTCCTCCTTAATCGGCAACCGGGCCGCTAAATACAACAAAAAAGATGATGAGGCCAGCTAGAATCATTAATATATAAGCAATGACTGCCGTAATCATCTTAAAAATCCCTTTTAACTTGTATCGACTTAAATAAATTAATACAACAGATAAAAACATAAAACCAATTCCGAAAAATGATATGTACATCTTTAACATCCCTGGGGTCATTGTCAATCGCTCCTTTTCAAATCGGAGATATTATATCATACCTTGTCCCACAGGTCCTAGTAGAAAAGTGAAAGCGCTGGGTGCTGGAACTAGACAAAAATTAAAAAAAGCTAAAGCACGGGGTAATGCTTTAGCAATTTATGACTAAAATATTCCTTTAAATCACAGCTCAACAAATGTGATACACTTTATACTATGCAAAATATTGACAGGACGCCTCCTAAAAGTGCCTATCCTGCTTTATTTTATTTTTTATCCGTTATTTCACCAAGATGGCGAAAATCTAATATTCCATTATGATTAATAATTGAATCTACAATCGAATCTTCAATACCCTCGGACACAGGTACATTCGCAAGAGATGACAGCTGTCTTACAAGATACCGAATGGTTTCCTCATCTTTGAAATTTGCATCCTTTACAGAATCTGCAACAGCTAAAATATCTTCTGATTTTATTTTCGTTTTATTTTCTATTTTTTCGAATAACTCTTTATGAATGAATTCGTCCACTATAGAATCCTCCTTGTCGATAGCACTCAATATACTCTATGCAAGGCGTACAAAATGGGTGTTTGCCCTAATCTTTTTTATAAGTTAGGTAAAAGTCTTCCATTTCGTGGGTTTTACCTCTCCCCATTAATCCTTCGACCGCATCCTTAGGTGGACAGTTATTAAAAAGAATATCGTAAATCGCATTTGTGATCGGCATCTCAATATTTTCCTTCTTTGCGAGTTGATAGGCAGCCTTTGTCGTCCTAACGCCCTCAACGACCATTCCCATATTATTTAAAACCTCATCAAGATTATGTCCTTTTCCAAGCAAATTTCCAGCGCGCCAATTACGACTATGAACGCTTGTACATGTAACTATAAGATCACCAATTCCTGCTAAACCAGCAAATGTCAATGGGTTTGCTCCCATTTTCATTCCGAGGCGGGAAATCTCTGCTAGACCTCGCGTAATTAACGCTGCTTTAGCATTATCACCGAACCCTAATCCATCGGAAATTCCTGCACCAAGAGCAATAATATTCTTTAAAGCCCCACCAATTTCAACGCCAATAATATCAGGGTTTGTGTAAACTCTAAAATGTTGATTAATAAATAAATCTTGAATTTTTTCCGCTGCCTCGATATTAGTTGAGGATGCGGTTACTGTTGTGGGCTGTCTTCTGCTTACTTCCTCCGCATGGGAAGGTCCAGATAAAACGACTACATCCTCTACTAAATGACCAGGGACTTCTTCCAAGATCATTTCTGAAATACGCTTTAATGTATCAGGTTCAATTCCTTTGCTAACATGGCAAATTAAAACCTTACCTGTTAGGAATGAAACTAGGTTTCCTAATACCTCACGAATTGCTTTTGTTGGAACAGCTAATATAACTGTATCAATATCTTTGATTGCTGCTTCTAAATCAAAATAGCCGGCAATGGAAGTTGGTAGTTCTACATCAGGCAGATATTTTTCGTTCGTATGCCTAGAATTTATTTCATTGATCTGATCCTCCCGATGCCCCCAAAGCCTTACTTCGTGCCCGTTATCAGCAAGAACAATTGCCAATGCTGTCCCCCAGCTTCCAGCACCGATAACAGTACATCTCCCCATATTAATCAACTCCTTTATGCAAAAGTTAATTTCTTGCTCTTGCAATAATTTTTATCGGTGTTCCCGTAAACTCAAACGCCTCACGAATTCTATTTTCTAAGAAACGTGCATAGGAAAAGTGCAATAATTCAGGATCATTAACAAAGATTACAAATGTCGGTGGTTTTACCGCTACTTGGGTAGCATAATAAATTTTTAATCTTGTTCCACGATCAGTCGGTGTAGGATTCATCGCTACGGCATCCATAATCACATCATTCAAAATATTCGTTTGAACACGCATATTATGGCTATCCGAAGCTAAATTGATCATTGGCAACAGCGTATGGATTCGCTTTTTTGTTTTAGCTGATAAGAATACAATCGGAGCATAATCCAAAAATAGGAAATGGTCACGAATATTCTGTTCAAATTCTTTCATCGTTTTCTCATCTTTTTCTACTGCATCCCATTTGTTAACGACAATAACAACGGCACGACCGGCCTCATGGGCATATCCGGCAATTTTCTTATCCTGCTCGATAATTCCTTTTTCACCATCTATAACTACTAAAACAACATCTGATCGCTCAATTGCTTTTAATGCACGTAATACACTGTACTTTTCTAAATTTTCGTAGACCTTCCCCCTTTTTCTCATTCCTGCCGTATCGATGATGACATATTCCTGACCTTCGCGTGTCAGTTTTGTATCGATAGCATCTCTTGTTGTTCCTTCAATATCGCTTACAATTACTCGATCCTCGCCCAAAATAGCATTAACTAATGAGGATTTCCCTACATTCGGCCGTCCAATTAAACAAAATTGAATGACGGAATCGTCATACTCTTCGTCACTGCTTTTCGGAAAATTTTTTACCACTTCATCCAATAAATCACCCAATCCCAAGCCATGGGATCCAGAAATCGGAAATGGTTCACCAAAGCCTAATGAATAAAACTCATAAATTTGATCTTTCATTTCATGATTATCAATTTTGTTAACAGCTAGAACGATTGGTTTTTGAGATCGGAACAAAAGCTTGGCAACCTCTTCATCGGCCGCCGTAATCCCTTCCCGACCATTAACCATAAAAACAATAACATCCGCTTCCTCAATGGCGATTTCAGCCTGCTGTCTCATTTGGACTAATAAAGGCTCGTCCCCCACTTCAATACCGCCTGTATCAATAATATTAAATGTTACATTCAGCCATTCTCCTGAACTATAAATACGGTCTCTCGTTACTCCTGGAACATCCTCTACAATTGAAATTCTTTCCCCAACAATACGATTAAAGATCGTTGACTTGCCAACATTAGGACGACCGACGATTGCTACTACCGGTTTTGCCATATCTATCTTCCTTTCCAATAAATCACTGATTACGTATAAAAACCCTTCTATGTTAAGAAGGGAAAATAATTTTACCGTATTAACTAAATAATACTACCAAATAAACACATTTCAAACAACCTTTTCAAAAGGCGGAATATTCCACCAAGTTTCTGTTCAGTACAGTTAATGTTTTACAATTATATATAGCTCATCTGTTAACCGATGGGCAATTCCATCCAATATTGCTTCCAAGTTAGCTGCAACAAACTCCATTTCCTCATTGGTTTCGCAAGGAAATATAGCTGTTGAACCGGTCGCCTTTTTGGGATTTGTTGTAATAATTGCCAATATATATTTTTCTAAATTCATGATAGTTCCCGTCCCTTCTTATGGGCTTTTGATTCAGTTGGCATTCTGATCGCATTCTCCAATACAGGAACTTGTCCAATTACAGTTATTGCTTTCTCAATATCTTTTTCCTGCGGCAATATAAACACACCGACCCGGCCATCATCGAGGTCTCTTTTGGCAAGTGGAACTAACGCAGGTGTTCCGGAGTCGCGAAACACCCCCAACGCAACAGATACATCGTGCAATATGGCTTGACGTTGCCCAAGATTTGCAATCGTTGATCTTACATTAAAATTTTTTGGTTTTAAGATAAAACCCATCCCATATTTCAATACTTCTTCCTGACGTGCAGGCAAACCAATATTCATAATATAGATATTATCAATATAAAGACCGGCACCATCAAAATGAAGTTCATGGTGTTCAATGTCAACAATCTCATTTAGTTTGTTCCCAGACATTAATTTTTTCGAAATGAATAAGCAAATGACCCCCGCTATAATACCGGCCCACCATCCGACTACGATATAAGCAAGTGTTGTAATAAAGGATGTAAAAATTACAAGATAATTTCGACCTTCAAACGCAACAGCAATCCCCTCAATATACGTCTTCCCCCTTGGTACAAGTTCAAATTCATCAAGCTCAGTTAAGGTATTCCGCTCCATGTTGCGTACTTCACGGAATTGCGAAGCGGCAAGCGTTAAAAATGTAATCGCCGTAAACTCCTCCTCCATAATTGACGGAATAGCTACAGTCCCTAAAGCGGCAGCAATAAAGCCTAACGCAATATGGATCACCTTTCCATGCAGATATGTTGGATATTGGCGGTAGTCTGTTCGTAACATATAAAGCCTTGTAAAAGTTCCAATAATAACACCAAAAAGAATTGGATATGTATACTCGCTCATCGCTGAACCCTCCCTGCTTTTCCTTTATAAATGTTTGCTTCAAATACATGCACAATTTTTTCAAATGAATTCCAAATTAAAATAAAAAGAATATTAAAGGCAAGCGTATCCAAAAAGACAAAATTGCCAATTTCAATTCCGCCGAAAAATTTTGTCAGTATCATTGAATACAATAATTCTCCGTTGCAAATACCCATCAAAGCTACGGCAAGACGATGGTTAGGATCTTTTACCAACATCAAAATCAAATAAAGAATAACAAAAGAGAGCATCCACTTTCGGTCAAATATAAGCCAAACAGGGTCGAATAACTCAAATAAGTGGAAACAAACATAGCCAATCGAAATAATAAGCGAGCAAATAAGATAGTATAATTGCATAAAACCTTTTGTTTTCGCTATAAAAACTAAAGAAAAAAAGAATAGTAGGATAAACGGGGCATGAATGGAATACCCGGTTAGATGATAGGTAATATCGCCACCAATAATCATGAATAATATAAAGAAGCTTAATGTTGTTCTAACCTTGCCCTTTTTCATAAAAAAAGTTGTAATGACCCAGCCAATCCAACTAAACCAATAAAAATATATTCCTTCCACAAAAAATCACCACCACTAACCATTATGACTCAAATGGGGGAATTTCATTCTTTTGCCAATTTTTCAAGTTACCTCAGTATAAAGTTTGTGAAAAGGAAAATATTAATAAAGAATTATACATAGAAAGGAGCAATTAGAATGGGACGAGATCGCCAGGAAAAGAAACTAAGGGAATCTGGTAAAGTTAGTTCAGACAGAGACCAAGAAATCCACAATAAAGGTGCTACAATTCTTGAAAGCCCTGATGCATCAAGAGAATTGAATAAATAAGAAAAGCGAAAATAAAAAAGAAGGATCAGCACGATCCTTCTTTTTTCAACTATTAATTGTACGGTTACTAAATGCCTTTGTTTCAATCCCTCGTTGATGTAACCAATGATGAGTATTTCCACTTATAACAACCGGGGCTTTTTGCAGGTCCTTGATTGTTTTAGCACCAAGCGCCGTCATAATGAATTTCAAATGACGTTCGAGCTGCTCTATTTCTTTAATCAAAGCTTCTTCGCCTTCGGATACTAAAATCTGTAAAAACCTACCAGCAAATGCAGTGGCAGATGCACCTAATGTAATTGATTTAGCGATATCAATAGAATCTCTTAATCCACCAGAGGAAATAATAGAAACTGTTGGTGCCTGTGAGGTTTCTATAATTGAAGCTGCCGTAGTGATCCCCCAATCATTAAAGAAGAGCAATTTTGGGTCACGTCTGTCATTTTCTATTTCAGCGAAATTTGTTCCACCAACGCCACCAACATCTATGATCGAAACACCGATATCAGATAGTTGCCTTGCCGTTTCACGGCTGATGCCAAATCCCACTTCTTTAATGATGATCGGTACATTCAACTCTGTCACGATTCTCTCGATTCTTGTTAATGCACCGCGAAAATTCCGATCTCCTTCTGGCATTGTTAATTCTTGAATGACGTTCAAATGAATTTGAATCGCATCAGCTCTAATCATTTCAATCGCCTTTTTGGCCTGATCAACGCTTGCCTCACTACCAAGATTGGCAATTACAATTCCGTCTGGGTTTTCTTCGCGAACAACGCGATATGAATGTTCTTCATCCCAGTCCTTTAATGCGGCCATCTGTGAGCCAACTGCCATTGCAATATGACATTCTTTGGCTACCATTGCAAGCCGCCGGTTAATCTGAGCCGTTCTCTCACCACCGCCTCCAGTCATCGCATTGATAAAAATAGGCGAACTTAAATTAAGTTCGCCTATTTTAGTGTTTATCGACACTTCATCAATAGAAAGGTCTGGAATGCTATGGTGAACAAATCGAACGTCGTCTAACCCATTATCGAATTCTCTATTAAGAGATAAGGCGGAATTAAGGTGCTGTATTTTTCGTTCTGATCTCTTCATGTAACATCACTACTTTACTATTTTAATTTTTTTAATTGGTCGCCTAGTCTATCACCTAAAGAGAAACCAGAGGATTCTTCTGTTGGTTGATAGGCTTTATAATCTTCCTTTGGATCTTCTTCGAGTAATTCTTTGATACTAAGCGAGATTCTTTGATTTTCTTTATTAATATCAAGAATTTTTACTTTTACCTTTTCGCCTTCTTTTAATACTTCGTGTGGAGTTGCAATGTGGCGATTAGAAATTTGTGAAATATGAACAAGCCCTTCAACATTTGGAGCTACCTCAACGAATGCACCAAAGTTAACTAAACGTTTCACTGTTCCCGAGACTTCATCACCTTGTTTGTATTCAATAAGATCCCATGGTCCGGGTAATGTTTCCTTAATAGACAATGAAATTCTTTCATTATCTTTATCAATGGAAAGTACTTTAACTTTTACTTTCTGTCCTTCTGCTACAACATCAGCAGGCTTATCTACATGTTGGTGTGCAAGTTGAGATATATGTACTAATCCATCAATTCCCCCGATATCAACAAAAACCCCAAAATCAGCTAATCTTTGAACGGTACCCTCTAAAACCTGGCCAACTTTTAAAGCATCAATAGTCTGTTGTTTTTGAGACGCAATCTCATCATCAAGAACAGCACGATGTGAAAGAATAACACGATTTTTTTCGCGGTCAATCTCAACGACCTTTAAGCTTATATTTCTTCCTTTATATTCGGAAAAATCCTCTACAAAATGTCTTTCAACTAAGGAAGCTGGAATAAAGCCGCGTACACCAATATCAACGACTAAGCCGCCTTTAACGACATCCTTTACTTCAGCTTCAAAAACTTCCCCAGTTTCAAACTTATTCACAAGCTCATCCCATGCCTTTTCTGCATCTACTGCTTTTTTAGAAAGGATGATTTCTTCTTCTTCCACTTTTATTACTTTTAATGTTAACTCATCGTTAACCTTTACAACATCGCCAGCTTTCTCGATATGTAAAGAAGATAGCTCACTAATTGGAACAATTCCCTCTACTTTAAAACCAATATCAACTAAGACATGCTTATCTTCAACTTTTGTTACCTTGCCACCAACAGTATCCCCTATGGCAAATGATTTAACTTCCAAATTTTTATTCATTTCTTCTGACATAAAAATACCCTCCTCAATCCACAAACAACAGTCTGCTTTTCAATGTATTTTTTGTGCTTTTTTCTAACTTCTAATAAACGGACCAATTTGTCAAGTAGAATGCCTATCGAGAGCGTTATTTTCAATCAATAGTCCGATCTCTTTCATGATGATATCTGTCGCATCCTGTGCAGATAATTTACCTGCGCGAATTGGTTCAAAATCAATCGGTTTTCCATATACAACCTTCATCTTGTTAAAACGTTTATAAGGACCAATAACAGCACAAGGGACGACGGCAGCATTTGATCTAAGTGCGAAAAAACCAGCCCCGGCAAGACCTGTCCCCAATTCACCTGTCTTGCTTCTTGTTCCTTCCGGAAATAACCCCAGAACGTTTCCTTCCTTCAATAAGGATAGTCCCGCTTTCAGGGCATTTCGATCGCTCATCCCCCGCTTTACTGGAAAAGCTCGGATTCCATGCATGATTGTTTTTATGACAGGCATTCTAAAAAGCTCTTCCTTAGCCATAAAGCTTATATCCCTCGGACATGTAACGCCGACAAGGGGTGGATCATTATTAGATATATGATTGCTGCAGAGCAAAACGCCCCCATCTTTAGGAATATTCTCTGTACCTACTACCTCTATTTTGTATTGCGATTTAAAGTAAATGCTGCAAAGAGCTTTCCCAAACTTATATAGCCACATGGTCTCAACTCCTCTCTTCTATTAACTCAATAATCTTTGCAATGACTTCATCAATTGATAAGGAAGTCGTATCAATCTCTACAGCGTCGATTGCTTTTTGTAAAGGAGCCACTTCTCTCTCTGAATCTAATTTATCTCTAAGAGAAATCTCTTCTTTTAATTTCTCTAAATCTGTTTGAATTCCTTTTTGTAAATTCTCTTCAAACCTTCTTTTAGCCCTTTCTTCCACAGAGGCAACCATAAAAATCTTGACTTCGGCATTCGGGAGGACATGTGTTCCAATATCACGGCCATCCATCACAACGCCGCCTTGACGGCTCAACTGTTGCTGCCTTTCAACGAGTAATTTTCTGACCCCGCTATGCTTAGAAACAATCGATACATGATTAGTTACATCATTTTCGCGTATTTCCTTTGTAACATCTTCACCGTTAACCAATACTTTTCCGCCTTTATCTGCCGGTTCCAGCTCAATCTTCGTCTGCAACAATAGGTCAACAAGTTTCGGACCGTCCTCTAAATCAATCTTTTGTTCGAGAGCTTTATATGTAAGGGCTCGGTACATTGCACCAGTATCTATGTATATGAAAGAACACTTCTCAGCTACACGCTTGGCCACAGTACTCTTTCCTGCCGCAGCGGGACCGTCAATTGCAACATTAATCTTTTTCAAAAAAATCACCCCAAGTTGATGTAGTCGTAATTAAGTATAAGTTAAGTTTATTACTTTGTAATCTAAAACAAAAAAAGCAGGTAAGCCCTGCTATTATCTATTCATCGTTTCAATTATCTCTGAGTACTGATCTTTCATAACACCCTCATAATAAACAATTTTGTTTAAATAAGGTGCCAGAGTTTCTTTAGAAATCAAATATTGACCAATAATTAAAAATATTAGATGCAGGATCACGAACTTATATATGTATTTTTCAACTGTTTTCATTTCCCAACACCAACCATTTTTTGGTTAGTATTTCACAGTTTACGGGAACTATGCGTTACATTCCTCTTTTTCTTTCACTTAATTGTCGCTCAAAACAATAGCGTATAATTTGTTGAATTTGGGCTTCTTTTAAATCGATAAATTGAATTGGTGCTTTATCTCTCGTGCCCTTAGTTCCATAAATAATTCTAATTATCTTACTATGGGCTTTTATATAATTGTATTCACCATTAGACAAAGGTAGCACCAAATAGCAAAATATTTGCGTTTGCGGTTTAAAATTATGATTTGGAGGTAGGATGATAGCAGCTCCCCCCGCACTTAGATCAACTGTAACGGTTGTAAAAGGCTTAAATTCATCGTTTATCGGATGGACAGCAATATCAACGGTTGCATCAATTCGAACAAACTCTCTTCTTTGTATACGGATCAATTTATCTTGACCTGGATAACTAATGATGATCATCGGAATATTTTCCTTTATTCGGCCGATAATCTCGGATTCAAACATATAGGCAGCATTATCTTTTGCAAAAAAAGAAACTTTAATTTGTGTACCATCTAAAAAAAAGGCTGTTCTTCCTGTTTTTTCACTGACTGGGTAATCGATTAGAAGTTGATGCCCCCTTTTATCAACAATCTTGCATTTGAATTTTTCACGACTATCTGAATATTTAATTTCTATATTTAACGTATCCCCAATATTCAGCATGTTCGTCCCTCCGTATATCCAACACTACTCATTCCATTATTATCTCATGGAACAAAAAAAAGGAAAAGTCTAATCGTGACTTTTCCTTAAACCTGTTCATATATTGGTTCAGCATTCTTTAATTTTTCGACCTTTTCCTCTGAACCATCAATAGCATTAACGTAAATGCGATACGTATCATTATTGATGATCCCTAGTATTTCATAGCATAATGCTTCTTTCCCTAAGTCATCATTGATGATCGCTAATCGGTGTTCCATCACTTTTACAGACGGATTCACTTTCCCGCGGGCTTGTTCCAATGATATTTCTGGCTTTGGAATCTTACGCTTATGATGAGCGATTAAATAATCATTGGCCGAAAATCCGATAATATCTCCTTCATCAAGTGCAACCTTTACTCTAATCGAATCTGGATAGACTCTCACGCCATCCTGCACTGCTACAAAGGTAAAGACACCGACATGATCATATTGAGCACTTTCAAAAAGCTGTAAATCTTTAAAGTTTTGATCATTTAAATATTTTTTAGCTTTTTCAGCAGCCTCATTTAAACTAATATTCGATTGACCTATCTCTCGATGGTTTAATACCCAAATGGGATAACCGCCCTTTTTGGTAATATCCATATATATTTCAGAATTTTGTTTTGGACTATTGATCGTAATACTGTAAAAGCCGATATCCGAACCTTCCCCATTTTCTGTAACATTCATATTTACAGGTTCTTCAATTTGCAAAAACTTCCTTGCTTCATTCATTGCCTCTTCTTTTGTTATTTCTTTTCCACTTAAATATTTGAAGCTATTATCGTTTTTTGCATTCATTTGGGTAAATTCAGGACCAAAATTACTCTCTGAATATTCTTCAACATTTTTTTCTACAGTTTTAAAACCATCGATAATTGTATTATCAAGATTTTCCTTTTCCGATGCTAGAGCAAGCTCAACGTCCATCCATCTTAAATTATTTTCAATAACCTGATGCTGTACTTTTCTTAACTCCTGTTGAATTTCAGTTGCATGAGAATATAATTGCTGTAATGTTTTATATTCACCATCTGTTAACGGCTCCTTTTCCAAATCACGAACAGCAGTTCTATAAGAGAAATCACCAATATTAGATAAAAATTCCTCAGTTTTATTAAATGGCATTAACGTTAGCGGCAATTGCCCCACATCCGAATGTGCTTCAGATGTAATTCTCCAAACATCAGCCAATGCCGGTGATAGCTGTGACCTTGAGTTCATCGCTAAAGTTGTCCCAATTTTATCTTGTAATAAATCAATTTGATAAGTTAAATCATGGAATGCCCGTTGATAATTGTTCTCCGCATGAATTAGAATCGCATTTTTTTCCTGGTGTTCTTGATAACCCCAGAATCCTGTACCAACGACTATAATTGCGAAAAATATGATTAATATGACTCGAAGCAAAGACAATCACCTCAATTTTCACATACAGAATATATGTTTTCCAATTTGTTTAACTTGCGGCCTACTCCAAATCCACGCAGAAGTGGCAGTATTAGGATTAAAATAATAAATTGCATTTCCCGTAGGATCCCATCCATTGATGGCGTCAATAACAGCCTTTTTGGCTGTTTCATTTGGTGTCAACCAGATTTGCCCATCCGCCACAGCGGTAAAAGCCCTTGGTTCAAAAATAACTCCCGAAATGGTATTAGGAAAGGAGGGGCTATTGACACGATTCAAAATGACCGCAGCAACAGCAACCTGCCCGACATACGGCTCGCCTCTTGCCTCACCATATACTGCGTTTGCCATTAACTGAATATCATTTTGGGAATATCCATTTGGCATATTAACAGCTGATGGCTTTGACGGAGATGCTTGTTTTTGTGCAGTTTGTTGTTGTTTAGGTTGATCATTTTTTACTTGTTGTTCCTTTGGTGTTCCACCATAGTATGTAAAACTTTTACCTTGATCTACATTTTTTTTAACAAGTGCTTTATCATATTTTGAAGCGTTAACTAGTTTTTGTTTTGTAGCAGCTCCGGCCAAGCCATCGATTGGCATTCCAAATTCAGATTGAAAATTTCGCAATGCCCAGTAAGTCCCCCATCCAAATACACCATCTATTTTCCCATGGTAAAATCCCAAGTATTGAAGCCTAGCCTGCAATTCAATAACATCATCACCAACCGCCCCTATTTGAATGACCTGATTTGAAAAAGCGCTGGCCTTTTCTTCATTTGAAGTAGAGGCAGCAATTCCGACAAGCAGTGTAAGCATAAGCAAATATTTTACTAAATGTTTATAATACATGTTTCCAAGAAACCTCCTTATAGGAATGTTACCTATAAGTATTTTCTGTAGAGATTGACATTTTATGCATGAAAAAACACGACAATTACCAATTATGGCAGATGTCGTGTTTTTATTTGGAAATATTATTTGTTTCTTCGAATAACTGGATCACATTTGATTCATCAAGCTGATTTGCTTCCTTAACCTTTCTTAAAGCATTGATCCAAAGTAAGATCATAAATGGACCGATAATGTATCCCCAATATTCTTTAACCGTTAATAAAATAAAATCGTACGCTCCGTGAAGAAAAACGGGTAGAAATAAAGACAAGGCAATCCACAGTTTCTTTTTTTCGATCGTGGTAAATTTCCCTTTTCCTAAATAAAAACCCATTACAACACCGAATAAAGCGTGACTTGAAACCGGCAAAAGGGCTCTGCCAAAAGCAAATTCGATTCCATTAGCAAATAAATAAAGAATATTTTCAACCGTTGCAAAACCAAGGGATACAGATACCCCATAGACAATTCCATCATAGCGTTCATTAAATTCTGTATGTTGAAACACGGCGAAATAAAGAATAAACCATTTAAAAAATTCTTCTAAAAATCCTGATAATAAAAAGGCATTATTCCAATTGCTTTGTAAAACCCCTTCAGTCGAAAAGGCATATTGAATAAACATAATTGGAAAAACGAGTAAAGCGCCAAATATAAAGGTCCGAAAAACCATACTAATAGGTTCCGCATCAAATTTATCTTTTAAATAAAAATAAGCTAAAAGTGCAAGCCCAGGTGCCACTCCACTTGATATAATAGCTAACATTGGGATAAAATAATCCTTTCTTTATACCATTATTTTTACATCTTTAATGGTAACATGAGACATGGTATAGAGGAAGAACTAAAAAATTTTGGAATTTTCACTTGAAATTTGCTTGCACAATTTTGTCAACTGAGGCTAATAGAACCGCTAATTTTATTCTCGCTTTTTTACTGTCGTAATCTTCTCCTAACAGGACCCCATTTTGCTTTAGATCATAGGCACTTCCTACATATCCATAGGCTGGGTAGACTTTGCCTTCTTCCGCACTTGTCGTAACCATTACAGTAATTTTTGCCGCAATTGCTTTTTTAATCGCATCCATCATATAGGGTGAAACCTGGCCTCTGCCAACCCCTTCCAATACAATTCCTTTGGCACCTGCTTTAATGGCAGCTTCGATGAATACCCCGTCCGCCCCCGAATAGCACTTAATTATATCCACTCTTGGTATTTGTTTTTTAATTTGATAGTTATCTTTTGTTATTGGTTTTTGATAAATACTGACGATATTATTGTCAATGATGCCAAGATAGCCATATCCGAATGATTCAAAGCCTTGAACGTTGGAGGCATGAACTTTTTTAACATATTTTGCTGAATAGATCCGCTCATTAAAGACGACAACAACCCCAACATTTTTTAGTTCTTCATTAACGGCAACATAGATAGAATTTCGAAGATTGGAATATACATCTGTACCTATATCCTGTGGCGCCCTTTGTGACCCTGTAACAACGATAGGTCTCGAATCGTTAATAGTTAAATCAAGAAAGTAGGCAGTCTCTTCCATTGAATCGGTTCCGTGTGTTACAACAATACCACAAACTGTTGGATCGTTTAATTCAGTTAAAATTGCACGACGAACTTTTAACATTTGGCCAAAATCGATATGCATGCTTGGTTTTTGCATAACATCAATAATTTTCACTTCTATATCTTCAGGCAGTTGGCATAGTTCTGCTAATTCTTCGCCGGACATCGCTCCTGAATTTAATAGGCCTTTTGAAATTTCCTTACTTGCAATCGTTCCACCAGTTGTGATTAAGGCAACTTTTTTTTTCAAAATCTTCACCCTTTACTGCTGTTGTCCACTAAGATAGTTTGCTATAAGGCCGCCATGAAAACGGCCGTTTTCAATAAAAATTTCATTTGCATTGTTTCCTGCTGCAATTACTCCAGCAATAAAGATCCCGGTGATATTCGTTTCCATCGTATCTGGATTAAATGAGGGACGGCCTGTTTCCACATCGACACCCACGCCCATTTCTCTTAAAAAAGCATGGTCTGGTTTATATCCAGTCATTGCAAAGACAAAATCATTTGGCAGTACTTTTTCCTGTCCATTAACAGTATAGATAATCGTGGCATCAGTAATTTCGTTTACAATCGCATTAAACTCCATATTGATCTGGCCATGGCGAATCAATGACTCAAACTCAGGTAAAATCCACGGTTTGATGCTTCCAGAAAATTCACTGCCGCGATATAATACGGTAATGTTTTTTGCTCCCGCTTTATGTAGTTCGAGTGCCGCATCAACTGCAGAATTTTTTCCACCGATGATGGCAACCTCTGTATTAAAGTATGGATGTGCTTCCTTAAAATAATGCATTACCTTATGCAAATTCTCGCCGGGAATATTCATATAGTTCGGATTATCATAATATCCTGTGGCAATAACGATGTGTTTACTTTCATATGTAGTTTTCTCCCCATTTTTCAATTGGGTATAAACAATAAATTGTTGCTCACTTTTCTTTTCGACACGAAGAACACGCTCAAATGTATGAATGCGCAACTGTTTCCGTTTCACAACCTCGCGGTAATAACATAATGCTTGATTTCTAGTTGGCTTTCTACTTTCAGATACGAATGGAACATCTCCAATTTCCAATTTTTCACTTGTACTAAAAAATGTTTGGTGGGTGGGATATCTATAAACAGCATTAACGATATTTCCTTTTTCTATAACAAGTGGTTGAAATCCTTGGTTTTCGAGTGCAATTGCCGCCGCTAAACCGCAAGGTCCACCACCAACAATGATGACATCTTCTTTGTTCATTTGATATTCCTCCTTAAATACAGAAGTCCCCGTAGATTTTACGAGGACTCATGTGTTTTATATGTCTAGCTCCAGCGACTCGTAAACTTCGCTAAACGGGCGCTTCCGCTTTTCGTTATATCCAGCCTCTAAATCTTGATGCTTCTGCCATTTTACGCACACCTACCATGTAAGCTGCTAATCTCATATCAACTTTTCGGGTTTGTGCTGTTTCATATACATTATTAAAGGCCTTAACCATTACTTTTTGGAGCTTTTCTTCAACTTCTTCTTCTGACCAGTAATAACCTTGGTTATTTTGAACCCATTCAAAGTAGGATACAGTGACTCCACCAGCACTAGCAAGGACATCAGGCACAAGTAATATTCCGCGGTCCGTTAATATTTTCGTGGCTTCCAATGTAGTTGGGCCATTAGCTGCTTCCACAATAACCTTCGCTTTAATCTTATTTGCATTTTCTTCTGTAATTTGATTTTCAATTGCTGCTGGGACTAAAATATCGCAATCCAGTTCAAGAAGATCTTTATTAGTAATTTTGTTTTTAAATAGCTTCGTTACTGTACCGAAGCTATCACGTCGATCTAGTAGATAATCAATATCAAGTCCGTTCGGGTCAAACAATGCTCCGTATGCATCAGAAATTCCAATCACCTTTGCACCAGCATCGTGCATAAATTTAGCTAAAAAACTGCCAGCGTTGCCAAACCCTTGAACAACGACTTTTGCATCTTTAATATCAATATTCCGTTTCTTTAAAGCCTCATAAATACAAATGGTTACACCTTTCGCAGTTGCGGATTCACGGCCATGGGAACCTCCAAGCACGAGCGGTTTTCCCGTAATAAAGCCCGGATTATTAAATTCATCCATACGACTGTATTCATCCATCATCCAGGCCATAATTTGTGAATTAGTAAATACATCCGGGGCCGGAATATCTTTTGTAGGACCGACAATTTGACTGACTGCACGAACATAGCCACGGCTTAAGTTCTCCAGTTCCCTAAACGACATATCACGTGGATCGCAAATGATCCCACCTTTTCCGCCACCATATGGCAAGTCGACAATTCCGCACTTTAAACTCATCCATATTGAAAGAGCTTTAACTTCTTTTTCAGTGACACTTGGGTGGAAACGAACACCGCCTTTAGTAGGCCCTACTGCATCATTATGTTGTGCACGGTACCCTGTAAATATTTTGATTGATCCGTTATCCATCCGTACGGGGATACGAACGGTCATGATTCGTAACGGTTCTTTTAGCAACTCATATACTTCATCAGAATAACCAAGTTTATCCAATGCATTTTTTATAATAATTTGCGTTGATTTCAGGATATCTAGTTTATCATTATTTTCGATTCCTGGTTTATCGGCTGCCATGGAATTTTACCTCCTAAAGATTCACTATAGTATTCATACCCTACTATGAAGCAATGGGTGTTCTTTTATTTTAGCGATAATTCTATAAGCCTTTCAATCATATCCTCGTAGGATAAGCCAATTTCCTTGGCTGCATCAGGAAACAGACTGGTTGGAGTCATTCCCGGTAAGGTATTGACCTCTAATACTACTGGTAAACTGCCATCAAATGGGACAATAAAGTCGGTCCGTGAATATGTTTTACAGTTTAATGATTGATGTGCCAAAACAGCATTTTTCTGAAGGTATACCGTTATTTCATCGCTGACTCTTGCAGGAATAATATGATCACTACCACCTGGAGCATATTTAGCCTCATAGTCGTAAAATTTATTTTTTGGCACAATTTCAATGACTGGTAGCGCCTGTTCTACACCTTTTTTTCCTAAAACAGATACAGTAACTTCCATTCCGGCAATAAACTCTTCAATTAATACATCCTCATCATGTTTGAAGGCTTCTTCAATTCCAGCTAGTAATTCTTGTTCATTATTTGCAATCGTGATGCCGATTGTTGAGCCTTCACTAGCAGGTTTGACAACAACAGGATAATCGATTTCCAAAACAAAACTTTCACGACTAAACGTTTCAGCGTTTATTGCTTGGTCCTTAGCAACACGAATGCCAACACTTTCCATTATTCTTTTGGCTTTAACTTTATTCATCGCTAGCGCTGATCCCAAAACACCGGAGCCAACATAGGGAATATTCAGCATATCTAAAAGGCCTTGTATTCTTCCATCTTCTCCAAAACGTCCATGCAATCCGATAAAAACAACATCCACATCTAATGTTAATAACTCATTGATTTTACTTGGGTTAAAATCAATCCCGATGACCTCATGGCCTTTCTTTTCTAAAGCATTGATGATCCCTTTTCCTGATGATAAAGAAACTTCCCGCTCCCCAGATGTTCCCCCATATAAAACAGCTACTTTCATAACCAACATTCCACTCCTTGCCTATGTCAAAGACTATTATCAATTTCATATATTAAAGACACTATCGTATCGTATTCT
This sequence comes from Schinkia azotoformans, assembly GCF_035811335.1. Taxonomy (NCBI): domain Bacteria; kingdom Bacillati; phylum Bacillota; class Bacilli; order Caryophanales; family Bacillaceae; genus Schinkia; species Schinkia azotoformans. The sequence continues at coordinate 90,535 of NZ_JARSMD010000009.1, forward strand.
TTCAAAATAGATGAGTGCCTATTTATTTATCATACCACTAGAGATAACCAAGACAAATCATTAATTTTTTTCACAAAAAAGAGGCTGTCTAAAAAATGATCAGCCTACTCATTTATTTACGCGTTTTTATTAATAAAATAGTTATAGATTTGCTCAATTGCTTTTTCATTCATCAGCTCTTTACCATATTCAATAACTCTATATATTGTTATAGTTGCAGGGGTTCCAAATTCAGAAAGTATGGCTATAATATTTTCTGTCAGCTGCTCATTCAGCTCATATTCCTGTAATTCTAAATAAAAATGATCTTGAAAAGAATAAAGTTTGCCACCCTTTATCCCTAAAACATGTAATCTAGAACTTAATGAAATGATATCCTCAAGTGACCCGAATTCATAAAAAATATCATCACTTTCGTCTACAGTAACCTGCATTTCAATATATTCATCATTAAATTCCTCATCTTCGTCTTGAGCTACCATGTCCTTTGTCACAATGATGACCATCCCTTGAGCCTGAAGAGAGTATACTTCAATCGCTATTGGTCCATCTGCTTCAAACCCTAATTCGTCGCTGGCTTCACTCATCATGTCTCGAAAAAGTTGATGAACCTTTTGGCTGTCATGCCATAAGTCTTCCTTTGTTAAACCACGTTCTGTTAAGTCATCAAAAGTTAGAAAGATTTTGATTTTATTATAATTTAAACGCTCTAGCCTCATGAGCTACCCTCCCTTACCATCAACTCCCAAACATCCCTTACCTTACTATATGTTTGTATTTATAGATGGTTCATATTGTGTATGTGTAATATTTTAAATTTTATCTTACACTTTTAATGAGGGTGTAGACAAGCATTTTGTTTGATCCACTTATCCCAATCAGTTTTATTTTCACCTACTAAATAAGTTTGATAGTTCTCGTCTAGTTCCTCCTTAAGAAAAGGGACAGCCTCGCCGCCTATTCCAATTTGCAGGTCATGATATTGATCAGTTATTGTTTTAATAAAATGGATGGCCGCCTCAGTTTTATTGTTTGTAAATGAAATAAACAGTAATTTAGGCTGAAGTTCGTCGAGGACAGTACATAAATCTTCTTCCTTAACGCCTGTCCCTAAATAAATAACTTTATAACCATTACATTTCAAAAAAATAGAAAACATCAATAAGTCTAGTTCCTGAATCTCATTTGGACCGCAGACAACGACCGCCTTCGGCTGGTTGGGATCAATGGGCATCGTTTGTAACACTGCACCAGCTTTGGAACGGATGAAACTTACAATATATTGTTCATGAACACTTGATATCTTGTTCTCTTCAAGTAGACGTTTCATTTCATCCAAGAGTACTTTTACTACATTTATAAGTATAAATTCGACAGAAAATAAACTGAACGCATAGTCCAAAACCTTGAGGGCACGGTCTTCCTCAAATTTAATTAATGCCTGCAAGAGGTTATATTTGATTTCATGAAATGTAAAATCAAGTTTCTCGGTTTGTGCATCATCGTTGACGTTTTTATTAGCTTCACTTTCTTCCAAAAGGGAAACGGCCTGACTGATTGTAAATCCTTCATCTGCTTTTTTTATTAACCATCTTAATATAGTAATATGCTTTTCGGTGTATAATCTGTGCCCGGATTCATTCCGTTCCGGTGCAATAATTTTATATCTCCGTTCCCATGCCCGTAGTGTCCCCGGCTGAATCCCGAGCAACTTCGAAACAGCCTTCATATTATATTTCCCTTGCTCACGAGTCATAAAAACTTCCTCCGGCACCGCCTTTTACTCTCAAGTATAATTTATTAACGTTGCCAAGTAAATGATTTAGGAATTCCCTTCATCTGAACGGGAAGTTCTTCCATCAACCGTAAGAATGCCGAAAACAATTGAAAAAACAACCATTAAAAGTGTAAGCAAGACTGAAAATCTCATTAACAAAAAAAATGCAAAAAACAAAAATAAATCAATGACAAGTGTCTTACGTGATTTAATAAGTGATCGAACAATATATGAGAAAGCAAGGCCTGTCATTATAAAGGCAATCATCCCTATAAAGAAGCGGATCGGGTTTAAAATTAGTGCTGAAATGAAGAACGACACATCATCAAAAGTCAAACTTGGAAATATTGAAATGGTAAAAAAACCGCTAATAAACGCGAATAAGAAAATGAAAAGTTTAATGAACATAAAAATCCCTCCATTATCAAATATGTAACGGAAAGGAAAATGATGTATCAAATGGTATAGGACATTCCTTCGATCCCATAAAATGAATTGAACTTGTATGTCAAAATAAAAAGGAGGAAATGCAATGTTTACAACTAGGAAATATTGGCACCCATACGTCAGTCCATTTGATCCTTGTCCACCAATGACTACGAAACAGTATGTAACCGCTCCAAACCTTTATATAAAATTTCAACCCCCAGGCATGCAACAATTTTCCCCAAAGGAAGCGTTATACGCTGGGACACTATGGTGTGCCTTATATGACCCATATTACAATGCGCACGAAATGCAAATGAGGGAGGCAAAAACAGATGAATAAACAATTGCCTCAGGAATATTACACATTGCTAGAAGAACTGCAAGCCATTGATTTTGTTTTAGTCGAGCTTACATTATATTTGGATACCCACCCCCAAGACCTTCAGGCTATAGAACAATTTAACCAATATGCAAAATTAAGAAAACAATGTGCGAAACGATTCGAAGTCCAATTTGGTCCACTCCTCCAATTTGGACATAGCTACTCAAGATATCCATGGGATTGGAAAGAAGCTCCATGGCCATGGCAAGTATAGAATGCGGAAGCCACCCGGTTAGCGACGTATGGACTGGAACGCACCGACTGAGATATAGGAAACACGATGAGCGAAAGCGAATCGATGTTGACTTATCGTAGGGAGGTGAGTGAAGTCCACTAGTCGCTGGGTGGCTGAAGCTGGACTGATAGAATGCGGAAGCCACCCGGTTAGCGCACGACTAGGACTGGAGAAAATTCAAAACAGGGGAGGAGAATAAGTCCATGTGGATTTATGAAAAAAAGCTGCAGTATCCTGTTAAAGTAAGTAAATGCAATCCAATGCTTGCAAAATTTTTAATTGAGCAATATGGCGGGGCTGACGGAGAATTAGCAGCCGCACTTCGTTATTTAAATCAAAGGTACACAATTCCTGATAAAGTTGCCGGATTATTAACCGATATTGGTACTGAGGAGCTTGCACATCTTGAAATGATCGCTACAATGGTGTATAAGCTGACCAAGGATGCGACACCTGACCAAATGAAAGCATGCGGCTTAGGGGCACATTATGCCGATCATGATAAGGCCTTATATTATCATAATGCAGCTGGGGCACCATTTACCATTACCTATGTTACAGCTAAAGGTGATCCGATCACAGATCTATATGAAGATATTGCTGCTGAAGAAAAAGCAAGAGCCACTTACCAATGGTTAATCAATTTATCTGATGACCCAGATATTAATGATGCCCTTCGTTTCCTTAGAGAGCGGGAAATTATTCATTCACTTCGCTTTCAAGAGGCTGTTGAAATATTAAAAGAGGAAAGAGACAAAAAAGTCTATTTTTAACAATATCCGGTGAAGGAGCTGAATCAAAACCAGCTCCCTTTTAATCATTTTCATAATAAAGATTAATATCGTATTTTTCCTTCATTTCCCTAAAAAAACGGTGACGGTTATCCCGTTTTTCCCCCTCAGGCCAAAGTTCTTCTGTTCTTTGAATAACCTCAGAGCGTAGTGCGTTATATTCTTTTTCTGCTTTTTCCGCCTTTTTATCAAGAAACTTCAAACGGTAATGAATCGTTGCCAACACTCCTACAAAAACATAATGGTATACATTATTGATCAGCACAGAAATCATGGAACCATAGTAAAATCGATACGGTAAAACTGTGAAGAATAAGACATATGCTAAAAAAAGTGCTGCAATTAATACCAATGCACCTTTATAAAATTTAACCTCTGCCTCTTTTTTTTGATGCTTTTTCTTTAACTTTTTCAAATCGTTAATAATAACCTGTCCAACTTCATCTAATAAAAAGTGATGATATTCCACTTTTACACCCCATTGCCCGTGCATTCTACCCATCTACTTTACATGTATTCGCATGGACAATAATCTAGAACGGTAAAATCTTTCTATTTATTTCAATGGGATTTTTAGAATTTGACCTGTCATGACGGTTCCATTCGCATCTAAACCGTTTGTTCTCTTAATGATCTCTTCTCCGGCTCTACTTTTATAGTATTTCATCGAGATTCGGTATAAAGTTTCTCCAGCCTTTACTTTATGATGTAACACTTTCCCCGTTTGGTTAGTATTAGCTTGTTCTGTCGCTGTATCCTGGACTGGAGCTGCTTCTTTTACTTGCGTTTCCGTAGGCTGTGCAACTTCAATTTGATCCTGCACTTCTTCTACTTTTTCGTCTACCTTTTCGTCTACTTTTCCCACGTCTTTATCAACTTTTTCAACTGATTCTGCGCCTTCTTCTCCTACGCCCTTCATTTCAATCACATCTATATTAGAATCGTTTATTGCTTCGTTTTCAGTTTCACTGGCATTTGTTAATTGGACATGGTCTTTCCATAAGTTATAACTGGCAACAATACAAACGATTATAATAAATGACAAGGCAAGCAAGCGAATGAGCGGAAAACGAAATCGAAATTTAACTTTTTTATCTTTATTACGATGAACCTCACTCCTTGGCGGCAGCCCGGAGCTCTCTAATTGATTTTCTTCCATTCTTTTTCTGAGAATTTCTGCTTGGTCAATAGAATCTTGATTCGCCCTCATAAGCTCACCTCTCGTTTAGAACTGTACCTAAATAATTGATGCGGATCATTAATGCAAACACAAAGTCGATTAGAAAATGCATAAATATTGTTACAAAAAGATTTTCGGTAATGATATAAATCCAGCCAATATAAAAGCTTAATGAAATTACGACTAGTAATAACGCCCATTTAAAAAGATATCTGAAATGGAGAATTGCAAATACAATACTCGCAATAAAGTATCCGAAATGTGTTTGAAGAACACCACGAAAGAAAAGTTCCTCAGACAATGCTACTACTAAGCAAATGATAAACATATGCCAAACTGGTCGGTTTTTAAAAACCTTTTCGTTTATACCACCATCATCATACATATGCTTCGGCAAAACCTTCATAAGAATAGTGTCAATAATTATAACAATAATAGCACTTCCTCCGCCAAAAAGGAGTATTTCTTTCGGATTCCACTCCCATAGTTCAAAAAATGATTCTAAATCCTCAAATAAAAAGAATCCAATAATACCAGTCAGGATTATGATCATGATTTGTGTTAAGTAAAGGTGAAAAAGTACTTCTTTATCTTCCATTTGGTTTATGAGTTCAGCCTGACGTTTAGCCATTCTGTCCTTCTCCACTTTGTTTAAAAATCAATTTTAATTCTTCCTTCCAATCGGTAAATTCATAGGTTTTTGAAGTGTTTTTTGTCTTTTTAAATTTTTGAATATCAAATTTACAATAATCACAACAGCTTTCTGGATGGACTTCCAGCGATTGGTCAAACTTCCATAATAATGATTCCCGTCTACAACAATCTTCGTCTTCGATCCATCTCTTAAAATCAGCTAAATCTCTTTGTTTTAAACGGGCTCTTTCATGGACAGTATTCAAAATATTTATTTTTGCATCATCTACATATAGATTGGGGTTGACGCTCCCATTCACATATACTTTTTCCATTTCAAGCTGATATTTCATAAACCGCCATTTTATTTCGGAAATACCGTATCTTTCATACATCAATAACTCAAGTTCATGGAGTGATGGCTTTTGTTTTGAGTTTGATACTAGTGTAAAAACCAAACTCCATTCCTCATCATTAGGTAAATCATGAAGGACAATACTCTTTGCCAAATCATGGTCATCATTGCAATACAGGAGAATTGCAAGGCTTGGATTCCCATCCCTCCCGGCACGCCCGATTTCCTGCAAATAGGATTCAATTTGGGATGGATAGTGGAAGTGAACGATAAATCTTACATTCGCTTTATCCACGCCCATCCCAAAGGCATTTGTGCAGCATATGACATCCAATTGATCTTGGATAAATTGCTGCTGGATTAATAAACGATCATCATTTTCCAATCCACCATGATAGTAGGCAACCCGATTAATGCCGTTTTCTCGTAAAATCATAGCCATTTTTTCGGTCCATATTCTACTTGAAAAATAAACAATACCGGGCCCTTCAAGACTTTTTACAAATTCGATCGTTGTCTTTATTTTATCATCAAGTGAATCTATTTTTTTAACATTAATTGCAATATTCGGGCGATCGATAGAATAAATGTGTTTGGCAACATCCGGTAGGTCCAATTGGTGAATAATGTCTTCAATCACCATGCTGGTTGCAGTAGCCGTTAAGGCCAAACAAGGTGGATTGCCCAATTTCTTTTTCACATCATCAAGTTTCAAATAATCCGTTCTAAATTCATGTCCCCACTGAGAAATACAATGGGCTTCATCAATAACAAATAAACTAATCTTGATCTTTTCGAGGGCATGAATAACCTCAGCCGATTGTAAAATTTCAGGAGAAACATATATAAATCGGTATCGATGGATTGATTGTAAGGCAGATTTCCTTTTTTGATAAGATAAAAAGCTATTTAAACCAATAACATTTTTTTCTCCTCTAGACTTCAATTGTTGCACCTGATCTTCCATTAACGATAATAATGGTGAAACAATTAGGACAGTGCCGTCCAAAATATAGCCGGGAAGTTGATAACAGATAGACTTGCCTGCACCGGTTGGAAGCATGACCATTACATTTTTACCTTTAACTAAATCTTCGATAATTTCCTTCTGCCCCTTCCGAAAGGAAGAGAAATGAAATTTCTCTTTTAATATTTTTTCTAATCTCACTCAACATTCCATCCTTCCAAGTACGAGGCGGATCTGAAAATAACTTACCGTATCGTTTAGTGAACTTCTGATTGGTTTAAGCCGTTTTGTTCTAAGCGTTTGAAAGGATTCGATAATTTTTCCTTGCAGATCATTGGAAACAAATGGCTCAATATTAAAACTTTTCAATTCCGAAGCGATCTCAACAATATGATCTTCAATCGTACTTTCTTTTAAATTTCGGATAATGGCAATTTCAGTAATAGATTTATTTAATCATAATAATTCATAAGTTTTTTGCGCTGACTGGGTTAACGGTACTATTGACTGATCATCTTGTTCAACCAATGACATAAGATGGCGATACCGAATTGGATTCGTTTCGATTGTATCTATCATGTAATGTAGAACCGCTTGAAAGAGTAGGAAAGTATATTCCGTATCAAGTTGTAGGATACTACCTATCTGTTCAATCGTGTATCCAACCCGGTGGTATCCGCTCAGGTGCAATACAAATATTTCAGCCTGCATCTGTGGTAAAGGTTGAAGCAAACTAAAAACTTCATTAAAAATTTCACCCGCTGTATCGTAGCGATTCCTTATTTTCTTAAGATAGCTTTTTACAAAGCGTTGTGTTTCATCGTCATTAATAACAGGTGTGAACGATGAATTTTCGTACAATAAAAAAGACAAGGTTTGAACCGCAAGCGAAAAGCGCTGCCATAGCAAGAGAGCTTTTTTATGATTTTTCCACCCATTCAAATATGGTGGTATTGGATACTTTTTCTTATAATTTTCTAAATAAAATAAGCCCTTTTCAGTTAAAATATATGTATCCTTTCTCGTCAAAGAAATAACATCACTAGTCTGAAGTTCAAAAATAATATCATTAATATCTTTTTTGGATAGCTGTTGCATCAATTGAAAAAAGGACTCTAGCTTAAATAATTTTGCATCTTGAATCGTTTGGGAGGATTTTTTCCCTTGCAGTAAATGATAGATCGCATAAATCGACCTTTCACCATTATATTTTGAAAGGCAATGCAATACGACAAAAAAACGAAATCGTTCCACAGCTTCGAATCCTTTCTGCCATTTAATTTATCAAATGCGCCTTGCTCGAAAAATTACCTTTGAAAATCTGAGGCATCCGCCGGAGGCTTTAACTTTGTTCAGCAGGGGGTTTGTACTCCTCTAAATTAGAATATTAATTTGAATTCAGTTCACCACTTATGGAAGTGGGGGACTTCTGCTGAATAAAGTTAATAATATTTTAGCAAATTATGACGAAAAAAGGATGAATAAACTTATCGTATTGCTGGAAAATGGGCAAAGCTTGTGGTGATAAGCATTCTCATTGTACTTTTCTATTGAAAAGTTGCACAAAGGCGTTTACAATGTTTATGAGTCTTAAATATGACTCTTCGGAGTTATATATTATTTTACAATTTTGTGGGAGGTTTTTTTCATGGCAAAATATACGATTGTAGACAAAGAAACTTGTATTGCATGTGGTGCATGTGGAGCATCTGCGCCTGATATCTATGATTACGATGATGAAGGTATTGCATACGTAACATTAGACGATAACCAAGGTATTGTTGAAATTCCTGATGTGTTAATCGATGACATGATGGATGCATTTGAAGGTTGTCCGACTGACTCAATCAAAGTTGCTGACGAAGCATTTGATGGTAACCCAACTAAATTTGAATAATTAATACATAAACCTCTCAACTGTTAAAGTTGAGAGGTTTTTTTATATCTAGCTCCAGTTTATACGTCGCTAAACAGGCGCTTACGCTTTCCTAGTAAGGCATTGGATTGACTGCTAATGGTACTTGAATAGACTCCAGCATATTAAATGGCCCAATAAAGTCTACTGTGGCATTCTTAAATTCAACTGTTTGTGCACCATGTTCTTTCGCCGTCATCAAAATGGCTTCCACCATTAATAAATTCGTTTCATCATTAGTTAATGTCGTACCTTCAGCAAATTCAATAACAGCATGATGCGTACTTGGATCAATGCCGACACTTTTAAATTGAATAGATTCAGGTATTGCCGGCTTAATTTGCTGAAGATCGATTTCCATTGGCAATTTCATCTCTTCTAAAGCCTTGGTAAACTCGACTTCTTTGGGAAAGGGTACTAGGAATTTCTGAATTTGTCCATTAGGCTGAAAAATATAATATAAGCGCTTTGCTTTCTCCTTTTCTAGATCAAGTACTTTAAGTTCACCATAATTACCAAGCATAATTCCCGGCTTACTATCTGTACGAAATTCAACGGTAGAAACCCCGAGTTGCTTTGCCATCTCTTTTACAGTTGATAAAAACATGATTTCCATTGCTGAGCCATTGCCATATGGATGGTTTTCCGGAACGTCGATGATTAGCTTTTTAACTCCATTGTCCATTTGTTCTTCACTAAATTTGACATTCTCTAGAATGTAGCTTGATAAACCCCAATCTTCTTCGTGAAGATGCTCCTGAATCGTCTCAATTCGTTCCAGATTCGTCATTTCCCCGTCCTTTGGCACAATAAAACTAATAGGTACAATAAATTGGGCAAACACATCAGGAACGGCCACAGTAATAATTTCTTGATCTTCTGGTAACTCTGTAATAAGATGTGACCCGCCATCAAATGCCATTCGAGTCATCATTCCTTCTTCTGCCATCATTGTAAAATTTTCTGGTTCTTCTTGTTTTTCACCTATGATTGACTTTTGAACATTCGCTTTTTTATTAACTTCTTCAGTTGCACTGTCTTGTTCGTAGAGGAATGACGGTATGACTAACGAAACAATAATAATAGCAGCAATGGATGCCAGTGTCGGCAAAATCCAGGTCCTCTTCCTCTTGGGTGTCTTTATAAGATCGTTTCCGTTCACATCAATCTTCTTTTCTTCTAATCGAGAGGATATATTTGCAAAAAGCTGTTCAGGATCTTGAGTGTCCTTCACTTTTGGCATATTTCGTAGCAATTTCTCTAGCTGGTCGTCATTAAATGTTGATTTATGCATTTGTCATCCCCTCCTTATTATAGACTTCCTCCATCAAGGATTTTAAAACCTTTAAGCCGCGATGCTGCGTTGTCTTTACTTTGCTTTCTGTCCATCCTAAGATGTCAGCTGTTTCTACAATTGAAAAAGACTGAATATATCTTAAAACTAGTACTAATTTTTGGTCAACAGTACAGTTTTCCATACATTGATACATAAGCTGAATTTGCTCATTTTGGATCGCCACTTCTTCTGGAAGCGGTGCAAGATCTTTCAATAGGAACTTTACTGTATCATCATCAATTGCATTTCCATCTGCCGTTCTCTTTTGTTTGCGAAACCAATCAATGGCAACGTGCCTAGCAATAGAAAACAGCCATGTTTTCTCACTACTTCTTCCTTCGAACCGATCGTACGATTGAAGTACTTTTATATATACCTCTTGAACGAGATCCTCTGCCTGTTCTCTATTTTTTACCATGTAAAACAAAAACTGAAAAAGGTCATAATGATAAAGGTCATAGAACCTTTGAAATATGTCCTTCATGCTGCAAAAACCTCCCGTTCTCTCATATAGTCGTTAACTTTGGGCCAAAAGTTTCATTCAATGTAATATGTATATTTTTGAAATTAAGAAAGGGAGCCCATTCTCCGCAGATATTTTTGAATCGCTTCATTCGTTGCACTAAATACCGCTTGTCCGATAGCCCTTCCTAGAGGTGTGATCGTACCCGCATATTCAAGGAAATAGCCAGTTTGAGTGGAAGCAATAAGTAAACTATCAGTTGAAGTTCCTGTAGCCATCGTTTTCGTTTCAGGGTCAAGTATATTATTTTCATGAATAGCCCTGACCTTTGCTTCTGTAGCCGTCATCATCGCCTGAACGAAAGCGGAATCGGGTAGATTCCCATCGATAAATATCCACGTATTAATAGTCCCTGGTGTATAGACAAAATCTGTTCGCAAATAGGCCTTTGATACATCCACGGCATTACTTACTCCAGCCGTAACAACAACATATAGTGAAAATTGGGCCAACTCTATTATTTTAAATACGGCATCTTCCAATCTAGCTGCTGTCATCATCGCAACGGTGTAAGTAGGATCAATTCCAATCGTTGTAAGGTAATCTTTCAATTCACTTTCCGGATCATCGATATTGTAATTCATATCCACATGTCTATTAGTAAAAAACTTGCTCCAGCTAAAACCCGAATTAATTACAGCAGATGATAGCGTCTTTAAGGGCTTCGATGATTCGACAATAATCGTTTCACGTGATTGCTTCGTCTTTAGCATTGAAAAAATATCATCCCGCTCTACACCTTTACTTGGTGAAAGGGTAATTAAAGGTGTTGGCACATTTGGATGCTGCCTTTTAATTAATTTTGTATGGTACACATTATAGAGCTGCTCTTCTTGCAGCACATTTTGTGGTTCGTCGAGGCTGATTACCTTACCTTCATTCAATAATAATAACCGACTGCAATACAGGCTTGCCATATTCAAATCGTGAAAAATAGCTACAACCGTTAATTGTTTTTCCTTCACCCAGTGATTAAGCGAGTCAAATAAACTTATTTGGTGTTGTATATCAAGATGATTTGTCGGCTCATCCAAGAGCAATATTTCCGGCTCTTGAGCAAGGGCTCTTGCCAAAAAGACCCTCTGCTTTTCACCACCGCTCAATAAATCAAGAGGACAATCGGCAAGATGTGAAATATTCGTTAGTTGGATCGCGTTTTGTACCGCATTTTCATCTTCAATTTTCCAAGACGGGAAAATCCCTTTTTGATAGGCGTAGCGGCCTAACTTTACTGTTTCTTTGACAGTGTAAGAGAACGAAATTTCATTTATTTGAGGGAGAACTGCTACTTTTTTGGCCAGGTCTTTAATCTTATAATCTTGAATAGATCTGCCATTTATACAAATACTTCCTTTTGAGACAGGAAATTGACCAGAGAGCATTTTTAAAACTGTCGTTTTTCCGCTGCCATTTGGACCCAAAATCCCAAAAATCTCTCCTTTCTTCACTTCAAAGCTAACATTATCAATAACCTTTTTCTGGTGATAACCACCGGAAACATTCTCAACTTTTATCACTATAATCCACTACCTTTTACGATTTCTATTAAAGAAAATGAATGCAAATACTGGTGCTCCAATAATCGATGTAATAACACCTATAGGAAGTTCCTGTGGAGCAATAATAGTCCGGCTTACAAGGTCTGCTAAGATTAAAAACGAGCCCCCATTTAACATCGCTAAAGGCAATAATCTAAAATGATTAGGTCCCCAAAGCATCCTAGTTATATGTGGAATGACAAGACCCACGAACCCAATTATTCCCGAAATGGCAACTGCTGAACCCGTTAGGAGCGACGCACCGATTAAAATAAATAGCTTTCTTTTTGCAACATCCACGCCAAGCTGATAGGCGGTTTCCTCTCCAAAAGAGAGTGCATTTAACTCCTTGCTATTGAGGATTAGAATCAAAGCACCTATGAATGTAAAGGGTAGTATCATATAAACATAAGCCCAACCCCGCATTGAAACGCTACCCATTAGCCAAACAACAATTTGCCTGAGCTCCTCTCCCGATAAAGCAATCATTAAAGAAATAACTGCCCCTAAAAAGGAGCTGAAGATGATTCCTGTTAGAATGATCGTTTCAACTGATATTTTTCGATCGACAATTCGCGAAAATGTCAAGACAAGGAATAAAGTTAATAAAGCAAAAATGATACTCATAATTGGCAAAGTAAACGAACCGATAACAGGGAGAGTCAACCCTAAAAAAAGAACAATGACCGCCCCAACTGATGCTCCAGATGAAACACCAAGTGTATATGGATCAGCGAGTGGATTTTTTAATAGTCCTTGGAAGGAGGCACCAGCAATGGCTAATGAAAATCCAACAAGCATTGCTAATAGTACTCTAGGCATTCTGATCGAAACGACAATGTTATACACCATTGGACTTATTTCATCCGCTATTGGCGATGAAATCCAACCATTAGTCATAATATGTAAAATTGTGGAAAAGGGGATTGAAAGAGAACCAACTGAAATCCCCAAGAAAATGGTTATCACTAAAAATAATATCGATAAAGCATAAGGAATAACCTTACTATTTATTAAATACTTCTGGATAGATGACAGACGCAAGCTCTTCTACTCCTTCTATCAATCGTGGACCCGAACGATTCGTTTTATCAGCGTCTACTTCAAAAACACGGTTTTTTTTCACAGCGGGTACATCTTTCCAAGCCGGTCGACTGTACACCATCTCAGCTGGATTTTCAACATAAAAACCATAGGTCACAACAATGACATCGGGGTTTAAAGAAATAGCATCTTCTTCTGTAAACTGAACCCAGCCTTCATAATCGCCTGCTGCATTTTTAGCATTGATAAGTGTTAGCATATCATCCATAAATGTATCTTTACCCGTAGTATAAAGGTCTGGTTGCGGCTGTACCTCAACCCAAACCGTTTTCTTTTCCTCGTCAGAGATAGTGCTGGCTTTTTCTTTGATTTTCTCTAATTTTTCTTTCATTGTTGAAATGATTTCAGTTGCTTTTTGATCAGCTCCAACAGCCTTTCCAATTAAAGCAATGGAATCATATACTCCGTCAAAAGAAGTTGCATCAGGTACAACCACTACAGGAACTCCTACACTTTGCAGTTGCTTATACCCCTCCTCATTTGACATTCCTGAAGCATTTGCCAACACTAGGTCAGGCTCTAAAGCCAAAACCTTTTCAACATTAAAGTCTAAACCACCAACTTTCTCAATTTCTAAAACTTCTTTAGGATAGTTATCCCAATCCGTTACTCCAACTACCTCATCCCCTGCTCCTAAGGCGAAAGCAATTTCAGTATTACTTGGCATCAACGAAACAATTCTTGTTGGCTTGTTTTCAATTGTGATCTTAGTTCCTGTTGCATCCGTTAATGTTACTGGGAATCCATTCCCCTGCTCGATTCCAGCTTTAGATTCGGGGGCTGCTTGCTCTTTTGTGTTCGCTCCTGAACAACCAATTAAACTAACTAAAAACAATAGAACGAAAGACATCGCAATCAGAGATCTATTCAACTTTCTCATACTAGCACCTCTTCTTTTTCCTCTTTATTCTAAAAATAAAGCCCATCCATTCATTAGGATGGGCTTGACGATATATATTATTTACAGTTTATGCACGAGGGATAAAAAATGAAAATGTCGTCCCTTCGCCAAGCTTACTTTGAACTGAAATATATCCGCGGTGGGCTTCAACAATGTTTTTGGCAATTCCTAGCCCTAGGCCGGTTCCAGCACGGCCTCTTGTCCTTGCTTTATCGGCCTTATAAAATCTTTCAAAGACAAATGGTAAGTCTTCTTCTGGAATTCCGGAGCCGGTATCTTTTACAGAAATTTGGAAGCCCTCCTGTAGGGACTCAACACTAATTGTCACTGAACCACCTTCAACCGTATGGCGGATCGCATTATCGATTAAGTTTGTTAAAACTTGTTCCATGCGGTCAGCATCAATTAACATCGTGTCATCCGTGTCACTTAACTGTAAATCCAGTTTTACCCCATGCTCAATTGAAACACCAGAAAATTTCCTAATAATTCTATTAAAATAAGCCGAAACCGGAATATGCTCTAGGTTGAGGTCAAGATGCCCAGATTCCATTCGGGCAAGGTCAAGAAGTTCATTAACTAATCGACCCATCCTTAATGATTCATCATAAATAATCTGTGCCATTTCTCTTTTTTCTTCTTCCGTTCCTGCAATATCATCAATGATAGCCTCACTGTACCCTTGAAGCATTGAAATCGGGGTACGCAGTTCATGTGATACATTGGCAATGAAATCTTTTCGCGATTTATCAAGCTTTCGCTCTTCTGTCATATCACGGAGAACGGCCACTGTCCCACGAATAGCCTCTTGGTCATATAAAGGTGTCATGAGCACAACCCAACTTCTGCCTTGTATCGAAATTTCAGCAATTTGTTGTTTTTCAGTTAAAATAACTTTTTCCAAAATACCTTTCATTTGACTAGGCAAAGGCTGCTCAGCCTCATTTTGCATATTATTTTCAAAGTAGAAGGCCTGCAGTAATTTTTTGGCCGGTGGATTTGATATGATAATATTACCTTTCCGGTTCATCGTTATCACACCATCAGCCATACTGCTTATAATACTAGTTAATTGTTCCTTTTCTTGATTAAGCGCCTCAATATGGTACTCTAGTTGTCTGCCCATTCGATTAAAGGCTAGCGCCAGCTCTCCAATCTCATCATGGGTCAAGATTGGGACTTTCGCATTAAATTTTCCTTTGGCCATTTCAAAAGCAGCTTCTCTCATAATTCTTAGTGGAGCTGTAACCCTTGATGAAAGAAAGAAGGCAAAAATGGTCGTTAAAATAATCGCGATGCCGGCACTGACAATAATAATCTTAGTTGTCTCTTTAGATGTTTGACTGACAACGTCTAAGGATTGATAGATAAAAACACCGCCGTGTTTACCTTCCACACGGCTCATTGGAACACCTACTATTAAAATTTCGTTATAAATTTCATCTTCTTTATTAATGATTTTAGGCGGATAGGCTAATTTACTTACTGTCTTTCTCTTTGTCAGCACCTCTGACAACTCTTTATCATTATAAATAAATTCGATTGGTAAATCAGCCAGCTTATCATCATTTGGGGAATACCAATGATCCCCTTTCCAGTCAATAATCATCACTTTTGATGCCGGATCAATGACTTCCCAGGCGATGGAAAAGGCTAATTCATCATCACCATAGGTTTCCATTATTTTCGATACCTTTGCAGCTAATTGAGTAAGCTCCTTCTCAGCTTCAGTTACATGGAAAGTTTCAAAGAATTGTAATAATAGAATTGTTAAAAGTAATAATACCGCTGATACAAGTAAAAGGATCGTAAACCAAAGTTTACCAACTACACTTCTCCAGAACCATAGCATTACTCAGACACAACCTCGAATTTATAACCTACACCCCAAACTGTGACAATCATTCTAGCAGCGTTACTAGAAACCTTATTAAGCTTTTCTCTTAACCGCTTCACATGGGTGTCAACTGTTCGTAAATCACCAAAAAATTCATAATGCCATACTTCTTTTAACAATTGCTCACGGTCAAAAACTTTATCTGGGGCTTTTGCCAGGAAATACAATAACTCATACTCCTTAGGAGTTAAACTTACATCCTTGCCTTCTGCCGTGACTCGGTGTGCATCATTATCAATCGTTAAGAATGGATACACAATAACATCCTTTGTTGTCGGTTCAGTTTGTAAAAATACTGTCGTTGACGATCTTCTTAACAATGCTTTAACACGCAATACCACTTCGCGCGGGCTAAACGGCTTAACAATATAATCATCTGTGCCAACCTCAAATCCTTGGACACGATTGGCTTCTTCTCCTTTTGCTGTTAACATAATAATCGGGGTAGCCTTTTTTTCACGTAATTGTTTACAGACCTCAATACCATCAATCCCAGGCATCATAAGATCAAGCAAAATCAGATCAAAGTCTTCTGAAGTAGCTTTTTTAAGGGCTTCTTCTCCATTTTCAGCTTCCTCAATCATGTAATCTTCTCTCTCTAAATACATCCTGAGTAATCGGCGAATTCTTTCTTCGTCATCCACTACTAATATCTTTGCTTGACTGTTTTCCATTCGAATCTTCCCCCTAATTATTTTATTATGACATAATTCAGGATTTTTCTACCACTTTTTGTCTAACCTGCATAAGAATGTAAACCAGCAATAACTAGATTCACCGCAACTAGGTTAAACATGATGATCGCAAAGCCAACTACAGCTAACCAAGCCGATTTTTCACCATGCCAACCTTTTGATAGACGCAAATGTAAAAATGCTGCATAAAACAACCATGTTATGAGAGCCCATACTTCCTTTGGATCCCAGCCCCAGAATCTTGTCCAGGCAACCTGAGCCCAAATCATGGCAAATATCAGCGCCCCCAACGAGAAAACAGGGAAACCGATTGTAACGGAGCGATAACTGATCTCATCTACTAAATCAAGATTTACATTTTTTAATACTGGTTGAATGGCTGCTGCAATCCGCTTTCGCAATAGTAAGCGAATCAACCCATATAAAATTAAACCTGAAAATAATGACCAAATTAACGTATTAAACTTCTTTGGCGCATTGGCACCATTCATCCAAGATGGAGTCTCAAATACTGGGCCAAACCCCTCTGTCAGCTTTTCTCCATCCATCGGACCCGCAATTGCTGGCATATTATAAACAATTTCTGCCTCTTTCTGTGTTTCATTAACCCATTTGAAAGTTGTTTCATAATCCATTGCTTTAAAAGTAGAGGATACGATAACAAAACCAATAACACTGATAATCCCATATAAAATAAACTCCAGCCAAAATGTTCTCTTACTTGACTTTGTTTGGTCAACAACATGAATCAAATAAATTAATCCCGCCGCAAAGCTTATCGCGAGTATCGCCTCACCTAAAGCTGCCGTTGTAACGTGGATGTATAGCCAATGACTTTGTAAGGCCGGAATTAACGGTGAAACCTCTCTTGAAAACATCGCTGCATAGGCTATTACTAATAATGCGACCGGCATTGTAAAAGCCCCAATTAACGTATTTTTATACATAAAATAAATGATTATAAAAGCGAATACGAGCATCATTCCGAAGAATGTTGTGTATTCGAATAAATTACTAACCGGCGCATGTCCTGAAGCAATCCACCTTGTAATAAAATAGCCCATTTGCGCTATAAATCCGATAATTGTAACAATGATTCCCAACTTCGCCCACTTATTCGTATTTGCTTTTGAATGTTTATCACGGATCGATGCTGCAAAAAATATCGTTGCAAGCAAATATAAAATAAATGCAACATATAATAAATTACTGCTTATTTCCACCAAATAACTCGCCCCCTTATTTCACGTTTTCCTGCTGATCGTTTGGGATCGGTAAAACGGTCCCTTTAAACATCGTTTCGATCTCTCTTTTTAGTCCATACCAATTTTTATTCGTATGCGCCGCTACCATTATGCCTTTTTCATTCTTTTGAATCCAAATGCGTCGATGGTTCCAATACATCCCCTGGATGACACCAAGCATGAAAAGAATACCGCCAGCAATAATAATACCTATTGTCCGGTCAAGACGAACTGTTAATCCGGTTGCATTTCTTGTTTTCAAATCCTGAAACGCCATTCTATATTTATTCTCACCAAATGGTTCTGCATTGGATTGAATTCCAACAAAACTTACTTCACCGTCTGGAACGGCAGGTGAGAACATTTTGAAAA
This sequence comes from Schinkia azotoformans, assembly GCF_035811335.1. Lineage (NCBI taxonomy): Bacteria > Bacillati > Bacillota > Bacilli > Caryophanales > Bacillaceae > Schinkia > Schinkia azotoformans. The sequence goes on from NZ_JARSMD010000009.1 coordinate 108,809, forward strand.
TAAAGGCAGGATTATCTGGTAGTCTATTTTTAGTATTCGGATTGCCTTCATCATCGAAATAAAAATTAGGAAAATAACTCATAATTTCAACTTTATAGCCATTCCCTAGGTCATATGATTTTTCTGGATTTTCCAAATTAATAACGACGTTGCCGAAGCCTTTCTTAGTATTTTTTTCTACAAGTTTAAAGGTCATTTCATAAAATTCACCAAGTTTATAGTCTGTTTGATAGAGTGCAAACCCTTCGAATTTTAATGGCTCATTTACACGAACTTCCTGTTCTTTAATCATTTTAAGTTCAGGCTTGGTTCCTGGAACAACTTTATCTACACGTTCATAAAGGACAACATCTGCTTGGAAGTTTTTAGGCATTCCCATGCCAACGGTAAAGTTATCTTCCTCATCATAGACTTCCTTTATGAATTGCTTATTTTCTAAATAATACTTCCCTTCCGTACCCGGAATAACTTTTGTTTCCCCGTCACGGAGCCATAGTGCATCATCAATATACATGCCCGGGAAAAAGCGAAGCATGGCTCCGATTAGAAAGATAATCAAACCAATATGATTCACATAGGGGCCCCAGCGTGAGAACCGACCTTTTTCAGCAAGGATATTTCCATTTTCTACACGGACATTATAACGCTTCTTTTTTAGCGCTTCTACCCAAGTATCAATTGACTCAGGTGCATCCACATTTCCTTCTCCAAACAAACGTTGTCTTCTAAGAAAGTTTTCATTTCTTTTAACCCCTTGTTTTTTAAGGGCTTTATATAAAGGCACAACGCGGTCCAAAGAACAGATCACAAGTGAAATTGCAATCGATGCAACAAGGATCATATACCACCATGAACCATATAAATTATTGAAGCCGAGCTCGAAATATATTTGTCCTAAAACCCCATATTCCTGCTTATAAAAATCACTTGGAGACATATTCTGGGGTATGTACATCTCCTGCGGAAATAATGTCCCTAGCGCAGAAGCAAGCAATGTGATAACAATTAACCAAACTCCAACCTTAACAGAAGAGAAAAAATTCCAAATACTATCTATAAAAGTTTTTTTATATGTTTGTGAGCGTCTTGCACTTCCCTCATAACGCATATCTAAAAGGCCCTGGGTATCCGCCTCTTCAAACGACTTACCACAAGCCTCACAGAAAATGGTTCCATGCGGGTTGACATGTCCACATTCACATTTTACTTTATTCATCTTACTCCCCCAACAACTTATGGCTTGATTCTTTCCATATGACTTTTAATTAACTCTTCAGTTAATTGTCCAGTAATGATATCGACGATTTTACCATCTTTGTCTACTAGAAAAGTAGTTGGCAGCGGATTGACTCCATATGCTTCAAGTACCTCTAATTTTTCATCAATGGCTACTGGGAAGGTCATTCCTTTTCGTTCAACAAAGTTTTTAACTGAAAGTTCGGGTTCTCCAACATCAATAGCTAATACCCCAACACCAAGATCTTTATATACTTGGTATTGGTTTTCTATGTAAGGCATTTCTTTCTCGCATGGCTTACACCATGTACCCCAGAAATTTAGAAAAACACCTTTTCCACGATAATTATCAAATTCAACTTGGTTTCCATTTAGATCTGTTAGCACAAAATTCGGTGCCTGATCACCTATTCCTACCAATTGTTTATCAGTAAAAAAGTTTGTATAAAGCGTATACGCTAGTGCCCCAACTAAAACAATCAGGATAATAGTTCGTACTACCAACCGCTGCTTTTTCAAACCAAACATCCCCCATTTTATTTTTTCCTATTATAGCATTAAACAATCTATCCATAGTGTTAATATTATGAATGTTGTGTGACAGCCAAGTTGCGGAGCTGTTTAACCTCATGTGGGGTAAGTTCACGATAATCTCCAGGATTTAATCCTCGTAAATCAAGAAAACCATACCTTTCCCTTTTCAGCTTCTGAACTTTATAGCCTATTGCTTCGAACATTCTTCGAACTTGGCGGTTTTTACCTTCATGGATAATAAGTTGAACAATCGATGTTCCCTTTTTTTTGTCAAGTGATAGCATCTTTGCTTTCGCAGGTGCGGTTTTCCCTTCTTCTAATTGCACACCCTTTTCTAATTTTCTTAAGTCCTCACGGGTTGGGATGCCATTTACTTTTGCAACATATTCCTTTTCGATGTTATATTTCGGGTGCATTAACACATTAGCAAATTCGCCATCATTCGTAAGAAGGAGCAAACCTGACGTATGATAATCCAATCTTCCAATTGGAAAAATTCTTCTCTTTTCGAAAGGGAAGAACTCAGTGACCACTTTTCTATTTTTATCATCTGTAACTGCTGAGATCACTTCTCTAGGTTTATATAATAAATAATAGACAGGTACCTCTCTTTGAATAGGAATTTCTTCGACTTCGATTTTATCATTTGCGGATACCTTAACACCCAGTTCTTTCACAATCTTACCGTTAACTTTTACCTTCCCTTCGGTAATTAATTGTTCTGCTTTTCTTCTGGATGCAATCCCAGCATGCGCAATCACTTTCTGCAAACGTTCCATAGTATTTTCACCTCAGATTCCATCTTACTTGTATCATTCCCAATTCTCAAGCGGTAGCACAAAATTTTGTCGAAAATATAGAAAACCGTCTTAAACGGGCAAAATGATTAAAGGAAATAAAGTGTTGTGTATCGAATTGAAATAATAACAGGAATTTTGAGAGGAAGGAGATTTTCTATATGAGCTTGCCTAAAGAAAATTTCGTTACGATCCGAGAATATTATGAGTTGAGAGAGCAAAGCGATGTTTTATTGGAGTATATAGACGGTGTTGTATTCACATCTCCCTCTCCATCAACGATTCATCAGCGAATCTCGAGTCGTTTACATGCTCAATTATTTAATTTGTTAGAAGAAAAAGAATGTGAAGTCTTTCATGCTCCTTTTGATATTGAGTTGAAGAAAGAAGGGGTGGAAGGAAATAAGATTGTTATACCTGATTTAAGTGTTATTTGTGACAAAAGTGGATTAACGCAACAAAAGTATATAGGTGTTCCTGCTATGATTATTGAAATTATTAGCCCTTCCAATCAATCACATGATTTGGTCACAAAGTTGAACATTTACATGCAATATGGTGTAAAAGAATACTGGATCGTCAATCCTTTACTAAATACCATTCAAGTATACTTGCTAAATGAACAAGGACAGTATCAGCAAAAAGACATTGTAAGAGAAAAAGGAAGGATTTCATCCGAAGTCATCTCAGGATTTGAAGTAAATGCAGAAAAATTGTTTTCATAAAAACTTTTTACGATTTTTCGCAATTAGCTCCGATTGGTAGCTTTTTTTTATTTTATCCGATACTAAATTAAATGTCACCGGAACCAATCTTAAATATCTGTTTATATGATTATTTTCGCTATACAAGTATAAATTTGTAGAAGGAACAATATCTCTTGAAAGATATCGGCCTATTAGTGGTTCATACCACCGCATACTCAAATAATAAAGCTTTGTTTCCTCATCATAAAAATAGCTTGCATATCTAAATGGATTTTCTTCTCGTAACTGTCTTTCCATTTCCAGTTTTAGCTGTCCCTGTTGATGTGAAGATATTGCCGAATGCATTATATTCGTAGGTTACCACCGTGGTTCCGGTTTTATCCTTCAACCCGATAATGTCCCCATGACCGTTGTGGACATAATAATAATTGACAGCTGCTCCACTTATATAATCAGTCATTGTTACTAAATCGCCTGTGTAAGTCCGGATAAAACTGTAAAAGATTTGGTTGTTTTCATCGGCAATATAGGCTAAATGCCCGGCATCATAATAGTAATGTTCGGTTTTCTTACCATACACTACTTTCTTTGTCCGTTTTCCCTTATAATCATAATAATAGGATGCGATTGCTACTGCTGCATTTACTTGTTCTACGTACGATAACCGATTAGATGAATCGTAGTAATATTTATGGCGATCATCTCTAATTTGGTTCCCATTCCGGTCATACTGGTAGGAGATGGTGGTTACACCGCCCCAGCACTTGAAATTTTTTGTTCGTTTCTTAGGCAACTTGTTAGATCATATTGAACTGTTTTGATCTATCCGAAAAAAGTTACTTGAATGTGCTTAACTTTGCTGATATCGGATTGGATATTTGGAGTTATTTTTAGCATAAATTGATCAAAAATTAAAAACGAGTCCGGTACAATACCGAACTCATTTTACCCAAGCTTCCTAATGAAATAACTGTGTCTGACTTTTAGGGGTCACTTCATTTAGTTGTGCATGATTTGAAAAAGCATCCTTTTGAAACTAACTCAGGTTTGGCTTTTATTTTTCCTCGCATATACAATCGAAAATCCTATCCAAATAGCAGAAATAATATTCGTTAAAATTAAAAGCACCGTTATATAATTCGATTGGAAAAAATGAAAGAGAAGGAATACTATGGAATTTCCAAAAGACCAAAAAATCAAACTCAAAGAAATGTTTTTCCTATACTTCTCCTTATAATAAAAAAAGAGAAATCACGAGTGTTGATTAACCA
>NZ_JARSMD010000010.1:0-230157 GCF_035811335.1 Schinkia azotoformans
AATTAATACTGACTTGTTTGTTGAACTTGATGTTCAACTATATTTGCACGCTTGACATTTTGTTTAGTTTTCAAAGATCATTTCAATCTTGTCAACTGAGTTCTTTCAGCGACATTTATTATCATATCAAACTGTTTCGTAGAAGTCAACAACTTTTTTTAAAAAGTTTTTATCGTTTTCTTCAAACAGCGACTTTCTTAATTTACCACCATCACGACAGTAAGTCAAGAGATTCTTTAAAAATTAAAACCGCCACTAATTTATGTTTGCAGCGACGGTTCTTAATATAGCATGTTAGCATTATTAAAGTCAACAACTTTTTATCTTACTTTATATTGCATTTGATATATGCCAGGACCTTCAATCTCTTTAGTTTCAATTTGCACTATATTTTTTGCATATAAATATTGCAGAAGTAATCCTAAATCTTTTGCAAGTTCTTTTAGTTTCGGTTCATTGACTAGTTCTGAAATAGTCCATGCGTCCTCTTTGGATTTCATTATTTCTATTAGATAACTACTTCCAATCCTTGCCCTGGAGCTAATCGCAAATTCGATCGCTAACAATAAAAGCTCTACCCGCTTCTCGATTAATTCAGTGCTTTCGACTAATTCCAAATATAATGCATACACTTCCGGTTCGATCTTTTTGACTTGATTCCATACTGTAATTTCCGGATAAAAGCCATGCTCAAGTACAGACAGTCTCGCAAGATGGTGCAATGATTGAACCATTTGATTGAATGCATCTAAATACTGCTTTCCGTCATATAGTTCTTTTCCAATTGAACAACTACGGATTAATTCAGCAAACTCCATTGCTATTTTCTTTTTCCTAGTTTCGATTGGATTTTCAAATAAATTGTTTTTAAGGTTTTCTAAATAGCCATCCCGATCAAACACGATTTGTCCATTAATTACCCACAATAGGTTTCTTCGGAAATTTCCACTTGGCAACCATTTTAAAAACTTGTTTTCCGAAATGATGTTCACGGCAATACTATTATTTTCTATGCTATAGTGTTCCACATTACAAGGAGAATCCATATTTGCATCATTCTTCACTATTATGATGATTAAAGCATCGAATTGCTCCGTTAGTGGACTGTTTGTTTTCTTTTTTTCTAAAACTAATATTCCCAAGGTTTCTTCACGGCCTTCAAATGTCTCATATATCGGCCGTAGTAAGTTTTCCATAACTATTCCTCCATAAACCTCTTCTATCCTATTCGCTTTTCGCAAAATTTTTTCAGTTATATATAATTTCTACACTAAGTCTTAAATACCTTTTTTCGACAAAAAATTTACTGCTATGGTAACGAATAAATTTGCGAATATGATATAATGCTTATTTAGGAGGGATAAAATGGGATTAAAATATTCAAGTAAAATAAATAAAATACGTACATTTGCCCTTTTGCTTATTTTCCTTGGCATCGGAATCATGTACATAGGTATATTCTTTAAAACTAGCGCTTGGCTGATGATCACTTTTATAATTCTTGGCTTTCTATTTATTATTGCAAGTACGCTCGTTTACTTTTGGATCGGCATGCTCTCGACCAAAACCGTCCAAGTCATATGTCCGTCCTGTAACAAGCCGACAAAAATGCTTGGCAGGGTTGATTTATGTATGTACTGTAATGAACAGCTAACATTGGATCCAAACCTTGAAGGAAAAGAATTTGACGAAAAATATAACTCAAAGAAAAAATCAAAATCATAAACAAAAAAACATGGCCATTCGCTTTATCAGCATAATGACCATGTTTTTTTAATGCCTTTTAATATCTCTACATTCCGGACATGTTCCGTATACTTCCATACGATGATGGCTTACGTCAAATCCGGTGACATGCTCAGCAAGTTTTTCGACTTCATAAAATCCTGGATAATGGAAGTCGACAATCTTGCCGCATTCTTCACAAATGACATGATAGTGATCTGAAATGTTACAATCAAAACGGCTTGATGAGTCTCCATATGTTAACTCTCGTACTAAGCCAACATCTTTAAACACACGTAAGTTATTGTATACAGTTGCCACGCTCATATTCGGGAATTTCCCTTCAAGCGCTTTATATATATCATCCGCGGTCGGGTGTGACATTGATTGAAGCAAATACTCCAATATCGCATGACGTTGCGGAGTGATTCGAACTCCTGACCCTTTTAATGTTTCCATCGCTTCTTGAATACGTAATTCAGACATGCGTCATGCACCTCTTTTCCATGTATAAATTATTACTTTATAATAGTTATAATCTTATAACCATTATATATTCCAAGTAACAGGATTGTCAATACTGGGAGACGCTTTCATGATCCATGTCCAGACTAGTTCATTGGTGTAGGCCGAGTTCTTCAGTTTTTAAACAATAATTAATATAGCGTGCTGCAACAAATAAAAAGTCTGAAAGACGATTTAAATAGGATAATACTAATGGATTTACATCTTCCCCAATGGCCACCGCTTTTCGTTCAGCCCTTCTAACGATTGTTCTGGCAACATGCAACCCAGCACCGGATGGATGTCCTCCTGGTAAAATAAAGTTTTGCAATGGAGGAATTTTTTCGTCCCATTTATCCAAAACCTGTTCTAGTTCCGTAATGTCATTCGGAGAAACCTTCCATTTCACTTCTTTTCCTACCGGTGTAGATAATTCAGCACCGACATGGAATAGGCTTGTTTGAATTCGATGAAATACTTCAAGTATTTCCTTTTTCCCTTCAAATTCTTCATTGTTAAGATGGCTTAGTGCTAGCCCAATCATTGAATTGGCTTCATCACAAGTACCATAGGCTTCTACTCGCGAGTCCGTTTTTGATACCCTTTCCCCGTAGACCAAGGATGTTGTTCCTTTGTCACCTGTTTTTGTATAAATTTTCATCCCTAATACCCCCGATCTAAATCAATGACATTGATCAAATTATTTTCACCTGATAAATATTGCTTAAGATTGTGTTCAAATATTTCTATGCACCTTAATAGATATTGTCGAGAAACCCCTGAAAGATGTGGGGTAATCGTAACATTTTCCATTTGCCAAAATGGATGCCCTTTTGGCAAAGGTTCTGTCTCGAAAACATCTAAAACAGCATGAGCAATCTCATCCGTTTCAAGCGCTTTTATTAAAACATTTTCATCTACAAGGCTTGCCCTACCTATATTCATAAATAAACAATCATTTTTCATTATTTTGAAATGCTGTTCTTTTAATAAATGATATGTATCAGGTGTACTAGGTAATACCGAAACAATGTAATCACCTTGTTCAATTGCCTTGTCCATTTCCGTTACAGGATATACTTCATTAAAATATTCTACACTCCGGCCACTTCGATTGATTCCAACCGTTTTCATTCCAAAGGCTCTGGCAAGTCTAGCAATCTCTGAACCAATTGATCCTGTACCAATAATCGTAATCGTTGCCCCTGAAATCTCAATCATTTTTAATCTTCGATTCCATTCTTCCCGCTTTTCGTTTTCAATCAGCTGTTTGGTTTTTCTTGCAACCTGCAGGATCATCCCCATTGTGTATTCAGCCATTGGTATTTTGGAAGTTCCCCGTGCGTTTGTAACGAGAATCCCTTTTTGTTTGATTGTTTCAAAAGGTAGTTTTTCTATGCCGGCTGAAAAAACCATAATCCATTTTAAATTGGCAGCTTTATTAATCACTTCTTCATTTAAATCCCCACCATATGAAACTAAAATCTCAGCACTGTCAATTTCGGTCACTGCCTCTTTCATCGCCCCATGGAACGAAAACTCAATATTCGGAAATTTTTCCATAAGTTCATTTTGGATTTTTGGATTTATATTAAATGATGTTACTATTTTCACCAAACTCACCCCTAGGTTCATTATACAAAAGTACAAAAAAAATGCGAGATTTAGTATCCCGCATTCAATGCTATCATCTGAGGAGGTATGCCCTACACTTTACTATACGTACTTTAAGTCTTTTTGGTATAGGTTATTGCCTGTATTATCGAAAAATAGGCTTTTTAGAAAAGCGGAAGCGCCTTGCTCATCGCCGTACAAACTGGAGGGTCTTCGACTGAGATAAAGGAAACTTGAATTGCGCTAGCAATTCTTAGTTGACTTATCGTAGGGAGGAGACCTGAAGTTTGCTAGGCGATAGGCGCGGTAGCTAGACAATGCTGCACCATCCTACTTCAACCTGTCCGGATTTAATCCTTCCAACTCAGGAACTACAAACAATCCATCTTTTCGTATTAATACATCATCAAAATAAATTTCACCGCCACCGTATTCAGGCCGCTGAATTAACACCATATCCCAGTGAATCGAGGAACGATTCCCATTAAACGCCTCTTCATAGGCTTCTCCCGGTGTAAAATGGAGACTGCCGCAAATCTTTTCATCAAATAAAATATCGCCCATCGGCTCACGGATTAACGGATTGACGCCAATGGCAAATTCCCCTACATAACGCGCACCTTCATCGATATCAAAGATTTCATTTATTTTTTCAGTTTGGTCAGCACGAGCTTCAACGATCTTCCCATCCTTAAAGGTTAGTGAAACATTCCGGAATGTAGTCCCCTGATAGGGGCATGGTGTATTATAGGTAATCGTACCATTAACACTATCCCTTACAGGCGCGGTGAACACTTCCCCATCAGGAATATTATTTTCGCCTGCACACATAATCGCTGGGATGCCTTTGATTGAAAAAGTAAGGTCCGTTCCAGGTGCAACAATCCGAACACGATCTGTTTTTTCCATCAACTCTTTTAATGGCTTCATCGCTTCGGCCATTTTTTGATAATCTACATTACATACATCTAATAAGAAATCAGCAAATTTAGGGGAGCTCATCCCGGCCTTTTGGGCTAGCCCTCTAGTTGGGAAGTTTAATAATACCCATTTACGATTATTTATGTAAAATTGCTGCACCGGTTTCATTACTTCTCCACGAATGCGAAACTTTTCACGGGGAACATCGGCTAACTCAGCATCATTTTCCTCTCCGATGATCACTACAATAGCATCAACATCCTGATATTTCTTCATATCCCAATCACGAATTGTCTCAAGCTGTTCTTTTTCATAACCCATAAACAATTGTCTTGAAATATCATCATCCAACATTTCAACATAAGGATAGGCCCCAAGTTGATACGTTTGATCAATAAGCTCCAAAATAAGCGGCTTGGCATTGACATGACCTTTAATCATGACACGTTGTTTACTTTGCAATTTTACCGAGTGAGCTAATATCGTCTTTGCTAACTGCTTAATTCGCGGATCTACCATTCAAGGTACACTTCCTTATGCTAAATTGTCTTTAATAAATTGAAGAGCTTCGTCTACATGGCCTTTTACCTTTACTTTACGCCATTCCTTTACAAGCTGGCCATCTTTAGCAATGACAAACGTCGAGCGCTCAATTCCCATATATTCTTTACCAAAGTTTTTTTTCAACTTCCATACATCATAAGCCTCAGCTACCTTATTTTCCTCATCCGCTAAAAGTAAAAAAGGCAAATCATATTTCTCGATAAATTTATCATGACGATTCATCGGATCAGGGCTTACCCCAAGTATTACTGCATTTAATTCGGCAAAGCTTTCATGCTTATCACGAAAATCACAAGCCTCCGTTGTACACCCTGGTGTCATATCCTTTGGGTAAAAATATAAAACAACATGCCGGTCACCTAGGAAATCCGATAATTTGACCATTTCACCATTACTTGCTGGTAATTCAAAATCCGGTGCTTTTGTTCCGATCTCTACTGCCATTATTATTACCTCCGTAATTTGTTATTAATTATTCAACAGATTATCTAAAATTTCAGCCTATTACAAATTATTACCCTTTTATAACAAAGATTAACCCCTTTCTTTAAAAAGAGAGCCTTCAAAATCAATAACAGTCCTCATCACAAATGCTGCCGGCAACAAATAACCGATTAACGCTTCTAGCATAGCCAAAGGACGGCCCACCCCAATTGGCACCACATCCCCATAGCCAAGCGAAAATAATGTGACTGCACTAAAATACATCCCTGTGCCCATTTTATGTAGGAATGGCGGCTCTACCTCATTCCCCGATTCCAAGATAATCGATGTCCCTGATGCTTCGATCATCGTATAAATAAAGCCGAAGCCGACCAGTAAAATCACATAGGTAATAATCAGTAAAAGAAAATTTTCAAACGAAAAAAGATGTTTACGATTCCTCTGGAAGTTATCGCTAATCCATATCCATTCCAAGCTTTTATAGATTAATCCAAGGACCGAACCAACAAGGATAAGCAACATGTCCATTCACCCGCCTTCCCTATATCCATATGAAGGAAGGACAAATTTTAGTAATTGGAAAAAAACGAAATTTTAGTTACCTGCCCCCCGATATTTTCTAACTCCTTTATTCCAAAACCAAATCGCAAACATAAAAAAGATGATCCCCATTAATGGTGTTAAAAATGCAAACCCAAACCACTCATGTCTTCCTAAAAAGTAAGCGGAAGGATAAACACCCACAAAGGCAAACGGCAAAATCCAAGTTAAGATAAAGCGGATTACTCCGTTATAAATATTGACCGGATAGCGCCCATAATTCCCGATGTTATACACCATCGGCATAATATCTGTGCGCGCATCCGACCAAAATCCGATACTCGCTAATGAAATAAAAATACCCGCATAAATGAGCATGCCGCCAATGACCATCACAATAAAAACAAAAATATCATACCAATGGAGCTGTAAGTCCAAATGGCCTCCCGCATAAAACATAATGATTAATCCTGTAATAATACCAAATAGGGCTTCAAGCTCCATTCTTTCGAGAACAACTTGGAACAAACTATGAATAGGCCTTGTTAAGATTCGGTCCATTTCACCTTTGACAATGTACCTGTCATTAAAATCCCATATATTAAAAAAAGCAGAAAAAAGAGCATATGGAACGAGAAAAAATCCATAAATAAAAATGATCTCATCCTGACTCCACCCACCTAAAAACTGGGTATGACCAAAAACGACAACAATAAAAATTAAATTCACCGCTTGAAATAAAAGATCAGAGCCAATTTCGACAACGGCATCCGCCCGGTACTCCAGCCTAGTTTTCATATATTGGCCCATATATTGAAAAAACATCGATACATAAAACATATTCTATTTTACCCTCCTTGTACAACAAGCTTTCTCCTAGCCACAACCCACAAAGTCTGAATGGGTACGAGAAGTAATAGCGCCCAAATCAATTGGAAGAACAGCGCTTGGAACATCGCACTTCCTTGTAACCCCTCTGTAAAGATCATGCTCGGAATATAGCTAATTGCTTGAAAAGGTAAAAATCCCATAATCTCCTGCGCCCAGCCCGGATAAAAACTAATAGGCAAAAGCAAACCGGAAAACAAATCAATAATGACCCGCTTCGCACGTAACAGCCCAGCAATATTAAAAATGAAAAAGGTCATCATGCCTGTCAATAAATTGATTTCAGTATTAACAATAAAGCTTAAAACAGTCGACATTCCAAAGTACCCCCAAGTACTAAGGCTGCTTGAAAAATCAAGTGGAAAAATCAAACTAACAATCACCATTCCCGGCAAGGAGAAAAATAATAAACGGAACATGCCTTCTCCGAGCCCTGACATCATCTTCATCGTGAGGTAATTGTAAGGTCTAATGAGTTCAACGGCGACCTTCCCATCCTTTATTTCTTGGGCAATTTCACGGTCGATATTGTTAAAATAAAAAGCGCGTGCCATCCAAGCAACCGCAATATACGTGACCATTTGTGTAACAGACAACCCCTCGATCGATTGTTTATCCCCATAAATGGCGGTCCATAAAAAATAGTAAGCCCCAATATTAATGCTATAAACTAAAATCCCGCTATAATAATTAGTCCGGTAAGCAAGCATCATTAAAAAGCGAATACGAATCATTTCTATATATTTTGACATCTATATCTGCACCTTAATTCCTTGTTCATAAATATTTCGGACTATTTCTTCTGTGGAAATTTCATTAATTTTCATATCGCTGATTTGATTATTGGCAACCACTCTAGTAATAATCGTTGAAACCGTGTCATCTTGATTACCTACATTTGCGATCCAGCTATTGTCCTGTTCCCCTTTTTGCCAATCGACTTCAAGATCTGTTGTTATTTTTTCTAAGTGCTCAATTGTCGTTGGGTAGACGAATTGAAACTGGATTTGTTTCCGGTCGCCCCAATTGGAACGGAGGTCCACTAAGCTTCCATCATAAATAATTTTACCTTCATCAAGCATGACGACACGTTCACACAATGCTTCAATATCGGATAAATCATGGGTAGTCAGTAAAATTGTTGTATTGTATTTTTCATTAATTTCTTTTAAAAACTCTCTGATTTTCAGTTTCACTAATACATCTAACCCAATTGTAGGCTCGTCCAAAAACAATAAGGGCGGATTATGAATTAAAGCGGCAGCCAGTTCGCAGCGCATTCTTTGTCCAAGTGAAAGCTTTCTGACCGGTTTATCTAATAACGGACCGATATCCAGCGTTTCAATTACATGCTCCATGTGATCTTTATAATCCTGATCCGATACTTTATACACCTTTTTCAGAAGCCGAAATGATTCCTGAACAGCAATATCCCACCATAATTGCGATCTTTGCCCAAAGACAACGCCAATTGTTTGCGTGAATCTTTCCCGCTCCTTGTGCGGATTCATGCCATTCACTCGAACCTTACCAGATGTTGGCTCCAGTATTCCTGTTAGCATCTTAATCGTTGTCGATTTTCCGGCTCCATTTTCACCGATATAGCCGACCATCTCACCTGGCTTAACTTTTAACGAGATATTCTCTACCGCTGGAACAATCTTGTACTTTCGATTTAAAAGGTCACGAAAGGCCCCTTTTAATCCGCCGCGGCTTGAATAGGATTTAAATTCTTTTCGCAAATGTTCAACATCTATTATATAGTCCATTTTGTTCTTCCTTTCTTCAAACACACACAAAGTAAGTCTATCTAATTGTCGATTGATAGACAATAATCATGCTCAACAACTTCTATCCAATAAAAAAAAAGCGTTGAAACTTAAAAATTTTCAACGCTTTTTTTTAATACTGGGTGCTTTCGCTTTTCTTATAAACCATACCAATTTAACGCTTGAGGACTTAAATCGACCCATACATGTTTTGTTTGGGTATACATGCTAAGAGCCTCTATACCTAATTCGCGGCCAAATCCACTTTGCTTTGTTCCTCCAAAAGGAGCAGTGCTATCAAGCATGCTAAATGTATTCACATAGACAGTACCAGCCTTTAAGCCCTTTGCCATGCGGAATGCTCGTTTTACGTCATTCGTCCATAAACCAGATGCAAGACCGTATAATGTATCATTTGCTTTTCTTAATGCATCTTCCTCATCCTTAAAGCGGATAACGGAAACAACTGGTCCAAAAATTTCTTCGCGGGCAATTGTCATATCATTAGATACGTTTTCAAAAATAGTTGGCGTAAAGAAATTTCCATTTACCCCTAAGTCAGGACGACTTCCACCAGTCACTAGCTTTGCTCCTTCGTCTAATCCGATCTGTACATATTTTTCAATCTTGCCTAGATGGGCAGCTGAAATTTGTGGTCCCATTTGTGTCGCTGGATCTAGTGGATTTCCAACACGAATCGATTTTGCCTTATCAACAAAAGCTGACATAAACTTATCGTATACAGAATCCTCAACAAACAAACGAGAACCTGCCGCACAAACTTGACCTTGGGCAAAATAAATTCCAAATAATGACCCATTAACGGCATCTTCAATATTCGCATCATCAAAAATGATATTTGGTGATTTTCCGCCTAACTCTAAGGAAATAGGTTTTAAGTTTTTACTTGCTGCTTGCATAATCAATCTTCCAGTATGTGTAGAACCTGTAAATGCAACTTTATCAACACCTGGATGTGAGGACAATGCATCCCCGGCAGTATGGCCATAGCCATTAACAACATTGATTACACCGTCAGGAATACCTGCTTCTTGAAATAAGCGAGCCAACTCTAAAACACTAATAGGTGTTTCTTCGGATGGCTTAATGACAATCGTATTTCCAGCCGCTAACGCAGGTGCAAGCTTCCACATTGTTAGCATAATTGGGAAATTCCAAGGAACAATGGCACCAATAACCCCTAATGGTTCACGAAGCGTGATATTTAAACGATTTCCAGGTGAACTTAGTGTATCCCCTTGGATTTTATTAGCTAGTCCTGCATAAAACTCTAGAACATCAATAGAGGCCGGAATCGCAATATATTTTGTTTCATTAATCGTAAGTCCATTATCCTTTGATTCAACTTCCGCTAAATAATCTACATTCTCCCATAATTTTTGGGCTACTTTATATAGCAATCTTCCACGGTCACTTGGAGCCATTTGTGCCCATGGACCGCTCTCAAATGCTTTTCTTGCTGCCTTTACAGCTAAGTCAACATCTTCACGGTCCGCTTCAGCTATAATCCCATTAAGTTCTCCATTAGCTGGATTATAGGATTTAAAAGTCTTTCCAGAAACAGCATCTACCCATTGCCCATCAATAAATAATTTGTACTCTTTTACCATACATTTTTCCCCCATTTTATATTTATTTTGATTATTCATATGACCTTAATGTTTCAACATATGCCCATAACTGGCGACAGGTCCATTCCGGATGCTCTTCAAGTAACAAAGCCAAATAAGCAGTGAAATGAGCAGCAGCAAAGCTATGTCCATGGATGTTATACAATTGTGTAGGACCTTGTAATTCACGAGGAAAACCACAAGCTATGAACGACCCGTCTTCATGAAAAGCCCATTCATTACGACCCACCTCCCCAGATTGAACATGAAATACATCCGGATAGGAGCCAGGATAAATCATTCCTCGTTCACGGTCCATCGCAGCCACAATTGTAATATTGTTCTCTATCGCAGCTTTACAAGCGTCTTTAACCCCGGCATGATCTTGAGTAAGCCCAAGACTTAGATGGATGATTTGGACATGGTTTTCAATTGACCACTCAATCGCTTCTGCTAGAATAGATGGGTAGGTCATTAATTTATCATCGAAGATTTTGACGCCATATAAATCAGCTTCTTTCGCTACTCCTCTGATCGCTGCTGCCACTGCGGTTCCATGCCCAAGTCGATCACGATAGTCATGATGATATTCGATATACTGCTCCCGGTTCACACGAATTTGAATGCCTCCCTCTACACCGTTTACATGGGAATGATATGGATTAATTCCACTATCAATAACGGCAACCGTTACACCTTTCCCAGTATAAGAAGTATTTATTTTGTGAACATTTATCGGTTTTATGATGTTAGCATCAGTCAAAATTTGCTGGCACCTCCCTTTTAAATTCGCTCTTTACCAACTCCTGATATAAGATTGAACGTTCTTCAAGTGCTCCATGTTTTCCTTGATCTACAACTTGCCCATCTTCAAAAAGCAAGATTTGATCCATTAATTTCATAGATGAAAGCCGGTGTGAAATAATTAAAATCCCTTTTCCCATTGGACCCGTTCCCACCCATTCTTTTAGTGCTAGAAAAAGCTGTCTTTCCGAAATTTGGTCTAATCCAGAAGTTGCTTCATCTAGTACTAGAAGGACCGGATTTTTCAGCAATGCTCCAGCAATCGCCAGTCGTTGTTTTTCACCACCGGATAACCTCTTTCCTCTTTGGCCAACAACTGTCTCAAACTGGTCAGGCAATGATTGAATAACACCTAAAATACCAGTTTGCTCGCAGCATCTTTCAATTTCTACCTGTGTCAATTGCCTTTTTTCCAAGTCCGAAAAACCAATTAGTAAATTATCTATAATCGTTCCATTAAGCATTTCCTGCTCTTGTGATACAATCACAATTTCTCTCCGTAAGCGGCTCAGCGGAATCTCGGATATGTCCTCTCCTTGAAAACGGATTGTACCACCCGTTATCGGGGTTAAACGAACCATTGTATCAACCAACGTTGTTTTACCGGCTCCACTTGGTCCAATTAAAGCTGCAATTGCATTAGGCCTTAAATTTAAATTAACATTAATCAGTGTCTGCCCGGCAGTTCCTGTCCATTTAGATACTTGATTATATTCAAGTAAAGTAAAATCATAACTAATCCCTTTTGTTCCATAGGAAACAGTTTCTTTAGTCTTGGTATCTTCTTTCTCAGAGTTATAAATAAACTCATGAATTCTATCCACTGAAACGCGAACTCTTTGAAAACGTAAATATAAACCTGCCAAGCTTTGGATTGGACTGTAAAAGCGTCCTAGATAAGTAATAAAAGCTAACAAGCTTCCAAGTGTCATAGATTCATCGATGACATTTGATCCACCTACTAAAAACACAAAGCCTGTTGAAAAACCAATTGCAGTTCGCGGAATTCCTTCTGCTAAGCTTTGAATGATTGAAAGCGATAAAGTATCACGATTTAATCTTGTAATCTTTTGATTTAATTTCTCACCTTGCTGTTGTTCCGCTGCCGATAACTTTATTAAGCGAATGTTAGAAAAAGTTTCAATCATATGTGCTTGAATATCACTGTGATGTTCACGAATTTTTCTCGTCCAGTTTATTATTTTCGGCCGGAAATAAAGAAGTGACCCTAGTAGGACTGGAATAAAAATAAGCGCATACAAAAATAATTTCCAATCTAAGAAGATAAGCATTCCAGTAATAAAAGATAAGGTAAGTAGATTCGTAATAAACTGCAGGGCACCATCTGTTACAAAGCTTTGAATTTCATTCAAATCTCCATTCAGACGAGTTGTGATATCCCCAACTTTGTTTCGAATAAAAAAATCATACACATTCCTTTGTATCCGCCCGAAAAAATCAACCCGGAGGGATTTTAAAATTAACAGGGTTACCCTCAAGTAAATGAAACTATTCACTGCCTGGAGAAGGACACCAGTCATCATCATTCCTACGCCAATTAGGAGTACGGTTTGTAGTTCATATTTGTTATTAATCAACACATCATCAATTAAAATCTTTGATAAAAATGGATAGGATAAGCTTAAAGTTGTGCTGCAGATCGCAACCAAGATAATGAATGCTAATACAACTCTATATGGTTTAATAAACGGAATGATCCATTTAAGGGAAAACAAGGTCCTCATCTGTAATAGCACATGTACCCTGATTCACAATGCTCAGGTGTCTTACGAATTCGTTTTGCTTTCGCTTTAACCTCTCCATCATTCATTCCTTCACGGACAGATTTGACCACCGAACTAACAAGTTGAACACTTGCAAGCTTTCGGTAAGAATCCGCCTCCCTGCCGACAATTTTTAAAGAATCAATACCCAAACGGTAAATGTCAGGGAGGGCACATAATCCACATGGTCCAAGCGGCATTCCATGATCCGACACGGAACATCCGCAGCTATGTGTGAACCAAACAAAGTCTTGATAATCTTTTAGATGTTTATCCAGCGCATTTTGTTCAAGTGAAGTTAGTTGCTTACTGCCTTTTGTAGACATAAATTGAAAATCCCAATTTGTAGTAGAGCAAAAGGCACCAACCTGATTATGAGTAGTAAAACAAAATCCCTCTTCATAAATACATCCGTCATTTAAGATAAAAAGCTCATACTCTAAGTCACTTCCACCTTCGTCGATAATTTCTTTCATTTCAGCCAATGAAAGACTCCTCGGGAAAACAATACGAGAGGCACCTAGTTCACGATACAAATGAACGCTTGAGCTATTTATAGGTGTTGCTAAACTGCTAACATGGATGTTGGCGTCCGGAATACGGTCTTTTATCGCCAACATTAATCCTATATCACTTACAATAAAACCGTCCGTTCCTGCTTGAAAGGCTTGATGAACAATTTCCAAGAGTAACGGATACTGATCCTCCACATAATATGGGGCATTCAATGTCATAAATACATCAACCCCGTGCCTATGTGCACGGTCTACCAAACTTGCAAATTCTTCGTGGGAGGGGATACTAGCCTGTGGAGCCCGACGATTCATCCAAATCCCGCTTGTAAAAGATTTTATCCATTCATATGGGATAAAACCGACATAAAATTCTTCCGCACCACTATAAATAAGCATATCTACTTCTTGCACACTACTAATCGGTGCCAATACCTTCATATTCTCCCCCCTATACCGGTATTTTTGGACTTACGACAAGCCGATTTACATTTTTTTCAAGCGCCCATTGAATCCCTTTTACTAATAATTCCTCCGTTTGTTGATAAAAGACTGAGTTTCCTTTTTGAATATTACGGGTTGGAAGTGCACCTAGCCTTTCTTTTTTGGACAAGAGTTCAACTTGATAATGACGACATTGTTGTTTGCATTTCACTTCACCTTTAAACTTTTCTTCCTTTGGTCTATGCAGTGTACCAACTAAACAAGACCGCCCCGATGCGATAACGCCAAAGCCGATATGGAGAGAAGAAGAAAAATCTTCTTCTCCCAATGGACTTCCCATATTTTGAATTAGATTATCAAACTCAATCCGCTTTACCTGATTGGTCTGTAAAAATCTTTTAAAATATGAAACTGAAACAGCAGGTGTCTGTAAAACTGCATTTGCTTTTTGTGGTGCATCTTCCCTGTCATATAAATGAGCAACCCGTGGGTCACGAATCATTTTATTTAATAGCCGCCCGACTACTGGTTGAAATTGTGAGTAATTCTGGTTCACCTCATATAGTGCTCCCCAGTCATTTACAACAATTTCAATAGTATCGTTGTTTTTCAGTGCCTCTTCATGGAGCACAGCTAACAACTGTTTTAACTGCACCATGCCCGCTTGGGTAACATAGGGAGTTACAAAGGTAAATGAAAACCCCGACTTTACCGCTTTGTGATAAGTTCTCACTAAATCATGGACCTTCGGGAGTCGATATTGACAAAACTCAGATCCAACATATAGACGTGTAAATGTGGGCGATTCACAAAATGACTGTAAAATATTTTGTACATTTCCTAATGTTTCTTGTTCAATCAGAGAATGATCGCTTATATTCCATGGTTGATCCAGACATGTTATTTGATCGGTAGATTGAATAGCAAGTGCAAATTCCATAAGCAACACTTCTCCTACTGTTGAATTTGAACTACACGAACATCCATGGTATCAGTTGATAGTTCAATAGTTTCCTTGAGTTCTAGGGTTTTGGCATCATAAAAGCTAACATCCGGTCCCGCTCCCGAAACATATAATGTTTTCTCATCACCGCTTAGATTAAATCCATAAGACGTCCCTGGAACATTCGGAACAACCTTCTCATACTTTCCAGTTTCTAAATTTACTTTTCCGATATAATTTTGTCCGACGTAGGCCGTTTTCCCATCCTTAGTTGAAGCACCTGAGAAAGCACCAATCATATCATCAAATTCTACCTCTTTATACTCACCCTTCTCCAAATCAAAGAGTATAACCCCTTCAGTTACTTTATTTGTCTCTGGATAGAACTTATAATTTGTAGCGAGGGCTACATTATGATTATCTTCCCCCCGCACCCAAAAATACAAATAGCCTCCTAACCCATCTTTCGGATCAGCATTCGTAACTAGTGTATGAAGTTTTAATTCATCTTTCTCGATATCATAGACATAGACATCTTTTGACCAAACGAGCAATCTTTTCCTATCTGCAAAGAATTGCAGCGTATGTGTTCCCCAAGGAACATCGATTTCTTTAACAACTTTTTTCGTTTTCAAATCCATAACTTGAATAACCGGGTTCAATGTTTTAAATTCTGTTCCTTCCAATTTAGAACGCATTAAAGTTGCATAAAATTTCTCGCCCTTGGGATCAACAGCCATCCCGTATATACTCGCTTTATATTCTTTCGTACTAAACGTGAAGGTATCTGTAACCTTATTTGTTGTTGCATCAATAACGGTTACCTCCTTTCTGCCCCCACTGTTAATAAATATAGTGCGTCCATCCTTTGTCCATACTGTATCCCGACTCGGACCTTTTATTGGAATTTCTGTTACCTTTTTCGTCTCCGGATCTACAGCGAAGACAACGTCATATCCACCAATGTATAGCATTTCTTTTGTGCCTTGAGCTTTTCCCGGTTGGGCAACTGTCGTAACGAGAAAACACAGAACAATAACAGTTAGTGCAGCGGTTCTCAGCTTACTCCATTTCATTCATTGTTTACCTCCTTTTTCATTGCAATTTCATTAACTCGTATGGCAGATTGGTGTAAGTCCAGCTATACGATCTATAAATGTGGGGTTTTCTTTCATAATTCGTACATAGGCGGCCAGCCCGATCTTGTACCACCGATACTGCCACCCGCAATAATGCAGATTCGGAGAGGTTATTTCCCCCATTTGTTCCAACGCTTCATAATAACAGCCACCGGAACAAGTATGTTTTAATGCACAAGAAGAACAGGTTGTCTTATTATCGACATGGAGCGACCCTAATAATTCCTTCTGGAAATCTTGATTAATTCCGTTGAAAATGTCACCCATCTTGTATTCTTGTTGTTCATTAAAGCGATGGCATAGAAATAAATCCCCCGATGGACTGACGGCCATAAATCCTAATCCTGCCCCACATGCAAAGCCTTTGTTCACACCTGAATGAAGTTCAACAAGAACATTGACCAAATTTGAAAAACCTAAATATCGGTCTTGAATAGCTGCTTGGACGAAGTCTTCCGTTAATTGTTCAAAGTCATCAAGTAAACGCCATAATTCAGGTGAATTTAGTACAAAGGCTTCATCTTGGGCAGAAACAGGAGCAAAGCCAACCTCATGGAAGCCAATATCCATAAAGTGATAAAACAAATCTTTTACAGACGGAAATCCTTTATTGACCGTTACCCTTACGGCAACAGGCTTTTTGGGGCGCATCTCTATTAATTTTTTGGCGTTCTTTAGGACAATTTCATATGAACCTGTGCCATTATTAAAGATACGGAATTTATCTTGCCATTCCTCAGGTCCATCCATACTGACTGTGACCCCGATATTGTTCATTGCCAAAAATTTAATACGTTCTTCATTTAATAATGTTCCGTTCGTCGTCATTGAAAAATCAATTGTTTTACTGGCCTTTTCGGCAGCCTCTTTTCCATATGAAACGATTCTTTTTAATAGGGGCCAATTCATGGTAGGCTCCCCTCCAAAAAGAACTACCGATATATTTGGACGATCTTTACTTTCCTTGATTAAAAAGTCAATCGCTTTTTCAGCTGTCTCCATCGTCATTGTTTTCATAGGTTTGCCGTAATCTCCGCCACCTGCATAACAATACGTACAGCTCAAGTTACATTCATTAATGAGATGAAGGACTAAAGTCTGAACAGGCCATTTTTCACCAACTGGAATACCCGGTGTTTGACTGTGAACACCTTTTACATGGTTTTCTGTTATGACCTCCATTTGAATGAATTCATCAATCACTTGTTCAATCGTTTTTTCGTCAATTTCACCCTGTAATTTCTCAATGATTTCAGTTCTTGTAAGTGTTTCATTTTGTTGAAATGTATTTAATACCTTGGCACTAACACTATCAAATTCGGTTATAATCCCACTTAAACCATGATAAATATATGTTTTTTCATCTACTTCGAAATAAAGAGCATTCGTTATTTTTAAGATACTTTCTTTAGTAGTGTTTATTGGCTGCACTAAATACACTTCCTCTCATTATTATCAAATACGCCTTGGCGTATTTGCGCCCAGATTTTTTTCGAGCTTGCTCGAAAAACTACCTTTAAAAATCTGAGGCATCCGCCGGAGGCTTTAACTTTATTCAGCCGGGGTTTGTATCCCCACTGAATTAAAATGCTAATTTGTATTCATCTCACCACTTATGAATGTGGGAGAATTCCGCTGAAAAAAGTTAAGCTATTTCACATAAACAAAATCAGGAGCTGTTACAAATAAGAATGTTTCTCCAACAGCCTTTTCGCTAGTTTTTGGATCTGTATATGTTGCGACAACGGTTACATTTCCAGTATTATTCGTATTCCACTCGCGTTTCATGTTTGGACCGCCATCACTTGGAATAAATAGTCCGGTTGTTTCATTTAATGATCCTACGTATTTAACATCCTCATCTTCTATTCCCATTAACTTGTATTCTTGTAAATTCCATTTCGCATTTACTGGACCAATCTCAACATCGTCGTCTGTATTTGCTTTTCCATCTTTTCCATTTGCATAAGCAATGGCTTCAAACTGGACGCTTTGCTTCCGTCCATCATAGTTCAAACGTGCAAGTCCATATTCAGGAGTAACCTTTATATAGTCAACTTTCTCAAAAACATTTAGAGATACAGTACCTTGTTGACCAGCTAAGGAAATTTCCACCACATTGTTTTCGATATTATCTGATACTTTTACTTTCAGTTGTAATTCATCGTTTTCTTGTTTTACAACTTCGGTAATTTGGAGACCATTTGTTGTAAAGTTGTCCTTTTTCAAGCCTGGCGGTAGATCCGTTCCAAAAACGGTAAGCGTTTGTTCACTGCCTTTACTAATCGACTTTGGCCAAACTGCCAGCAACTGGGTTTCACCCTTTTTGTAGTAGGTTTCTTTGCCGTAAATACCCATGTCATTCACCTGACTCCATTGGCCCGCAATTGACTTTCCATCTTCATTCACATTAAAGACACCACGGAGTTTTTCATTTTCATTACCCAGACTGCTGCGAAGCGAATAACCGGTGTATAAATTAACATTGCCTTCGTAGTTCGTTGTTTTTCCTTCCCTCATCAGGGATCTCTTTTCATAAAAATGGTTATCTTTAGCAGTTACCGTTGCATCGCCTGAATATAATCCCATACTTGGACTATAGCCAATTATTTTCCATTCGCCGGTAATATCATATTTCTTTCCACTTTCCTTCCACTTTTTCCACGCTTCTGTTTCCATTGGATTTGTTTTTGCCAAATATTCAGCTATTTTTTCAGCATTATCGACCCAATCCATAGATCTCATTATATAAACAATGGATGGATTCATGCCTATATGAAAATCTTTAATCTTTTTCCACTCATCTTCTGTTCTATATTGCGCAAGCGGCCTGGCGCCTGCATGACATTGAATACAACTTTCTGCCATCAATTCATTTTCCGGAGGATTTTCAATAATCGAACCAGTATCTGTCAACCAGTACATAATTTTGTCTGTCTCTTCCGGGGCAAGACCATTTTTCGTACTTAATTCAGCAACAATAGCTGCCGCATCCTCATTCGATAAATCCAATCCCCAGACTCTTTTCATTCTTAATATCGTTTGTTCCCAGCCTTCTGGAGTTTTTCTTATGTCACTGATACGTGCGACTTTTCCATTTTCATCAACAGCGTGACATGTTAAGCATGACTTCTGGAATGTATCACTCCATTCTCCTGCACTAGCTACATTTTTTTGGGTTTGTTTTTCCTCTGTAACTGTCTTTTCTGTCGATTTATTTGTACATGCTGCACTAATAAGAACAACAACAGCCAAAAGGAAAATAATCCAAATCTTTTTACCCCCCATTCTATTTCCTCCTTTTATTCGTCAACAAATTTTAATTTTTGCCAATCACGGACTGCTGCAGGACAGGCTTGGTGCCAGTCCGGATATTTAGTCATGCCATCCGGCACTTGGGCTGCCCACCAGCAATCCCCATAGCATCCATATAAATCCCGTTCCATCGGTTGACAGCCACCAGCGGCGCTAATACCTGAAGAATCAGCTTCCCACCCTGGGTCAAACACAGTTGTACAACCAAATGGAAGCTGCAAGCCATGAACATCCATTTGCTCATTTTCTTCAATACTTCTTACTACTTTTTGGCCTTTACGGTTAATTGGTCTAATATGGTCCATTTTTACTCCCCTTTCATGCTTGTATATTTCTTCATTATTCTAAGGTAGAAGATTAAAAATATTTGAAATATAAAGTAAAAATAAAGTAAATTCGCAATCTTTTATAAATTTTGATATATTATCTATATAAATTAATCTATAAATCTATAATTTATGCGGAGCTACCTTCTGGAAGGAGAGTGTGATATGGAGAAACGATCGATACTTGTAGTTGACGATGAGGAAGAAATTCGTGAATTAATAGAAATGTATCTAGTTAAGGAAGGGTTTCATTTCATTGAAGCAAGGAACGGGAAAGAAGCATTAACAAAAATTCGAGAATTTTCCCCAGACTTAATCCTATTAGATATTTCACTTCCTGATTCCAGTGGTTTTGACATCTGCCCAAAAATCAGAGACCTTACTGATGCACCTGTTTTATTTGTGAGCTGCAGAGATTCTGAATTGGACAAAGTTCTAGGTTTAACGGTTGGTGGAGATGATTATATAAGTAAACCCTTCAGTCCTAATGAACTTGTAGCACGTATAAAAGCCCATTTACGAAGAGTACAACAAATGCGAAGGTTTAATTCTATGGATCAAAAGGCAGAAATTTTGTCTTCTAAATCTATAACAATTAATACGAACCAATTTGATTGTTGTGTTTGCGGGGAAAGTGCAATTCTTTCAGCTAAAGAATTTAAGCTGTTAGAATTTTTTATGATGCATCCTTTTCAGGTTTTTAATCCTGAACATTTAATTGAGCGGATATGGGGATTCAATACAGATATTGACTCTAAAACAGTAAGCGTTCACATCGGAAATATTCGAAAAAAAATTGGAGATAATCCTAAAAATCCAAGGATTATTTTGACTATACGAGGAGCAGGTTACAAATTCAATGAAGAAGTTTTCAAACATTATCTATAAATATTTACAACCGATATTACCTAAGACATTTAGATCACATATCTTGCTCTCTTTTTTGTTTTTATCATTTATTCCTCTCCTTTTAATTGGTCTTTATACATATCACAGCGTTCAAAGAGTCGTAATAAATACAAGCTCCGATATTCAAGAGGAAATGATCAACGACATTATCCGGTTACACCAATCCCATCTTAATACACAGGCAGACCTCATTCAATATAAAATTGACGAGGCAAAAAAGCAGGTTCTAATGGGGAGAAAAATGGCTGAGGATATCTTTCAATACCAATCAAGCTACCCATCTATTTCGGACCTGCACCCTATTAAGGAAAAAGAAGGATATTCTTGGACGAGCCCAGCTTTAGACCAATCGAACATTATCATTAGTGCCCGGACAGATGTAACCCCTAAATTATTAGATGATTTATCAAGAACTGCTTACCTTGAACCCTTTTTTAAAGAAACGGTCACATCAACACCGCATATGGCTGCCATGTATTTAATTTTATCCAACTCCGCTTCGAGAATTTATCCAGCATTGGACTTTTCTAAAGAAGTTAAAGAAGGATATTTAAAACCTGATATCGATTTTACGAAACAAACCTTTTACCAAATTGCAGTTGATAATATCCATAATCATTCTCCAACGGTTTCCATCAGCGATGTATATCAGGACATTACGCACCGGGAACAAGTTTTTACACTATCAACTCCTATCATCGTAAACGGTGAGAAAATTGGTATCATTGGTGTCGATATAACGATTCCAAGTGTATTAAATCACATTCTCAATTTTAAATTTCGTGAAAAAGATGCTTATGCAGTCTTAATGAATGACAACTTAACCTTTATAGCCAATCAAGATGAGGTCATGGATGATTTAAATTACTTTACATTTGATTATCGAAAAAAATTATATAACAGTACTAAACCCTTTTCTTCAATAATAAATAATGAGGAAAAATATTTGCTGCTTTCCTCCATTAAGGATACTTCTTGGAAACTCATATACGTTATTCCAAAAAGAGAAATTATATCAGCCGTTAAGGAAATAACCAATGAACATATTGACGAAAACCGTAATCAATTTATTGGACAGTTTATCTCGATTGTTGCAGTTATTATTTTAATCATTATGATGTTATCATTTAGATTATGGCGCTATGCAACAAGTCCGTTGCAAAATTTATTATTAGGTATACATGCCCTTACAGCGGGGAAGTTAAATACAACCATTATGGTTGATAATCTAAAAGAATTTAAAGCAGTCAGCCAAGCATTCAACCAAATGTCAGCAGCATTAGACAATTTAATGAGTGATTATATCAAGTTGAATAATCAATTAGAGAATAAAGTAATAGAACGAACAAAACAGCTTGAGTCAGCCAATCGCACCCTTTCCGAAACCAATTTATTATTGCAGTCCATAGATGAGACACGTGTTGAACTTTTCTCAAATATTTCCCATGATTTAAAAACTCCGATAACCATTTGCATGGGCTACATTGAGGCTATTAACGACGGCTTGATACCAGAGGAAAAAATCGATGTCTATTTAAGCAAAATCTATCGTCATTTAAATTCAATCCAGCATTTGTCAAAAGGGCTTTATGAATTAAGTACAATAGAATCAAAAAGAAGCTCGTATAATTTTCAGAAAGTCAATCCAACAGAATATTTCAGGCACTTATTGAATCATTATGATGGAAAAGAAAATAACCTCTATGTGATGGTCGCAGATGGATTATCGACGATAATGGCTGACCCCGAATATTTAAAAAGGGCCATCTATAACTTAATAGATAACGCAGTTAAATATTCTAATAATATTGATTTACCTATAGAAATTAGAGTGTTCGAAGAGGATCATTCGTTATTATTTGAAATTAAAGATTATGGAGTTGGTATTACGGAAACAGAGCTTCCTTTTATATTCCAAAGGTTTTACCGTATAGATAAATCCCGGAACTCTACTATTCCCGGGAACGGTCTTGGACTTCCGATTGTAAAAGAGATTGTTAATGAACATAAGGGAACGATTACGGTCACTAGTACTCCCGGTAAAGGAAGTATTTTTACAATAAGGATTCCATTAGATCAAAAAAGCGTTGAAACTACATGAGTCTCAACGCTTTTGTCTATTTTTGCACCATTGATTCTGTTTCTGTTTTACCATCATCTAATTGCTGTACTTTAAAGAGGTTGTAGTAGCCCCCTTGTTTTTCCATTAATTCCTCATGGGTTCCAACTTCCGTAATCTCCCCATACTCTATTAAAACAATACGGTCCGCATGCGTAATCGTTGCAAGCCGATGAGCAACAATAAAAGTGGTTCGATCTTTAGCTAATTTATCTAAAGCCTCTTGAATTAAATGCTCACTTTCTAGGTCAAGAGCGGATGTAGCTTCATCGAGTATTAACAGCGGTGGATTTTTTAAAAATACTCTGGCAATCGCTACCCGTTGTTTTTGACCACCAGAAAGCTTGACCCCTCTTTCGCCTACCTTTGTGTCATACCCATCCGGGAGTTCCATGATAAAATCATGTGCATTAGCCGCTTTTGCCGCCTGAATGACTTCCTCGTCAGTGGCATGCGGGTTCCCCATTAAAATATTCATTTTCACAGATTCACTAAATAAAATATTGTCCTGCAAAACCATTCCGATTTTATCCCTTAAAGTCCGGGCCTTGAAATCACGAATATCTATGCCGTCCAATAAGATACTTCCTGATGTCACATCATAGAAACGCGGGATTAAACTGACAAGGGAAGACTTTCCGCCTCCGCTCATTCCAACGAGGGCAATTGTCTCTCCCGGCTTAACATCAAGGGAGAGTTCTTTTAGAACGAGAGCGTCATTTTCATTATATTTAAAGCTTACTGTATCAAAGGTAATCTTGCCTTCTACTTTCTTTAATTCAACCGCATTTGGCTTATCAACAATATCATATTCTTCATCGATAAATTCAAACACACGATCCATCGATGCGATCGATTGAGTTAAAGTGGTTGATGAATTAATCAGGCGTCGTAATGGATTATATAGTTTATCCATGTAGTTGACAAATGCCACCATTGTACCAACCGAGATATCCTTTGTAATAACAGCATACCCTGCAAAAGCAATGACAATGAGCGGGGCAATATCAGTGATTGTATTAACAACCGCAAATGTTTTCGCATTCCAGCTTGTATGCTCTAACGCTTTATCTAGGAATTTTTGGTTTTTCTTATCGAATTCCTTTTGTTCATAATCTTCTAAGGCGAAGCTGCGGATCACTGGAACCCCTTGGACGCGCTCGTGTAAATGTCCCTGAACCTCCGCTAATGCCTGCGAGCGGACCCTGGTTAAATGACGCAGTCTTCCGTAAAAATATTTAACGGAAAATCCGTAAAATGGAAATAGAATAATTGCAATAATCGTTAACTTGACGTCCATCCAAAACATGATCCCAAGCGCAATAAAAATCGTCATCATGTCAATCCAAACATTCATTAAACCTGTGATAACAAACGACTTTGTTTGCTCTACATCGTTAATTACTCTTGATATGACCTCTCCGGCTTTTGTATTTGAATAATAGCGAAGACTAAGCTTCTGAATATGAGAAAACAACTGATCACGGATGTCATATAAAATTTTACTGGACACCCATTGTGCATAGTATTGGCGAAAATATTCAATCGGCGGGCGCAATACCAAAAATATCAGAAAAGCGATTCCCATCATGATAAACAGTTCATGAATTTTATCATCAGTGGCCATTGTTTCACTACCAATAATGTCATCAAGAACGTATTTTAAAATTAATGGCATAAGTAGAGGTATACCGAACTTTAATAATCCAATAATGATTGTAATCACAATTTTCGATTTATATGGATAAACAAATTTCATATACCTTTTTATACTATCCAGATGAAAAACCTCCAATCCCTGAAAACGCAAAGGGGCTGTGTCCCAGCCCCTTTCATCATACCATATGTACTTTTAAGAACGGTACGTTAAATATCTCTCATACCAATTATCTATAAAATCAGGTGCAAACGGTCCTTTCCGCTCTCGAATCCACCTGATTAAATCATTCATGTTTTTCTTAAGAATATAATCAATTTCCATTGGGTAATTCATTTGCTTACTATGCAATTCATACTCATCTTCATCTAAAATATTAAAGGTCATATCAGGAAATACTTTAATATCCAAGTCATAATCTATATATTTTAGAATTTGATCATCCCAAGCAAAAGGTGAGCTAAGATTACAATAATAATACACACCATCTTCACGAAGCATACCGATAATATTAAACCAGTGGTCGGCGTGAAAATAGCAGATAGCAGGTTCTCTTGTTATCCATGTCCTTCCATCTGATTCAGTTACAAGTGTCCGATCATTGGCACCAATTGCTACAGTTCGGTTCCCTTTTAACAAAGTAGTTTCTTCCCAAACACGGTGTATAGTCCCACTATGCTTATAGCTTTGTATTTGTATTTTACTTCCTGCCTTGGGGACAAACATACTATCTTTCCTTTCTCTACGAATAAGCAAACTTACCCACTTTTATACTATATTATAACGGTTTACCGCCTAATTTAAAACTATTCTTATTTAAAAATTTCCAAAAGAGGTATAATTTTTTACCTGTCGTGATAAAACTGTACCGGTAAAAGAAGCTAAAATTTGTTGAAATAACATTCCAATTATTACCGGCACAGCAACTGCTGCCGGGAAATAGGTGATCGCGATAACAGCTCCAGCACTAATATTTCTCATCCCGCCATTATAGATAAGGGCGATTTGGATATCGGTTTCTTCTTTAAATAGCTTTGCAATTAACCCACTGACAACATATCCTGAACACGCAACTATAAATACAATAGCTGTAATGAATAATAGCTTTGCATTTATTTCTTTAAAATAAGGAGCGATGACAGCACCATTCAGTCCGACAACCAACCCTAAACAAATTTTCGAAAACGGTTCAAGCTTCGGTTTTAGAACCTGATTAATTTTTCCTTTTGTTGCTTCATTCAATAGCATTCCAGCAATGGAAGGGAGAACAATCATCCAAATTAATCCTTGCATGATTTCCATGCCATTCATATGAACTGTTGTTCCAAAAAATAAATGCAGGATTGTTGGTACAACTATAGGTGATAGTAAAGAATCAATTAGAATAATAGCAAGTGTTAAGATCACATTGCCTTTGTAAATTGTAACCCATACTAAACTGGACACTCCCGTTGGGATTAAAAAGGCTAGTACCAGCCCAATGATCGTGTTAGGATCATGTCGAAAGGCTACATTCCCAACACCAAAGGCAAGTAATGGCATAATAAGATGTAAAATAGTTAAGCAAATAAAAAGTGGACGAGGATATTTGATGACGGTTTTAATATCCGCAAATTTTGAATTTAAGCTCCCCGAAAACGTCATAAAAGCAAACAACCATGGTACTAAAAACGCATAAGGTTTAAAAGTTTCAGTAAAAAGTATGCCGATTATAACACTAGTGGGTGTCATAATCGGCATGAATTTCAATAATGCTTTATTTAACATTTCTAGCATATAAATAAATCCTTTCGAATTGAAAATAACTGAAAAATAATGTTCTATATTTTTATTATACTACTATTTTTTCACGAGAGCATTAGACGATTATTTCAGAAAAGAAAAAGCATTCCCTTCATCGTTTATGAGGGAATGCTTTTTGTTGTTAATTACTCAGTTACGTCAGTTACACTTTGGTTTTTGTTTCGTTGTGATTGAGCATTTTGCTCTCTCACTTGTTGTACATCAGTTTCGCTGCCGAATTCTGTTCCGAATTGACCAGCATTTGCACCAGCACCTGCTGATTGTGCGTTTTGTTGTTTTACATTTTGAATATTAGTTCCGGAAAAACTATTTCTTTTTGCCATCGTAGGCACCTCCAAAGTAATTTTACAAGCCTCTGTTTGACTTGTACGAGTATATTTTGTTCTGTTGTCTATTTTATATACGAAAAATTTTTATACATTTTATTTTGAATAAAATGCACTGATCAATTAAAAAATAAATTAGGAAAGAATCTAAAAGGAGGCCAAACATTTATGTACGCTGGTCGTGATATGACAGAATTATCAATGATGTCCATGCAGCAATGGGATGATAGCGAGCTAGCCTATTTCCACAAATCGCTGCAGCAAATGGCACCTTATTTAAATATTGAAGGAGTGACAATAAGAAACGATATCATAAGAGAAATAGAAACACGTGGAGGTCTAGATGGCTAATGCAAATTGACAGCAAAAGGCGGCGAGGTTATCAGCCTCTTTCCGCCTTTTGCTTTAATTTGTTTCTATCTATTCGATATAAACCCAGGCATCACCGAACCAGGTGTAAATATGGTGCCAGTTGCCTATTTGTTCAAATGATTTTACTGTTTGTGGATTTAATGCTCCAACCGTAACTGCCGTCACATTTGGTGAAGCGTATAAGGAGGTTACTGTCGTTAATGCCACTTTCATTTCTTTCTTTACAAGTTGACCTTCAACAGTGTTTCCTTTTGAAATCCAAGCATCCCCAAACCAGGTATAAATATGGTACCAGCCGTTATCCGTTTCTTCAAAAGCTGTAACAGTTTGGGCTGCAATTTTTGCCTTTACATAGCCCTTATATTGAATAGGTTTTTCATACAAACTCTTTTCAGCTAATATGGTTACTTTTTTATCCACTTTTTCAATCTTAGGTAATTTAACATTTAAGCCATGATCTAAAGCAATCGATTGAAAATCTTTGTTTTCGTGTGTGATTAACACTGTTGTTCCGTTAGGAATCTGATCATATAACCAGCGGACATCTTCATTATGCATACGAATGCAGCCGGCGCTAACATACTTGCCTATTGACCTTTCGTTGTTATTGCCATGGATCCCATACGTATGTCCCCATGTTCCAGGTACATCCAAGCCCATCCAGCGGTCCCCCAGTGGATTTTTCGGTGAACCACCAGGAATCTTTTCTTTATAATAAGGGCGGTTTTTCACCTTATTAATAATTTTGAATGTACCTTCCGGCGTTAGCTTCCTGCTTTTCCCTGTCCCAACATCGAAGACTCTAACTAATTCCCCATCTTTAAAATAGGCCAGTTCATTAACTGCCTTGTTAATAATAAGGTAGGAGCTTGTCTCCACTTCTGCTGCCTGAATTGTTTTCAATGGCATGAACATTACAGTAATTAAACTGAAAATAATGAATGAATACAGACCCTTTTTTACCACTACCCATTCCCCTCTCTATCAAATACGCCTTTGCGTAATACTCTATGGGCATTCTATGTGGATAAAACTCTATTCATTACTATAATCTTATTATACAGGAGATCTTTACCATTGGATTTCAGAAATAATTTTTTTGTATGACACAGGGAATGGGAGCTTGGACAATTCCTCCCTTGACACAAACTGGCTGTTGTCGGCTTTTGGTAACGCCCCATCTGTATAAGCAGGGTAAACATCTATTTTCCAGACCAAATGAGAAAACTCATGCTTTAAATTCATAAAATGGTCGCCAACCGTCACATCCAAATTGTATTTTTCTTTCATAAATCTTTGTATCTGTTCACTCTCTCCGTGCATACTATTTAATTGAAGTTCATGGTTTGGAAGTTCCCATAAATTTGCCAAGAGCCCTTCATTCGGTCTTTTCTGAACTAATATTTCTCCCGTTTTATTTTTTAAAATTAAGGCGGTGATGAAAACCTCTTTCACCTTTTTTTTCGTCGTTTTATATGGCAGTTCATGTTGAATGCCTTCACTAAATGCCCGGCAATGATTTTGAACCGGACATAATAAACAGGAAGGGGATTTGGGTGTACAAACTAACGCCCCTAATTCCATCAAGCTTTGATTAAATTCGGAAGGCTGGTCAACCGAAATAATTTCCCTCACGATATTTTCAAATAACTTTCTTGTACTGACTTTTGCAATATCATCTTTAATCAAAAGAATTCGTGATAAGACCCGCATTACATTTCCGTCTACAGCCGGCTCAGGAATATTATAGGCAATGCTTAAGATTGCACCCTGAGTATAAGGTCCGACACCTTTTAACTTCGATAATTCTTCCACATTATCGGGTACCTTGCCGCCATATTCAGCGACAACTTCTTTTACGGCACTTTGAAGATTACGTGCTCTTGAGTAATAGCCCAAGCCTTCCCATGCTTTTAATACATGTTCCTCTTCGGCCTTTGCTAAGCTTTCAGGTGATGGAAATTTTTCAATAAAATTAGTAAAGTACGGTATCACGGTCTCCACCCTTGTTTGTTGCAGCATGATTTCTGACACCCAAATTTTATAAGGATCTTTATCCTGCCGCCAAGGCAATATCCGTTGTTCATTTAAAAACCATTGTATAAGATCGAATTGAAATTTTAACTTATCAAAATTGTTTAATATTTTTTCTAATTTGGCTTCCACAGAAGTACCTCCCCGGTGTTAAAATAAAAGTATAGGATACAAAAATTTGTAAATTGTTTTACAAATTAAAACCCACCTTTTGAAGTATAATACAGGTGAACTAATGATTATTATAGTAAAAAACATAGGAGGCTCCGCTAATGGATACAGGCACCCACGTTGTTATGGGTATTGCTCTAGGAGGACTAGCAACCCTCGATCCTGTTGTTGCAAACCATGATATTACTGCCCAGGCAGTATTGTTCGGAACACTTATTGGTTCTCAAGCACCTGACTTAGATACAATCATGAAGCTTAAGAATAATGCAAAGTACATTAGAAATCATCGAGGTATCACTCATTCTATTCCCGCTGTATTGTTATGGCCATTGTTAATAACAGGCATCATCTATGCTTTTTCACCAAGCTCTGATTTATTTCATTTATGGGTTTGGACATTTATTGCCGTCATCTTGCATGTTTTTGTTGATATTTTTAATGCATATGGAACCCAGGCCTTAAGGCCATTCTCCAAAAAATGGGTAGCCTTAGGTATTATTAACACGTTCGACCCATTTATCTTTTTTGCCCATATTGTTGGTATTGCCATTTGGCGTTACGGAACACACCCGGGTTATACTTTCTTAGGTGTCTATATCGTCTTAGCCGGCTACTACCTAGTTCGTTACAATACGAAAAGGCTGATTGTTCATAAAGTTAAAAAGCATATTCCTGATGCTACGCAAATTATTGTTTCACCAACCTACCGATTCAACCAGTGGCATTTAGCTATTTCAAGTGAAACTAGATTTTACGTTGCTCGTGCTGTTAATAATGAAATTAACTTTTTAGATGAATATGAAAAAATTCCTGTTCCCGATACGTCAGTAATGAAAGCAGCGATGAAGGACGAAAATCTTTCGGCATTTTTATCGTTTTCTCCAGTTTATCGCTGGGAAATTGATGAATATAATGACCATTATGAAGTCAGATTTATTGATTTAAGGTACCGCTCTAAAGGATACTATCCATTCGTTGCCGTTGTCCAGCTAGATCAAGAATTAAATATTGTGAGCTCCTATACTGGTTGGATTTTTAGTGAAGAAAAATTGATGAAAAAATTAGTAATTGCTCCAGAGAATTAAGGTTGATGAAAATATCCATACTATGTAATGGATGTTCAAAAGGACATTCACACACATGTAAGGAGGGGTTCCGAATGGTCCGGAATAAAGAAAACAATTTTCCTTCCCATATGAACATTAAAGGTGAGCCGCGTGCTAAAGCAAAATATTCTTCACTAAGAGCAAATGGGCAAATCAATACTCATCCACAAGAACGTATGCGTAAGTCGAACGAAAACCGTCCAGAAGAGTAAAGGAGGATGATTTTTCATGGCTCAACATAAAAAGTTCTATAACAACCGATATCAGAATCCTTTTATAAAAGGACATGCAAATCCAAAGCATGCCTGGAGTCAAGTTAACGGCGAGACAATGGAGCCATTAAATACGATAATATTACGTCGAGAAACAAGAAAACAGTCCTAACCACACAAGAAAAGCGGAAGCGCCTTGCTCATCGCCGTACAAACTGGAGGGGACAACGACAGCGATAAAGGAAGCTTGAATTACGTTAGCAATTCTTAGTTGACTTATCGTAGGGAGGAGACCTGAAGTTTGCTAGGCGATAGGCGCTGGACCTAGACAATAAAAATTGACCTCATTATAAAACCAGAGAAGCCATTACTTCTCTGGTTTTCTTAATAATGAAATCGGTATTCCTTCTTCCTCTTGATTTCCTTCGCGGAATCCCCACGCAAATACACCTTTCAAACGATCAATTTTGAAAAGCACTCCTGGTGCCCCTTCAATTTCGTAAACTTCTCCAGGATGGAAATTACTCGGACTTAATAGATAGGCCTTAGCCATCGCAATTTTTCTTTCATAAACGGAATATTCACTTACCATACCCATTTGTTCCGCTTTTCTAGCCTTTTCTTGAAACTTACCAATTTCAAGCTTTATTTCATATTCTGACATTTCACTAAAACGTTTCTCCATTTTTCCCACTCCAGCTCATTTCTTATCTTTTTAGTATAATGTATTTTTATTGTTGTGACAAAAATTTTATGGGTAGTCCTCTTTGTTACGGGTTAAAAAAGACTCAATTTCCTCTGATTTAAAACCCCGTTGATACAAGTATTGTTTCACTTTTTGGTCAAGCTCCCAGCCTTCAAATTTGCTACTATATCTTTTATAGGCTTTTTCACTTTGTTTGGATATGGCCTGAAATTTTTGCTCCTCATCTTTTTCAATCACAATTTCAGATAAGGCTGTTTTAACGATAGGTTGAGAAAAGCCTTTTGCGAGTAATGCTTGTCCTATTTTTTGTTTTATCTGGTAATCAGATATCGTTTTATTTTGTTTAGCATTTTTTTCAGCAAAATGAAAGGCGATGTCTAATTGTGTTTCTTCAGGGAATTCCTTTAAGCTCTCTTGAATATTTGCCTCTGAAATCCCTTTTTGTTGTAGCTCTTGTCTTATTAATAATGGTCCTTTAGCTGAATTCACGATTCTCGACCGCACAAAGGCTTTCGCAAATTCCAGATCATTTACATATTGGTGTTTTTTAAGTCTTTCTATAACAATCCCAGCAATATCCTCAGAATAATCCTTCTTGTATAAATAATCACGGATTTCCATTTCTGCCCGCATCCGATAGGATAAAAACTTTAATGCGAGGTTAAAGGCTTTTTTTATTTCATCCTTATATAGGATTTCATTAATTTCTACTTCTGTATATGTATTACCTTTTCGAATTTGAAATTCAATCAATACATCCTGGTCGACGCTAAAACCATATTCCTCTCCATTTCCCTTGTCAATATATATATTAAAACGCTCGATATTTTTGGTTTGGGTTGTAATTTTACTAATTTTTATCACAAAAATATTCCCCCATTCCTATTTATTATACCTAAAAGGACTGCTAATAGATTGAATAACTTTTCATTTAAAGGTTCATACTTCTAAAGTAATTAACTATATTCAGCAGAAGTTCCCCACCTCCACAAGTGGTGGATGAATCCGAATTAGTCATTTTATTCAGAGGATGTACAATCCCGACTGAATATAGTTAAAGCCTCCGGCGAGCCTTGCGATTTTTAAAGGTAGTTTTTCGAGCAAGCTCGAAAAACTCTGGGCGCAAATACGCCAAGGCGCATTTGATCTATAGAAAGCGAGGAAAATACAGTGGCAAAAAGTAAAGCAAGGCGTGACAAAGAAAACAGAAGAACTTTAACGTCAACACAGGAAGTATTATATTCGCGGGAATTTAAAATGGCTGACAGGGCTGGTGGATTCGTCCCACCAAATCCAAATTCTTAAGTTACATAGAAAAGCAGAAGTGACCGGTTAGCGACGTATAAACTGGAGCACATCGACTGAGATAAAGGATATCCGGCGACGAGCGTAGAGAGTCGATGTTGACTTATCGTAGGGAGGTGGGCGAAGTTTACTAGTCGCTGGGAGCTGAAGCTAGACAACGATGCACATACCAAATTTGAAATCCGAAAGGGGAATTTACATGACAAGAGGACAAAGTCATCAAGGAGATAACAACGCATCAAGCATGCCACAAACACCAAAATACGCAAAAACATCAGCAGATGGTCGTGACATTGAATTTTCCGAGGAGCTTGCAGATGCTGCAGATTTAGAAGCACAAGCTCGGTCAGAGGCAGCGGACAGAAGAGCTAAATCTTAATGGAGCCATGGGGTCGGGAACTGCGGCTCAGTAAAAAGGGGGATGCCGTTAATCAGGCATCTCCCTCACATTGTTTAGTTAAACTGTTGCTCCACCTTCCGCTGCATTCTTCGCACCTTTTTTGCCAAACTTTTCTTTGATGTACGGTACTAGGAAGCGGTCACCACCGTAATAGTAGCTTGCAGCACCTGTTCCTAATAAGATTACTGCGACTGTAAAGAGGATTGGGTTTGTGCTAGTTGTTCCTGCTAATAAGAAGTTTAAGTTCATGAATGCTCCAGCTAATAGTGCAGGAATGGTTGCAACACCGACAACAAGTCCAATACCTACTAATACTTCACCATATGCTACCAAGAAACTAAATAGTTTTGCGTTTGGTAATGCTACATTTTCAAGAAATGCCGCGTACCAAGCTTGTACTGCTGGATGATCGCCGCCTGCTTTTGCGATTGCACCTTGCATAAATCCACTTGCATCAAATCCGTCTGCTACTTTATGCCATCCGCCTGTAATCCATTGGATACCTAACCAAACCCTTACGATTGTCCAAACAATTGCCATCTTCGGTCCTTTAGCCCAACTCATGATTTTCCAACTCCTTTAACATAAGTTTTTTATTACTAAACGGTTGCATGTCCTTCTTCTACATTTTTTGCACCTTTTTTGCCGAACTTTTCTTTAATATAAGGTACTAAGAAACGATCTGCTCCGTAATAATAGCTTGCAGTGCCAGCGAATAATAGGATGATTGCTACTGTATAAAGAATTGGGTTAGTGCTAGTTGTACCCGCTAATAAGAAGTTTAAGTTCATAAATGCTCCGGCTAATAATGCAGGAATAGTTGCTGCTCCAACAATAAGTCCGATGCCTACAAGTACTTCACCCCATGCAACTAAGGTACTAAACAGTCCTGCGTTTGGTAATGCAAAGTTTTCTAGAAATGCTGCGTACCAAGCTTGAACTGCTGGGTGATCACCAGTCGCGTTTGCAATTGCACCCTTCATAAATCCGCTTGCATCAAATCCATCTGCTACTTTATGCCATCCGGCTTCAATCCATTGTATACCTAACCAAATTCTAACGACTGTCCAAACAACTGCCATTTGCGGTCCTTTTATCCATTTCATGATTTTCAACCCCTTTTCGAATTTAATAATCGTGTTATCAATATAGAATATGATAAAAGAATATGATTGCTCAATATTTCACAATATCTGCAAAATTTTTTTGAGTGTAATTGATTAATATTCTATTTGTTAAACCTCTATCAATAATTCAACTAACTGCTCCATTGGACTAACCTCTTTCTTTAGTGTTTTATTAAGTATTTTATTTGTGTTTTTTTTAATATCTTTTCTATGTCTTAACTATACATCGTAGCCAACTACTAAACAATCAACTTCACAATGCTGACATCATTTGTTCATTACGCATTCACATCTTCTTCACACTGTTTTCACAAATTAAGAACTATTCTTCACAGTTCTCTCATAATTTGATAGTTTAACCCGCGCTCCACAATATAGACAAGTTTTTGTTTTTACAGCCATTTAATTGTTTAAATCGGCCAATTATTTGGCACAATTTGTTTCTTTACGATTGCCCTTTCCTTGATTTTCAATATTTTGTCCGGTCTTAAGTGCCTGCTAATCCATACATCTCCCTATTATTTTTTCTTTTTGTTATCAAAAAAGATATTTGGCACGGTACTTGCAATTTACAAAAGTGATTCTAAAATTTAAATTTCTAGGGGGAGATTTTCAATGGCAAATCAAAAGGTTTATGGTTTCTTTATGCCAACAGTCAATTTAATGGGAGTTGGTGCTGTAAATGAAGCTGGTCCAAGAATCAAAGCACTAGGTTGTAACAAATCTTTACTTGTTACTGACAAAGGCTTAAGCAAAATGGGTGTAGCAGAAGAAATTGCAAACATTATTGGTCAAGCAGGGGTTGAAGTTTCTATATTTGATGGCGCAGAGCCAAACCCAACCGATTTAAATGTGGAAGCTGGGTTAAAACAATACCGCGAACTAGGTTGCGATTCTATTATTTCTCTAGGAGGAGGAAGTTCTCATGATTGCGCTAAGGGGATTGGACTTGTTGCATCAAATGGTGGAACAATTCATGACTATGAGGGAGTTGACATGTCAAAAGAACCAATGATTCCACTTGTTGCGATTAATACAACAGCAGGTACAGCTAGTGAAATGACTCGTTTCTGTATTATTACGGATACCTCTAGAAAAATCAAAATGGCCATCGTTGATAAACATACAACACCATTGATTTCAATCAATGATCCAATCCTCACCGTTAAGATGCCAGCAGGATTAACAGCTGCAACAGGAATGGATGCGTTAACTCATGCAATTGAAGCTTATGTTTCTACAGATGCAACACCGATTACAGATGCCTGCGCCCTGCAAACGATCCGTCTAGTAAGCCAAAACCTTCGAGCTGCAGTTGCGAATGGCGAAGATATTGATGCCAGAAACAATATGTGCTATGCGCAGTTTTTAGGAGGAATGGCATTTAATAATGCTTCCTTAGGTTATGTTCATGCAATCGCCCATCAGTTAGGTGGATTTTATAATTTACCACATGGTGTATGTAATGCTGTCCTTCTGCCACACGTTGAACGATTCAATTTAATTGCGAAACCGGAGCGATTTGTTGATATCGCCATCGCTTTAGGAGAAAATGTAAGCGGTTTACCAACGAGAGCAGCTGCAGAAATAGCACTAACGGCAATCGAAACACTTGCTAAGGATGTTGGGATTCCAGGAAGCTTAACAGAACTTGGGGTAAAAGAAGAAGATATCCCACTTTTGGCAGAAAACGCGATGAGGGATGCATGCTCGTTCACAAATCCTCGTAAAGCAACTTTAGATGAT
Source organism: Schinkia azotoformans (assembly GCF_035811335.1). NCBI lineage: Bacteria > Bacillati > Bacillota > Bacilli > Caryophanales > Bacillaceae > Schinkia > Schinkia azotoformans. Next base: position 35,861 of record NZ_JARSMD010000010.1, read on the forward strand.
GTACAAGGCATGATTCGTGCAGCACTGTAACATAACCTAATTAAGTCATCTTTTTAAAATCCATCTTACTCACCAGTGAAACAGACGGTGGGTAAGATTCTATTTAGAAAAACACGTAATTTGCCCATAATGGCAAATTACGATGTCTTTTCTTATACTATAATCCATAAAATTTTATACTTTCTTATAGTATAAAATAGAAAAGGGGAAAGCGATCTATGATTTATGCTAATCCAAATACAAAAGGAGCTATTATCCATTTCAAAGAAAAATATGATAACTTTATCGGTGGCAAATGGGTTCCCCCGGTAAAAGGCCAATATTTTGAAAATAAGACTCCTGTAACCGGAGAAATATTTACTCTGGCTGCTCGTTCTTCAGCTGAAGATATTGAATTAGCTTTAGATACAGCCCATGCGGCAAAAGAAACTTGGAGCAAAACCTCACCAGCTGAACGTGCTCTAATTTTAAATAGAATAGCAGACCGTCTTGAAGAAAACTTAGAACTGTTGGCTGTAGCTGAAACTTGGGAAAACGGGAAAGCGGTGCGTGAAACATTAAACGCTGATATTCCCTTAGCAATCGATCATTTCCGTTATTTTGCAAGCGTTATTCGTGCACAAGAAGACCGGATAAGTCAGTTAGATCATGATACTGTGGCCTACCATTTTCACGAACCACTTGGTGTTGTTGGACAAATCATCCCATGGAATTTTCCGATACTAATGGCCGCTTGGAAACTAGCTCCAGCGTTAGCTGCCGGTAACTGTATCGTTTTAAAACCAGCAGAACAAACTCCCGTATCGATTATGGTCTTAGTTGAGCTGATCGAGGACTTACTTCCTGCCGGTGTCCTTAATATTGTAAACGGTTATGGTATTGAAGTTGGGAAACCACTAGCAACAAACCCGCGGATTGCGAAGGTAGCATTTACCGGCTCAACAGCTGTTGGACGTCAAATTATGCAATACGCATCAGAAAATATCATCCCTGTAACACTTGAATTAGGCGGAAAATCACCTAATATATTCTTTGAAGATGTTATGAATCAAGATGATGCATACTTAGATAAGGCGATCGAAGGTTTCGTAATGTTTGCGCTAAATCAAGGCGAAGTTTGTACTTGTCCTTCGCGTGCCTTAATCCAAGAATCGATTTACGATAAATTTATTGAGCGTGCCTTGGAGCGTGTAGAAGCCATTAAAGTTGGCAATCCACTCGATACCGACGTCATGATGGGGGCCCAGGCCTCTATGGAACAAAAAGAAAAAATCCTTTCATACATCGGCTTAGGCAAAGAAGAAGGTGCACAACTATTAGTTGGCGGTGAAGAAAATCATCTTGGCGGTCATCTTGAAAATGGATATTACATTAAACCAACGGTATTCAAAGGTAATAATAAAATGCGGATTTTCCAGGAAGAAATTTTTGGTCCAGTCGTGAGTGTTACTACATTCAAAGACTTTGAGGACGCAATGGAAATTGCCAATGATACTATGTATGGCTTAGGGGCAGGTGTATGGTCACGAAATGGCGATGTTGCTTACCGTGCCGCTCGAGCAATTCAGGCCGGTCGCGTTTGGACCAATACTTATCACCAATATCCGGCAGGTGCGGCATTCGGCGGCTATAAAATGTCAGGTATTGGTCGTGAAACCCATGCCATCATGCTGGAACACTATCAACAAACGAAATGTCTATTAGTAAATTACAATAAAAATGCCCTAGGCTTCTTTTAATTCGAAAGGATGTTGCACATGGTGGAACGTGTTATTGCAACAGACGAGGCGCTAAAATTAATAGAATCTATTAGAAAGAAACATGGTCAAATCCTATTATATCAATCCGGTGGTTGTTGCGATGGATCTGCTCCGATGTGCTATGGTAAGGATGACTTCTTTTTGGGAGGTTCAGACATCTACCTTGGCTCTCTCGGGAACATCCCATTCTATATGCATAGAAGCCAATATGAGTATTGGAAACATACCCAATTAATCATTGATGCTATTCCCGGACGTGGCGCAACATTCTCCCTTGATAGTGTCGAAGATAGGCATTTCATAACACAATCCCGTGTTTTCACAGCTGAGGAATATAAAGAATTAAGAAAACTTCTATAGTTTTATAACTGAAGAAACACTCTCCCAATAATTTTATAGTGGGGAGTGTTTCTTTTCCTTAAATAAATAACGTAATTGACGTGGTGTAATTTTTAACAGATCTGCTGCTTTTTTTCGATTTCCAAGCGTGCTATTCAAAGCTTTTTTAATAAAAGCCTTTCCCGTTACATCCTCCAATTCTTTTATTTTCTCTGTAATTACTTCTAAAGGGACAGCTTGGTCACTTTGCCAATAAAAAAGTAGTTCAGCATTCCAATTATCTAAATATTTTTTAAGATCACTAAAATAAGGGTTGGTTCGACTTTTTTCATGATTTATAATAGACTCGGAAAAAGATCGTTTTACTTCTTTTTCTTCATACTCTTTTTTATTAGTGTTTTGTATATAACATGGTAAGTAATCCTTCGTAATTTGTGTCGTTTCCCCTTCTGATAGAGTAATGGCCCGCGTAACTACATTTACAAGCTCCCTGATATTTCCCGGCCAATCGTATGTCTCCAAAAGTCTCATGGCCTCCGTTGTAAATGTTATGTGCTGTGCATCGTACTTCTCAAGGAAATGGGATAAAAGTGTGGAAATATCATCTATACGTTTTCTTAATGGTAAAATTTCTAGCTTCACAACATTTAGTCGGTATAATAAATCCTGACGGAATTTCTTCTCTCTAACCGCTTCGTCAAGATTGACATGGGATGCAGCAACTATTCGTGCATTTGTCCGAAATACCTTTTCACTACCGACTCTCATAAACTCACGTGTTTCTAAGACACGAAGTAATTTTACTTGAATAGCAGGTGAAGCTTCAGCAATTTCATCAAGGAATAGCGTCCCTGAGTTCGCTAGTTCAAATAACCCTTTTCGAAGTTGGGTTGCACCGGTGAACGCTCCTTTTTCATGACCAAACAGCTCACTTTCCAACAATGATTCTGATAAGGCGCCGCAGTTTACACCGATAAATGTTTGATCGGCTCGACAACTTGCTTGGTGAATAAATTTAGCCAGAACTTCCTTCCCCGTTCCCGTTTCTCCCTGGATGAGTACATTTATATTTTTCTTTGCTATCTTATAGGCAATTGTTAGTAAATGATTCATCTCTTCATTTTGACCGGTAATAAAGCCCACTTCACCCGCCAACCGATTCGCTTCACTCTGAACTATACTTGCATCATGAGTGATCATCTCATCAATTAATGCTTCCAACTGATCAAGGTCATCAAAAGGTTTTTCAATGTAATCATTTGCACCAAGCTTAATTGCTTCAATAGCTGTCTTCACTGTACTAAACCCAGTCATAATAATGACCTTGCAATTCGGTTGTTTTTCTTTCAATTTTTTCAGAATAGCAAAACCGTTGGTGTCGGGTAATTTTACATCAATCATCGCCAATTGGAATGGAGGTCCATCCATTAATAAATCACTTTGTTCCCCGCTATAGGCTACTTTAACCGTAAAGCCCTTGCTAGTTAAAAAATGTTCTAAAAATGTACATACTTCTCTCTCATCATCAATTATTGCCACGTGCGTCATTGAATCATCCCTCATCCCCTATTATCTTCCAGAACACACAGGCAGAAATAATGTAAAAGTGCTACCAACTCCTACTTGACTTTCCACCTCTATCGTACCCCCGTGCATTTTGGCGATCCCAAGACTAACTGGTAAACCTAACCCTGTCCCCTTACTTTGCTGTTTTGTCGTATAAAAAGGCCGAAAAATTTCAGATATGTCGCTTTCTGCAATTCCGATTCCATTATCCATAACAGATAATGAAACAAATGATTCGCCATTTACCTCTGCCAAATCGGTTTCGATTAGAATCCATTTTTCATGAAAAGTACTTGCCTCCACTGCATCCTTTGCATTTAATAGCAGGTTGATCACAATTTGTTCTATTTGCTGTAAATTCCCTGCAATTGCTGGTATTTCATTGCTAAGTTCAATCGTAATCTTGATATTCTGCCTTTCAATTTGATACCGTATTAGGCTTAGGACCTGTATTACCGCCTCGTTAATATAGCATTCTTTCGGCACATACTCATCCTGTCTAGAAAATGTTAATAAATTCCGAATAATATTCTTGCAACGATCACCGCAATTTTTTATATCCTCTAAAAGTTTATAGGAAGCTTCTGCTTTGTTCGCTCCCCGTAGCAACAATTGGGAATTACCCAATATCGCAGTTAATGGACTGTTTAACTCGTGGGCAACACCTGCTGCCATTTCACCTAATGCAGCCAGCTTACCGGATTGAATTAATTGGACTTCAGCATGAAGCTTTTCTGTAACATCCTTCATATATAAAATGACTCCATGCTTTTCGTTTCTATCATTGTAGACTGGATATGTATAAACATCACAAATTCGATTGTTATTAAATTTGATTTGCGCATTGGTCATTGTGTTTGTCCGTAAGCTTTCTTCTAGCAGACATTCCTCTTCCAATGTTAAATGTTCCCTTAAAAGCTCATTGCATTTTTTCTGAAATAATTGCTGATCTGATAGACCAAAAAACTTATTCACAGAGTTGTTAAACCTTAATATTGTACCATTCATATCCACTAAGATAATCATATCCAGAACTGAACGAAATGTTTCTTCCCATTCTTTATTCCCCCTCAACACCTCATTATAAAGTCTTGAGTTTTCAATACACACAGCAAGCTGATCAGCTAATTGCTGTAAAAACAAAATATCATTTTCTTCACATTCAAACATTTGTCTACTTCCAAAGCTAAGTACACCTATAATTTTCTTTTTACTAATAAGCGGAAATAAAAAAACACTTTTTATATGTAATTTACCAAAGGTTTCCTGTTCTAGAGAAGAAGCTGTAGGATTGGGAAATTGGATCTGGGTGGCATTTCTTTGTTCTATTACGTTCCAGTAAGTTGAATATTGTCTTGGCAGAGCTTCGCCAACCTTAACAAAAAATGAATCCGAAGGAAAAACATTGGTTAAAATTAAATGACCATCCTCATAAATTGACAAACTTAAACGGTTAAATGTGTAAAGCTCTTTTAACTTATTCAAAATATTTTTCAACATATCATCCATGCACATATCGACGTTAAAGCTTTTCATCACATCATTAATAATTTCAAGCTTCATATTTTTCTTTTTTAGCTGGGCATTGGTTTTTATTAATTCGGTATAATAATTCCGCTTTGATGCCTTAACACCAGTAAGCAGGTCAATCATCTCCTGTTTGCTTTTTAGCACAGACATAACCAGCCTCCTTCTGCATTTTCTTGGAACTTATAGGGCTTGTCTCAATAATTGCTCAACATCCTTTAGCGTTACATCACGGGGATTCGTAATCATGCAAGCATCCTCAAGTGCAATTTTGCCCATTTCCTGGATAGATTCCTCTTTCAATCCCATATCGGATAATCGCTGAGGTGCACCTATTTCCAATGATAACAACCTTACTTGTTCAACAGCTTTTCTTCCAGCCTCCGACAACTCCATACCACGTACATCAATTCCCATAAATTCAGCAATATCTGTAAAACGCTTTGGTGTGGCAATAAAATTAAACTCCATTACATGGGGTAACAAAATAGCATTAACATCTCCATGTGAAAAAGGGAAGCGACCCCCAATGGCATGTGACATCGCATGAGCGGCACCTAGAATAGCATTAGAGAATGCCAAACCAGCTTGTAGACTAGCCATCGCCATCGCTTTTTTTGCCTCTATATTTGTTTTTGAAGCAACAGATGGCCGCAAATACTTCGAAACTAAAGAAATGGCGTTTTTAGCCTGAACATCTGTTAGCGGAGTTGCTGCAACACTTACATATGCTTCTATACCATGGGTTAGGACATCTAGCCCTGTTGAGGCAGTTAAGCTATGATTTTTTGTAATAAGTGTATTAGGGTCAATTATGGCTATATCTGGTACTAATGATTTTGAAATGATTGTCATTTTTTTCTGCCTTGTTGTGTCAACAATGACGGAAAATTGCGAAACTTCAGATCCTGAACCGGCTGTTGTTGAAACCATTACCATAGGTGGTAAAGGAATCTTGATTTGGTCTACTCCTTCATAATCAGAAATACGGCCGCCATTTGTCGCCAGAATAGCAATTGCTTTGGCAACATCTAATGCACTTCCCCCACCTATCCCAATGACAGAATCACATTCATTATGTAAATAAAATTCCCTGCCCCACTCAATCTCGAAATCCTTTGGATTCATTGTAATATTAAAAAATGTTGCATATTCTAAACCTACAGCACGACAATTGTTGATTACTTTTTCCATCCAGCCAGCTTCTACAACACCTTCATCGCTAACAATAAGCACTTTTTTTGCTCCTAATCTCAAGCAACTCTCACCGACTTGGTCAATGGAACCAATACCAAATATTATTTCAGGTGTTACAAATTTTTTTATCTCCATTCTAATACTCCTTTATAAAAATTGATCACATTTGAGTTGAGAAATGTAATGGAAAAAACCTGTTAACACAATAATATAAGAAAAATATAATTTTAACAAATATGAATTTTCAGTTAAATGTAAAATCTGGGATAGAATTGTATGTCACTTCTTTGACTCAGGCTGTGAATATTGTGAATAAGTATTTTTATCATTTGGTATGACTGCTCAGTACATGTTACTAACTTACCGTGGATAACTTAGAGGTTTTTTGTGGATTACGTGGATAAGTCTGTTGATTAACTGTATTTCGGTTATTTTTCTGTTGATAACTTTGGGGATTATTTATTATTAGGCAGATGGATAGGTCCCATCCCATACTACTTTTCTATAATAGAATAAAAGCCTCTCCTTTAACCCTAAAGAAGAGGCTTTTTAACACTATTTTAAAAAAACAAATCCAAAATATAATAGGAAATTCCAGCTAATAAAGCTGATATTGGAAGGGTAATAACCCAAGTCATAATCATTCTTTGCGCAGTGCCCCATTTTACCCCTTTAACTCGATGAGCTGAACCTACACCTAGGATAGAGGAAGAAATAACATGTGTCGTACTTACTGGTAAGTGAATAAATGTAGCTCCGAAAATAATGGCAGCACCAGTTAAGTCAGCCGCTACTCCGTTAACGGGGCGTATCTTCATAATTTTGCCGCCGACTGTTTTAATAATTCTCCATCCGCCTACCGAAGTACCAAGTCCCATCGCAGTAGCACAGGATACTTGAACCCAAAAAGGAATATCATTCGTTGTAACATAATTATTTGCAATGAGAGCCATAGTAATGATCCCCATCGCCTTTTGTGCATCGTTTGTACCATGGGTGTATGATTGCAATGCCGCTGTTAGGATTTGAATAAAGCGGAAATTACGATTTGTTTTCGTCAAACTATTATTTTTGAATAAAATCTTAAAAATGCTATAGATTATATATCCGACAACAAATGCGATGATTGGTGAAAAGATTAGCGCCTGTACAATTTTAAGAAATCCAGCATAATTCAAAGAACTGAATCCAGCAGCGGCAATCGCCGCACCCGCAATTGAACCAATAATTGCATGTGATGAACTTGAAGGGATTCCATAATACCATGTAATTAAGTTCCATGAAATAGCAGCAATAAGGGCAGCTAAAATCACGACAGTCCCATTATGCAATGTAAATGGGTCTACGATATCCTTCGTGATTGTTTTGGCAACACCAGTAAATGTCAGCGCCCCAACAAAATTCATTGTTGCAGCTAAAATGATCGCATGCCTTGGTTTTAATGCTTTAGTTGAAACAGCTGTAGCAATTGCGTTAGCCGTATCATGAAACCCATTAATAAAATCAAACGTTAAGGCACCAATGACAATTAAAATTGTTAAAATTAAAACTCCATCCATATTTTATGGCTCCTTACGCATTTTTCATGATTATGGTCTCAAGCGTGTTGGCGACTTCTTGGCAGTCATCAGCAATAGTTTCAAGTGATTCGTAGATTTCCTTATATTGAATGATGCGGATTGGATCTTTTTCAACTGCGAATAAATTTTTGATTGATTGGCGTAAAACCCCATCACATTTAGATTCATAATCTTTAATCTTGATAGCATGTTGTCTAATATCGAGCAGCTTTTTACTCGAAAGAAGTGCGACAGCTTTTTCAATTTCGATAGCGGCATTTCTGAGGGCATCAACGAATTTAAGCATATATTCATCGGCATTTGTCATCGAATACATTTCAAATAATGCAGCGCAATGCTCAAAACCGTCGAGAACATCATCTAAGCTAATTGCTAATGCTAGGATGTCTTCACGTTCAATTGGAGTAATAAAAGCTTTGTTAAGTTCAACTATGACTTCATGAACAAAATCATCGCCTTTATTCTCAAAATTTTTCATTGTATCAAAGAAAATCTTTAGGTCACTTGTATTATTAAGCTTATAGTCAGCAAAATAATTTGCACTTTCCTTTATATTAGTTGAGATTTTCATTAATAAATCCATGAATTTATCATTTTTTTTGAAAACCATTTTTTACCCTCCAACTTTGGTTTCTTTTTTCCCTCGAACGTAAATATTGTATACGAAATTTGTCGAATGTGAAAATAGATTAACATCAAACTTTACAAAATCTTTACAATCCAATTTATTTACAATCAAAAAAAATGGCATAATTCCCCTAAAAGGAATTATGCCCTATTTTACTCACTGATATTTATTTTGGATTGGACTATTAATTTTTTTAGGCTTTCTTTAAATTTAACATCTGCTTCTTTTTGACGCTTTTTCGGTCCTTTCGTTCTTCCACCGGCTTGTCGGATTTTCTTGGCTAGATGGCGCGAAAATAGGAGTTGATCAATATTTTCCGAAGAATAAATCCGCCCATTTTGATCAATCGGATAGCCCCTTTTAGCTAAAACCATGGCCGCTAAACCATAATCCTGCGTTACTACAATATCTCCTTGTTGGACGCGATTGACTAAAACAAAGTCGACTGCATCTGAGCCTTTTGAGACCGTTATTGTCTCCGCTCCTGCTCGCTCCATAAAGTGAGATGTATCGCAAATAAGAATTACTGGAAGATCGAATTGCTTTGCTACCATGATCGTTATGTCGATAACCGGGCAAGCGTCGGCATCAACTAAGATTGTCGACATTTTGGCAGTTATCCTAATAAGCGCACCATCGCATGAATTTGTCCGCTATGGTTAGCCTCATGAAAGGCTGTAAAGCTTGCTAATTCTCCATATGTTGTGTTTCCAATAACCGGTTCAGGCAATTTCTCGTCAAAATGATTATCAGGTAGCTCTTTAATTCGATTTAATTGTTCTTTCAATTGTTCAGCAAGGGTTGCGACAGATGGAACATCCCCTTCCCATGCAGAAGGCTTTGAGCCATAGCCGAAAAGCTTGCCATATTCTTCAGGAAGCTGTCCTGATGGCCCAAAAAGAAAATTCTCTGCAGCTACCAATACATGTCCAAGCTGCCAATGTACATTGTTATTAAAACCTTCTGGTTGAACATCAAAATTTTTCTCAGAAGCATTCTCAATATCTTTAAGAATAGCTCTCCTCGTAAATTCAAATTGTCTTTTAATTAACTCACTCATATCCATTGCCTCCCCAAAACAATTTTTTTATTGCTAATAAAAATTATATCCAAAATTTATACATGATGTAAAATATTTAACCCTAAGAGATTACATGGATTCACCATTTTATTTCCATAACAGAGTTATTTTAACAATTATTATTTTATATAAATTCTTATTTTATTATTTATATAAAGGAATTACTAGGCTAAATTTTATATTTCACATATTTATCATCAATTTTTGAACACTTTTTGAAAAATGAAGATTTCAAATAGAATTTATAAACTTAAAAAATTAATATGTATAAAAACAGTGATTTATATCACATTTTTATTTTGAAAAATTAGGAAGGCTTCAAAAGATATGCGAAAGGAGCATGTAAATAAGATGAAAAGGCTTTTTTTATTTTTCGTTTTTACTATTGCCACAGTGCTTACAGGATGTGAATCATTAAAGGTTTTGGATCCTAGAGGTCCACAGGCCGAGCGACAAGCCGATGATATTATGTTATCCATTTGGATTATGTTATTTATCGTTATTGCTGTTTTTGTGATATTAGTTTTCATGTTAATAAAATACCGAGCTTCAAAGCTAGATAAAGATTATGTGCCGCCACACATTGAAGGCAGCCATCTGGTCGAAACACTTTGTGTTGGAATACCGGTCCTTATCATTATCTTTCTATCCATCGTTTCTGTTCGAAGCAACTATATTGTCGAAGCAACACCAAAAGGATATGAGGATACAAAACCATTAGTAGTCTATGCATCTTCTTCCAACTGGAAGTGGCATTTTAGTTACCCTGAAGAAGGAATAGAAACTGTAAACTATCTATATATTCCAACGAATCGCGCCCTTGAATTTAAACTATATTCCCATGGGCCGATCACTAGTTTTTGGATTCCACAGCTAGGCGGTCAAAAATATGCGATGTCTGACATGATTACGACATTACACCTAGCAGCCGATACACCGGGAGAATTTATGGGACGAAATGCAAACTTCAGTGGTGAAGGCTTTGCCGAAAATACATTCAATGTTACAGCTATGAGTCAAGCTAAATTTGACGAATGGGTAAAAGAAGTCAAAGAAACAGCAGACCCGCTGACAGAAGATAAATTTAATGAATTACTAAAACCGGGTCATCTAGGACAATTAACATTCACAGGTACTCACCTTGAATTTTTACCACCTCCAACTCCTGAAAATGGAGGGCATGATCATGGTGGTCATAAGTCTATGGATGATTCAGATAGTGAACTTCATGAAACGGAGCATCATCATACCGGAAAGGAGAATTAAGGATGGAATTCTTTAAACAATTTGCCGTACCACATCCCAGTCTTCCTATTTATGCTTCCATGGTAGCAATCGGCCTAACAGTTGTCGCCATCATTGCTGGCTTAACCTACTTTAAAAAATGGGGTTACTTATGGCGTGAATGGTTAACAACCGTTGACCATAAAAAGATCGGGATTATGTACTTACTTTCAGCGATACTTATGCTTTTCCGCGGTGGCGTGGACGCAGTTATGATGCGTGCGCAGCTTGCCGTTCCAGATAATACACTGTTAGACGCACAGCATTATAATGAGATTTTTACAACTCACGGTGTTGTTATGATTATCTTTATGGCGATGCCATTTATTATGGCGCTAATGAACTTCGTTGTACCATTACAAATTGGTGCCCGGGACGTTGCATTCCCGCGCTTAAATGCCTTAAGCTTCTGGTTATTTTTCATGGGCGCTATGTTATTTAATATTTCCTTCGTAGTCGGTGGTTCACCTGACGCCGGTTGGACAGCCTATTTCCCGCTTGTAGGTCCTGAATTAGCTCCAAATGTGGGTAACAACTATTATATGGTTGCCATTCAGATTGCAGGTCTGGGAACGTTAATGACAGGTATCAACTTCATTACGACCATTTTAAAAATGAGAGCACCAGGGATGACATTAAGTAAAATCCCAATGTTCACTTGGTCTGCTTTAACAGCAAACATTATTATCGTTTTTGCATTCCCGCCATTTACTGTTGCACTTGCAATGGGGGCGATGGATCGCCTATTCGGCACACATTTCTTCTCGACGACAAATGGTGGTATGGACATGCTTTGGGCCAACCTATTCTGGGTCTGGGGTCATCCTGAGGTTTATATTTTAATTTTGCCGGCATTCGGTATTTTTAGTGAAGTGATTTCAACTTTTTCAAGGAAAAATCTATATGGTTATAAATCAATGGTTGCTTCTATGGTAATCATCTCATTGATTTCATTCTTTGTTTGGGCCCACCACTTTTTCACAATGGGTATGGGGCCATTGGCAAACAGTATTTTCTCAATCACAACAATGGCGATTGCCGTTCCAACCGGGGTTAAGATCTTTAACTGGTTGTTTACCCTTTACAAAGGAAAAATTGAGTTTACAACTCCGATGCTTTATGCCCTTATGTTCATTCCGCTATTTACAATCGGTGGGGTGACAGGAGTAATGTTGGCAATGTCAGCAGCAGACTATCAATACCATAATACAATGTTCCTAGTTGCACACTTCCATAACGTTATTATTCCTGGTGTTGTGTTTGCGATGCTTGCTGGTCTAACTTACTATTGGCCAAAAATGTTTGGTTATATGTTAAATGAAAAAATCGGGAAATGGACAGTATGGCTTCTATCAATCGGATTTTTATTAGCCTTTATGCCAATGTATATTACTGGTTTAGATGGTCAAGTACGCCGTGCCTATACGTACTCTGAAGCAACTGGATTTGGTCCATTAAACATGGTTTCATTCGTTGGTGCCGGTATTATGGCAATCGGTTTTGCGTTAATTTGCTATAACCTATATTACAGCTACCGTTATGCTTCAAGAGATGTCGGTATAGACCCATGGGATGCACGTACCCTTGAATGGGCTACCCATAACCCAGTACCAGCCTATAACTTTGCGATCATTCCACAGGTTAACTCTTACCAAGCTGTTTGGGATGCAAAGAAAAATGGTCATGTATTATTTAAAGAAGAAAAATACGAAAAGATTCATATGCCGAATAATACTGGTATTCCATTCATTATGGGCTGCATCTTCTTTGTTTGGGGCTTTTCAATGATATTCAGCCTGTGGATCCCAGTTATTGTTTCAACGATCGGAATCTTTGTATGTATGGCCTACAATTCATTTAAGGAAGATCATGGCTATTACATTTCAGCTGAAGAGGTTAAAGAAACCGAAAAAGAATTGCGAGGTGTTAGTTAATGAAAGTCGATCATGCACTGCCTCTTGAGTATAGTACACATCAAAATCAGTTAAATATTTTGGGATTTTGGATTTTCCTTGGTGCGGAAATTATGCTTTTTGCAACGCTGTTTGCTTCCTATTTTACATTAGTAGATCGTGTAGGCAGCGGCCCAAGTGGAGCGGAAATTTTCGAAATTACACCTGTCTTAATTGAAACGATTGTTCTATTAACTAGTAGTTTTACAATCGGGCTCGGTGTCCACGCGATCAGACTTGGTTACAAAAAGGCTGTAATGGCATTCTTCGGAATTACGTTGCTTCTTGGACTTGTCTTTCTCGGTGTTGAAATCTATGAATTCATTCACTATGTCCATATCGGGGCAGGGATCCAAACAAGTGCCTTTACAGCGATCCTTTTAACAACTTTAGGAACGCACGGTGCACACGTTACCTTTGGCTTATTCTGGGGACTATTCATTTTGCTACAGGTGAAAAAGCGCGGATTAACACCTGAAACAGCCAATAAATCATTTGTTTTCTCGCTATACTGGCATTTCTTAGATGTAGTCTGGATCTTTATTTTCAGCTTCGTCTACTTGAAAGGAATGATGTAATAATGAATAACGTAAGAGAACTATTCCCAGCTAAGCAAGTGATGGGCTTTGCCTTTTCAATAGTGCTGACAGCCGTTGCTTTATTAGTATATTTCCTTGATATGTCCTTTACGGCTGGTATGACAGTATTGCTTCTTACAGCATTCGTACAGGCTGGACTGCAGCTAGTCGTGTTCATGCATGCCGGTGAATCAAAGGACAAAGGGGCCATTTATACGAATATTTTCTACTCCGCTGTCATTGGCCTTGTTACAGTATTCGGAACATTGCTTTGTATGATTTGGGGTATCATTTAAAAAAGAAAAACGGAGCGCTTTTTGTTGACGCTCCGTTTTTTTCTACATATTCCACTCGTCCCAGTAAATATTGATATACTCAATTCGTCTTGTTTGATTTTCGAGCACGGTATCATTTTTGATTTCTTCACAACTATTGTTTATTACGTTACCTAGTTTTTCAGAATCATGCTTATCCATTTTAGCAGCTCCTTCTTTTAGTGGGTCTTTGCTTATTTTATTCCATTTAGTTTTTTTTAAGCGTGGTTTTTATTTAATTCGCCTCAATGGTTTATTATCCGTAACCCTGTCACCCTTATATCTTTTTTCGAGCATTTCTTCTGTTGCAATAAAAAACATTCCGATAATAAAAATAAAAATAGCTCCAATAATAGTTCCAATCCCCATAGCAGCTAACTCACTGTAACCGCTTGCAATATACCCGCTAATTAATAAAATAATTCCAATTAAAAGAATAGTGATGCTAACGAAGTTGACAGTGTCGAATACTTTTTTTCTTCCAGCTGCGATAAAAATCCCCTCACTTTCTTTGGGACACAGGGTCGGGTTCTGTGTCCCTCATTATACCAATTGGCAGCTTCCCATAAATAGTGAGATTTTCTGCGGATCCTTCCGACCGGGCCTTTCTTCGACACCAGTTAAGACATCAACCGCAAAAGGATGCACTCCACGAATAAGTGATACAATATTCGTTGGATTAAGACCGCCAGCTAAAATGACCGGCAACGAATTTTCTTTTTGTATGGTTTGAAACGCGGACAAGTTGACCATCACACCGGTTCCACCGGGCATTGATTCTGTATAGGAATCTACTAAAATGGCGGAGATGCTCGTTTTACAAAGCTCTCTTGTCGCCTCGACTGGGTCCTTTATTTCAAAATCACAGTTGCCATTCCCATCGATTCGCAAAGCCTTGATTGTCTTAATCCCTTTTGATTGTAACTGTTTGGCTATTTTCGTTATTTCATCGAGCTTTTCTTTATAATGAAGTTGAACAACGTTTGGACAAGTTTTATTAACTATATTTAAAACCTTTTCGACTGACCCACCTGTCACTACACATGTGCTAACAAAAGGTGGAACTTGTTTAATAAGCTCTCTTGCCTCATCTGTTGTCAAGTTCCAAGGAACAGGAATTGGATATTCTACAACAAAGCCAATCATGTGGACTCCCGCTTTTACACATAAGTTTACATCCTCTTGATTCATTAAACCGCAAAATTTAACCCTCGTATTCATAGCGCTTTACCCCCTAGAAACACTTAGCTCATTATACATGGCTATAGGGTCCTTTGCCTTGAGGATCGCTGTCCCAACCAGTACAGCATGAGCACCGGCCGCAATAGCACGTACTACATCTTCTGCAGACATGATGGAACTTTCACTCAATACTAAGGCATTTTGAGATACAGATTGCGCTAATTTCTCAGTTGTATTTACAGTACCGTTATCCATTTCCCACTCTAGTATATTACGATTATTGATCCCCAAAAATGACAGTTGAAATTCTTTAACGTCATTAATCTCCTCTTCATTATGGGTCTCTACTAAAGGCTCTAAACCGAGGGAAATGGCTTCATCTATAAGTTTACGAAGCTGATCTTTTTCTAAAATGGATGAAATCAATAATACCCCGCTTGCACCAGATTGGGCAGTTTCCTCGAGCTGCTCGCGTGTTTTAATAAAATCCTTACGCAAAATAGGTACAGGTACGGCTTCAGCAATTTGTCGCAGTAGCTCTACAGAACCGCCATAATGCTCTGATTCCGTGACAACAGAGATTACCGGAGCCCCGGCTTCTGCTAAGCTTTTGGCATATGCAACCGGATTTCTTCCAGCCAATAAATCTCCTTCTCCAGGTGATTTACATTTTATATCAGGGATAACAGGGATGATCCCAGAATTATATTTTTGCCAAAGAGGCGTAGTACATTTAGTCATTTTACATCCTCACTTTATAATCATTAGAGGCAGTAATAAGGTCATTTAGTTTTTGCTGAGCTGCTCCACTATCAATCAGTTCATTTGCAAGTTTAATTCCTTCTACAAAAGAATCTGCTTTATCACCGATCATTAATGCTCCTGCCGCATTCAAGACAACAGCCTGTCGACGTGGTCCTTTATCTTTTCCAGAGAATACATTTCTGATCATGTTTGCATTTTCTTCCGGTGTACCTGTTGCAATTTCTTCAAGAGTACAACGTGACATTCCAAAATCCTCTGGAGTGATTTCATAGGTTGTTATTTTGCCATTATTTAATTCTTGAATTCTTGTTTTCCCTAAAAGCGAAATCTCATCTAGACCATCTAGTCCGTGAACAAATAAGGCACGTTTATACCCTAGTGAGAGAGCCACTTGGGACACTGTATCCAATAACTCCGGACGGTACACTCCAAGAACATGCTTCGTAGCCTTGGCAGGATTAATTAGCGGACCAATGATTGTATAGAAGATCGTCTTTATGCCAAGATCCTTTTCCGGGGGCAAAACTTTACCCATTACCGGGTGATAAAGTGGTGCATATAGGAAGGATATACCTACATCCTCAATAAGCTTTTCAACTGCTTTCGTACTTAAATTAATCTCGACATTCAAGGCTTCCAATACATCTGCACTACCCGATAGACTTGAAATTGAACGGCTGCCGTGCTTCGCTACTGGGATGCCCGCTGCTGCCGCAACAAAGGCAACAGAAGTGGAAATATTAAATGTGCTTAGTCCACCACCGGTGCCGCATGTATCCATGAACTCTTCATTAACATTAGGTCTTATCGGAATACAATTGTCCCGCATTGCTTGAGCAATAGCTGAAATTTCTGTTAAAGTAGGTCCTTTCATTAACAATGCAACCTGGAACCCGGCAATTTGAACATCACTTAACTCATCATTTTTGATCGCAACTATTAAACTATAAGCTTCCTCCGCCGTTAGATCTTTTCTTTCCGTTAATTTTTGCAACACGTTTTTTATCATCTCAGGTCTCTCCTCATCTCATATTTGGTTTTTTAAACCCTCTGCTCTACTTAATGGGTCACAGGGTCGGGTTCTACGTCCCGCCCATGAACCGGGACACGGGGTCGGGAACTGTGGCACAAAATTTCCGCGTCCCGCCCGCCCATTTTATTTTTCCACATTAACTAATTGCTTTTTTCATTTCACGGACATAATCAACAACATGTGGTACGCAATCCGTGCCATGTTGTGCTACGATTCTCACAATCGCACTTCCGACAATAACTCCATCAGAAAACTTCGCCATTTTTTCAGCTTGTTCAGGAGTAGAAATTCCAAAACCGATCGCACAAGGAATGTCCTTAACCTCTTTAACAATCTTGATCATATTCTCAACTTCATTGCCAATTTCCTTACGTACACCGGTAACTCCCATTGATGAGACGCAATAAATGAAGCCCTCTGCCTCGGAAGCGATCATCCGGATTCGGTCGTTGGAGGTTGGAGCAATCATTGAAATTAATGTAACCCCATACTGTGAACAATAAGGAAGAAGCTCTTCTTTTTCTTCGAATGGTAAATCTGGCACAATTACAGCACAGACCTCAGCCTCTTGGCAATTTTTCATAAACTTTTCTGCACCATACGTGAATATTGGATTCACATATGTCATAAATGCGATCGGTACCGTTGAGACTTCTCGAATACGTTTCATCATTGCGAAGATTTTATCCGTTGTAGCCCCTGCTGAAAGTGCACGGATATCTGCTTCCTGGATAACAGGACCTTCAGCTATTGGATCTGAAAAAGGGATACCAAGCTCAATTAAATCAGCACCAGCCTTCGCCATTTCAAGCACCAATTGCTCTGTGATCTCCATTGTTGGATCACCTGCTGTAATAAACGGAATAAATGCTTTACCGTTAAAAAAAACCTCTTGTAGCTTATTCATAAATCTGCACTCCTTTATAACGTGCTATAGCAGCAACGTCTTTATCTCCTCTTCCTGATAAACAGATCACCATAATCTGATCTGGGCTCATTGACGGAGCTAATTTTTTCGCGTAAGCAACAGCATGGGCACTTTCAATTGCCGGAATAATGCCTTCGGTACGTGAAAGATATTCAAACGCCTCAACAGCCTCATCATCTGTAACCGGTACGTATTCTGCTCTTCCCATATCATGCAAGTTAGCATGCTCAGGGCCAATTCCTGGATAATCAAGCCCCGCTGAAATAGAATGAACCGGAGCAATTTGACCGTATTCATCTTGACAGAAGTAAGACTTCATACCGTGAAAAATTCCTAGAGTACCAGTTGCAATGGTTGCTGCTGTTTTTGCCGTATGAACACCATGGCCTGCAGCTTCACAACCGATTAGACGGACACTTGAATCATCAATAAATTCATAGAATGTTCCGATCGCATTGCTACCTCCGCCAACACAAGCAAGTACCGCGTCAGGCAGTCGTCCTTCTGTTTCCTGTATTTGCTGTTTAATTTCACGGCTGATCACAGCTTGGAAATCACGGACGATTGTTGGGAATGGGTGCGGCCCCATCACAGAACCAAGTACATAGTGAGTATCATGAACACGGTTTGTCCATTCCCGCATCGTTTCATTGACAGCATCCTTTAGTGTTTGTGTCCCGCTTGTAACAGCGTGAACTTTAGCACCAAGAAGCTCCATCCGATAAACGTTAAGGGCCTGGCGGTCCGTGTCCTCCTTCCCCATGAAAATCTCACATTCTAGTCCCATAAGGGCGGCTGCAGTTGCCGTGGCAACACCGTGCTGACCTGCACCAGTTTCAGCGATCACACGTGTTTTCCCCATTCGTTTTGCAAACAGAACCTGACCAAGTACATTGTTGATTTTATGAGAACCGGTATGATTTAAGTCTTCTCTTTTTAGATAAATTTTGGCCCCACCAAGATCATTTGTCATTTTTTCAGCAAAATATAATAGCGACGGACGCCCTGCGTATTTATTTAGCAAGTTAGTAAGTTCCTCGGTAAATTCAGGATCATTTTTATAGTGATTGTATGCTTTTTCAAGTTCAATCACAGCATTCATCAATGTTTCCGGAATATACTGTCCTCCGTGAATTCCAAATCTTCCTTTTGTCATTTTTAACTCGCTCTCCTTAAAAAAAAAATAAAAAAAGCCTTCATCCCTTAATAAATAAAGGGACAAAAGCTCTTAACTTCTGCGGTACCACCCAATTTGACGATAAACGTCCACTCCTACTGTATACAATCATATACATCCCATTGTAACGGTCGGGTTCCGTAAACGCCTACTTTCAGGTGATTTCAGGCTTCCCTCACAAGTCCATTCAGAATATTCCTTGCAACCACCTTTTCACCAACCGGCGGCTCTCTAAGTACACGTCATTATTCCTACTACTCTTGTTCACAGGTTTAATAATATTAAGAATATTTTAACACTTGGTTCGACTGTTGTCTACCACTTTCTTTTGGAACCGGGACGCAGGGTCGGGTTCTGTGGCTCGTTTGGACCGCAGCACCCGACCCCATGGCTCACAAATTACTTTAGATCCTCAAATTCTTTTGCGATTCTTTCAAATGCTTCTTTGATGATTGGTCTTGGTGATGGGAGACAAATGCGTTGATACACTAGTCCTTCCTCTCCAAACATACTCCCATCTTCAAGGATTACATTGGCTTTGTTATAAATACGGTCATGAACCTCTTCAGGTGAAATGCCATATCCGCTAAAATCCAACCACATGAGATAGGTCCCTTCAGGGATTCGGGTCTTCACTTTCGGCATTCTTTCCGCCAAGAAATTCACAACCCATTCCATTGTCCCATCTATATATTCTTTCAGTTGCTCCAACCACCCTTCACCCTCGTTATAAACGGCAATTAAAGCTGAGATTGTGAATGGCGAAGCTAAATGCATTCCCAATTCCTTTATAAATTTTGTACGAAGATTTGAGTTTGAAATGATAACATTTGTACAATGCAATCCTGCTACATTAAATGTTTTGTTGATCGCTGTAAAAGTAATAATATGATCAGTGCTCTCGGCTACCTTCGCGATAGGCAAAAAAGTTTGATTCATTCTTACTAAATCCCCATGGATTTCATCCGCAATGATGATAACCCCATTTTCCGAACAAATATCGGATAATTTTTGAAGCTCCTCCGCACCGAAAACTCTGCCAGTTGGATTATGAGGGTTACATAAAATGAATAATTTTGTATTTTCTTCTTTTGCTTTCGCTTCAAAATCTGCAAAATCAATGGAATAATGGCCATTCTCGTCACAGATTAAAGCGTTATTTCTAACGTTTCTACCATTGCTTTCAATCGCACGGGTAAATGGTGGATATACTGGCCGTTGAATAATAATTCCATCACCCGGTTCAGTAAAGGCTCTGACAGCGATATTTACTGCATGAACGGTTCCTGGACTATAAATAATTTCCTCCGTTTTGATATCCCAATTATGTCTTTTTTTAAACCAATGCTGAATCGCTTCGTAATATTCATTTGGAAAAACGGAATAGCCAAATATTCGATGATCAACCGTTTTATGCAATGCCTCAATTAGAGGCTGAGGTACCGGCAAATCCATATCAGCCGTAAATAACGGCAATGTCTCTTCATCATATCTGCTTGTAAGACCCATTTTTTTAATAAACTCGCCGCCATCCCATTTCATCGAATATGTATTTCGCCGATTGACAATTTCATCAAAATTATATTTCATACTTATCATTCTCCCCTGACGTTAAAATTTTCTTTTACTACTAAAAGAATAACCTAGATTATTCTTTTAATGAAATTTCGAACTCTCCTAGTCCTCTTCAATAATGATGTCTGTGAATGGTATATCGTCATCTTTACCTTCATCCGATGGTTCAGGGCTCGTTTGGGAAAAATTGTCTTCCACCTTCGTTACATCTTTTTCAGCCTTCAACTTTTCCATTTGTTCTTTTGCCTCTTTGCCAATACCCTTTGGAATACCGACACTCCCGTACGTTGCCCCGATATTCAAGACCCCGCTCAACTCTTTAATACCGAGATTAGCAAAATTGTTATTTTGTTCATACTTGTCTAAGTATAGCTTATCTATATATAAGCAGCCAAAATTAGGTTCCTTCTCCACCATTTCTGCATTCGCTTCTTCCTTTTCATGGATTAAGGCCCCATACTTTTCCGTAAGCTCGTCTACTTGTTTTATAAGGTTAGCTTGTACTTCCTGAGCCTTTACATAGTCATCTTCCATAGCATTAAGCCGCGTATTCAGGGCTACTATTTGTTCTTGAAGCCTTTTTTCTCTTTCAACATGGAAAGCTAATTTCTCAGTGATAATCTCATCCACAATCAATCGTAAATCTTCATTTCTAAATAACGAAAGCTGAGCCTTCTTTTCGAAATCCAACAATTTTTTGATATGAAACTCGAGAGCATTGATTCTCATAATCTGTTTTTCTAACTCAGTTTTATTATCGTTAAAAGGCATATTAAATCCCCTTATTTCCATTCATTTTTATTCAATTGGAACATGTTCCTCGTGTATAAATTGCCGTTTATACGACACTATCAGAAGTCCATTATTAAATTTTGCTTTTATTTGATTGGGATAAGCAGGTTCAGGGAGTTGGATGACTCTCTCAAATTCACCATGGAATCGTTCCTGCTGAACTAACTCCCCTGGGATCACCCGGTTGTTGAATCCTTTAATCAATAGCCTTGTACCGGATACAGACAATTGAATCTCTTCTTTCATATAGCCGGCGATATCTAAGATCAAGATAACTTCCCCATCAGTAACATAGATATCTGTTGGTGGAAAATTACTTTGTTGCGTCATATCCCCTGCCTGAGTCGTATCGGTCCGCGCAAAATCATTATTTTTCATGAATTCATCAAAAGAGGACTGATCAAATATCTCGCTCCAGAAATTACTTGATTGATATTTTTTCGCTAACTCCATCCATTGTAAAAACTTATCCATATCCATTGGACTTTAGTCCTCCCTTCCTTTGTCATCATATTTATGTTTATTCATAAATTGTTGGAAAAAGCATTAAAATTCAAATATAGGCATATCTTTAAATACACCGGGATGCGAAAAAACGGGAAGGAAGGAGAAAAAGCCATGTTCTTTTTACCAACCAACATTAATATCCAAACTCTTAAACTCAATAATGTTGACCACTTAGCCTCAGTATCTTTTAGTTCCACAATAAAACAGAATAGAAATGTAAATGCCAAGAAAAGCCAAGGATTTGGCCAACAATTAGCAGATGGTGTAAAAAGGGTGTCTTCCGTAACTTATGTAATCGATGATGAGCCGATCGATTCGATTTCAATTAAAAGAAAATAATGTACCGTTAGGAGGGTGACAATGGTCGTTGGTCCTGTACCTTATATCAATATAAATATTAATATTATTAAAGTGAATTCCTTTGAAAATGCATCAGCTATTAATGTTGGGCAAAACCTGTTAGCAGAATGGCATAATTCTGACAAAAAGAATATGGGCTTGGGACAAAATATGGGAGACGGCAGCAATTTCTTTGGAACTAGAAGCTTTGTTGATGATCGCGACCAGCTTGATTCTAATTCCAGTTTTGAAGCGGCAAATTTGCCGCCTACCCTTTAAGGAGTGAAGCAAAGTGTTTGCACCGGTTGCACTCAATCTTCTTGGAATTAAGGTCAATGCCATTGATAATGGAGCTGTAATCAATATTGGACCTAGTCAACATTTGGATCAATTTGTTTCGTATAAGCGGAACCAGGGCATTGGAGAAATGAACGGAGATTTATGCAATTACGCTTTTTCCCAGTCTTGGGTATCGGATATGGATTGGATTGACAATCCATCCTCCAAATCCGGTTTCTTTTAACTTTCATAATTAAGTTAGGAGTGGTGACATGGTATTTTTCTCGCCAATGGCCATTAATGTCCTCGGGTTTAAAATTAATACAATTGACAATGGAGCGGTCGCTAATATGGGGCCCTTTCAATTGATTGACCAATTAGTAACCTATAAAAGAAATCAAGCGTTTGGAGAAGTAAATGGAGATTTATCCCCTATTACCTTCCCTAACTCTGCTGTTTTTGATCCAGATGCAAGTGATAGTAATGCTATTAAAAACAGCGTTGTCTAACATAAAAAAACACCCTTACTTCACCACGTTGGCGGAAGTTAGGGTGTTTTTTATTTCATTTTATAGATTTAAACATGCCGATCTTTAACCTTTATCACAGATATATAGTAATCCTCCAATTAAAATTAGCTTAAAGTTAAAATTAGGGGGGATTTTTTTGCAGTTGAAAATTAGGAATGAAAATTTACAAGCGTATTTAGAAGAAACAGACGTTATCAATTTCAGCCATCCTGCCATACAGGAGAAGATACAGGAATTCCAAAAATCAGGAAAAACTAAATTTGAGTCAGCACAGTTAGCTTTCAATTTTGTACGAGATGAAATAAAACACTCTTTTGATCTTGAAGATAGTAAAGTTATTACAATTACCTCTTCAGACGCTTTAAATAAACTGGAAGGAATTTGTTTTGCAAAGGCACATTTGCTTGCTGCGTTTTTAAGAGGAATGAACATTCCTACTGGTTTTTGCTATCAACGGGTCACTAGAAAAGGAACCCCAGAATCCGGCTATGCCTTGCACGGCTTAAATGCAGTTTATTTTGAAGAAATGGATAAGTGGTTCCGTGTAGACCCGCGCGGAAACAAGCCTGGAGTTTCTTCTGAATTCAGCATCACTCCCGAAAAGCTTGCTTATCCGATCAGAACTGAAATGGATGAAATCGATTATCCACATGTTTTTAGTGAGCCTTTAGTCGAAGTTATTTCAGGAATGAAGCAGTCTAATGATTGTAAAGAGTTATTTATTAACCGTCCTGAGTCTATCTAATTATCAATTTTTTGGCCCTGCCTCCCACACTGTTTCACTTTAATACAATGGGAGGCAGCACTTATTAATGCACTTTTTCATTCTCCAAAAAAAGTTGTGAAAGAGCCCAACTATTCACTAATATTCATAAACAATATTTATATTTGCACGTATTTCCATTTCTCCACCCGAAATTGGAATGGATTCAATAGTATCAAAAGAAGTTCCACCTAACGATGCCTTTTGAAGGCCTGCATAATTAATCGGAGACGGAATATAGGACCCAGCTTCAGTAATCATTGAAGGAATAGATAATTTTATTCCATACATACTTGCAATATTTTCTGCTTTGATTTTTCCATCGTTCACAGCACCTTTTAGTGCCTCCAAGTACTTCTCCGTTTTTTTGGCTTCACTTAATCCAAAAGCGATATTATTGACCTCATTAACCCCCTCTTTTACAGTCATATCAATGATATTTCCTATTTTTTGAAAATCATTAATTGTCACTTTGAGGTTATTTGTAACCTCATACCCTAAAAGTTTTTGTTCTCTTTTTGTTTCTACATTTATCCATTCATATCTTGGCTGAATACGGTAATCGACTGTACGAATATCCTTATCTTGAATACCCATTTTTTTCAATTGATCCATCACTTTGTTCATATTTTCTTTATTAATCTCTTGTGCTTTTTTTGCATCAACATCAAGTGTGTTAACAGCTATATCAATATAAGCTATATCAGGAGCTACTTTTACGGTATATGCACCGCTTACACTGATTGTCCTTTTTGTAAAATTCCCTTCATTTGCATAAGCGGTATTGCTCTCCGAAAATGCGTAAGAAGCAAAAGTTAAAAAGGATACGAATAAAAAAAGCACTGTTTTCTTAATTTTATGTTTCACCATAGATCGTCCTCCCTTTGCAATTTTTTTGCCAAATCAATTAAAAAAGGCTCTGCTTCTTCTAGCATAGCCACGGATGATTGCACAATTAAATACTTAACCTTATTATACCAATTAACTCCATACTTAAATGTGAAAGTTATGTGCTTTTTAGGGAATTTTCTGTTGTAATTCCTGACTATCGACAAGTGACAGCATGCACTTGCGTTGATTATTCTCTTCACTTGAACAACGATGTTTTATATGAAGCTTTCTTGTTTCCCTATATCACGATGGGAGGCTAATGCGTATTAGATTCCCATTAAAATTTCTGAGATTAGAAAAATGTGAAACCATAGAGGGGGGTAATTCCCGGAGTCTAAGGATGAACAGGAATATGGCAATCACAGCAGACCATTTCTTTTATTCTTCAAAAAAATACGGCCATGCCCAGGGCGGAACCCGCACTCCTTGTCCGCAAAAATGAAAAATGCGGCCATGCCAAGGGTGGAACACATACTCGCTGTCCGCACCGCAATGTTGGAAAGCCAGTTTCGGTCCTCCTGCTATGCCTACTGCACAATACACCTCTTTTATTCACTACAAAAAATAATGCCATAACCAAGCAAGCAGAGGAAAACTTCTAATTCCTCTGCTTGTTCCGTTCTTATATCCTCTCCACGTTTTAACATAATCCAAAAATTAACAAACTAAATAACCTCAGATCGTCGGGCTGCCAGTAATGTGCAGGTATTTAATTTACACCACCGCCATTGATAATTGTGATTCAATCCACTATTCCGCTGCCATAGCTTCAGCTTTAGTCCTGTGAACAGTTCCATATGGATGATGCGGAGGTGCATAAATGGAGTAAAGCTTTAGAGGGACATTGCCGGCATTAATGACATTATGCCATGTTCCGGCTGGTACCATGATGGCCGAATCTTTTCTCACTTGTTTTTCAAAGGTTAGATTGTTTTTATTATTTCCCATTCGAACAACCCCACGACCTTGTTCAATACGGAGAAATTGATCGTTATTAGGATGAACCTCCAAGCCTATATCACCCCCAACATCAATGCTCATTAACGTTACTTGCAAATGAGGACCCGTCCATATGGCGGTGCGATAGGTGTTGTTTTCTTTTGCAGCATCATTAATATTAACAACATAAGGATGTGGTCCATGATCCTTTACTTTTCCATTTAGTGATTGTAAAAAAGCCATTCGGTTCAGGTGCTCCAATTCATCTTGTGAAATAGCTCCTTCAGACCAGCCCCCACTATAATACACGGGATTATTAAAATAATATGGATATTGATATTGTAGTGAGTACTGGCACATGCATGGTGCATAGTACATGTAAATCAATCCCTTCACAGTTTTACGAGATATCCTATGCACTATGCTGGATTAGGGTACTTTAAGTTACTTTTTTTGTCTTGGTTTAACATTCCATCAGTTTTATAATTGAACTAAGCACTGTTCCGAGAGAAGGGGGTATTTTTTTGAAGGTTTATGCATTAGTTGGGGAAAGTGGTACCGGAAAAAGTACAAGTGTTTTACATTTCTGCGACGAACACAACATTCCAGCGATTATCGATGATGGGATTTTAATTGTAAATGGGAAGAAAATTGCGGGAACTTCCGCTAAGTATGAAAATAATTATATAAAAGCAGTTAAGCGGGCCACTTTCTTTTATGATGATCACCGCGAGGAAGTTGCGAATGTGATCCGCATGACTGCTTTAGACAAAATTTTAATTGTTGGAACCTCCGTAAAAATGGTTAACTTAATCGCAGATAAATTGAAGTTGGGGAAAATCGATACATATATTGATGTATCTGAAATTCGTACTAGCAAGGAAATTAATATGGCTCGCTACATGCGGAACACACAAGGGAAGCACGTAATTCCGATTCCGTATATGCAAGTAGAGCACAATAGATTAAAAAAGATCCTCCAAAAAGGAAAAAAGCTTTTCTCAAAACAAGCGAAATATATTGGGGAAGAAACGATTATTCAGCCTCATTTTACAAAAGGAACGATTACGATAAATGAGGATGTGTATAAGGAAATCATCACACACACTTGCAAGAAAATAAAGTACGTTAAGAACGCAAAAATTCTCGACTACGATTTCACCACTTTTCAAAGCGTAACGATTGAAATTGAACTGAACTGCCCCCTTGAACAGAATATCGTTGAACTTTTGAAAAAAGTCCAACAAAAAGTGAATGAAGCCATGTTCTCTTATTTTAAAATTGAAATGTATGCTGTTCATATTCGGTTAGCAGCCATTTCTCCCGATCGATAACTATGCAAAAAGGGCATCCTATTGGTGCCCTTTTCCCTTAAAATTTGGTTTTCTTTTTTCAACGAAAGAACGGACTCCTTCTGGAAAATCAACAGGGTCAACACTTTCACTAAGTCCTGTTTCCCATGGAATAGAAACGGTTGGATTATTAAAAGATACGGCCCTTTTGACCGCTAAAACAGATGCCGAAGATTGCTCGATAATCTTTTTTCCCAACCGAATGGCATAGTGGTTCACATCCGTATCATCGTCCAATAAATAATTAATTAGCCCTAAATCATAGCATTCCTGCGGTTTTAAGAGCCTGCCTGTATAGACAAGGTCCATTGTCCTACTTTTTCCAATTAAATCGGCAATTCTTTTCGCAAACGCTTGATTTATTGTAATTCCTAATCTTCCAACCGGAAAGCCCATTAATGTATTGGTTGTGCCAATGCGAATATCACAGGCTAAGGCAAGCTGAAAGCCAGCTCCCATGGCAGGTCCATTGATAACCCCAATCGTTGGCAACGGAATTCTCTCAAATGTAGAAATCGCTTCCTCCATCATTCGAAAAGCATCATTCGCTTCATCAATCGATAATTCATTAAATTGTTTCAAGTCCGAGCCTGAAGAAAAAAGCTTCTTCCTTCCTCGTAAAATCACAACTTTATTCTTTGGATTTTGTGTGATGCGCTTACCAACCGCTTTCAGGTCGACCCACATTCTATTTGTTAAAGCATTTTTCAACTCCGGTCTATTAATCGTAACAATGGCAAAACCGCCGCTTTCTTGTAGTGAAATATTACCATCGTTTTCGGTATTTTTGATTGTAACCCTCACACTGATCCCTCTCCTATCTGGATATTTTTAACGTGTATGTATATTAGTTCTATCTTAATATTAACAGAAATAGGAAAGGGAATCTCTATAAATAAGTATTTCTTTACGAATGACTAGGTATCACTTTGGTTGCATAAATCCCTCCAAATCTATACAAACTAAATATAATTTTCCTTTAGGATTATGCTGATGGAGGCAATAAATTTGCATAAGTCTATTTTAAAGACAATTGAAGAAAAAATAGAAACCATTCTGGATGAACTGAAAAATTGCAATGATCTTTATGTACGTAGATTTAGAACTATTTCCGGTCAAAATGGCGCTCTTCTTTTTATACAAGGCATTTCGGACGAAAAAGAAATTAATGAAAATATCTTTCCACAAATACTTAGAATAGGAAAGGAAGAAAAAATTACTGAAGCCTTTCTTCTAGAAACCTTCCCATATTGCCAATTAAAAACATCTTCAACTAAAAATGAAATCATTGATGGAATTCTTACAGGGAACATTGTGATTGTATTTGAAAAGCTTGATACCTTTTGTTTATTAAATGCAGAGAAAAAGCCGGACCGCAGCCCTGAATCTCCTATTATTGAAACAACAATTAAGGGTACGAAGGAAGGATTCGTAGATTCATCTAGTGTTAATGTTTCGATCATACGAAAATACTTAAAAAGTCCAAAACTCCAAATTCAAGATATGAAAATCGGTTCTTTATCACAAACAAAGGTAACCGTGCTTTTTATTGATGGAATTGTAAATCAGGATGTACTGGAAGAGGTTAGACAAAGGCTTACTTCTATTGAGACAGATAAAATGATTTCTGCCAGTGAACTTGAACAATGGACGGAAGATAATATGTGGTCTATATTCCCGCTTGTCCGCTTATCAGACCGTCCTGATGTAGCAGTAGAATCGCTTAATTCCGGTAAGGTCATCTTATTTGTAGATAACTCTCCGTTGGCCTTACTTGTGCCCTTTACCTTTTTCGAGAGTTTGCAGAACATGGATGATTATTATGAAAAATGGTACGTCGGTTCGATGGTACGGATTGTTCGACTTATCGCCATGTTGATAAGTATTTTTCTTCCATCACTTTATGTAGCATTAATTCATTTTAATCCCGAGCTGATCCCGTCGGATTTGCTTGTAGCAATAGCGCATACCCGTGTAAAGGTTCCTTTTCCAGCGATATGGGAGCTTTTATTAATGGAACTTATGATTGAAATTTTTAGAGAAGCCGGTGTCCGTTTACCAAAACCTTTAGGGCAAACCGTTGGTATTGTCGGCGGAATTGTAATTGGAGAGGCAGCTGTTCAAGCAAATATAGTTGGTCCGATCACATTAATCGTCGTTGGAATTACAGCGATGGCCTCCTTTAGTACACCACATTATTCAATGGCCTTTAGTTTTCGGCTTCTTCGTTTGTTGCTTATTATCGGGGCCGGATTCTTTGGATTATTCGGGTTAATTTTAGGCTTTAGTTTCGTACTTTTGCATTTAAGTAGCCTGAAAAGCTTTGGTGTTCCTTATCTTGTACCATTTGCACCAACAAAATTTCGGAACTGGATTGACCTCTTCATTTTATTTCCAATTCGTTATCGAACAATGAGGCCAACTTATTTAGCAGATAAGAAAAAACAAAGAAAATGGAAGCCATTAAAAAGAGGATAGGGGCAGACATGGTAAAGAAAACCTTCACTTTCTCAAAAAATCAAATTTTTTGGCTTATTATGGCAAGTTCTCCAATAGGATTATCCACCTTACCAAGAGAAATCAATCAATATACCGGACAAAGCGGATGGTTATTTATTATTTTGTCCTTAGCTATAATAATTCTTTTTACAAGGATATTCCTAATCCTGCCTGAACGATACCCTGGCTGCTCCTTATTGAACATTTTGGAAAACATCATCGGAAAGTGGTTAGGTCGGTTATTATTTGTTGCTCTTATTGCAATTTCAATTATTTTAACTGGATTAGGCATGCGCTTATTGTCGGATGGAATCATTGTTCATATTTTATTCCATACTCCAGGGTGGAGTATCATTTTGTCCGAACTATTAATTGTCATGTATGCTGCAACAAAAAAAGAAGAGACATTGGCCCGATTCAATGAATTGATTCAGCCTTTGCTTATCTTAACACTGTTTACAATTTTTTTGCTTGTCATTAATAAAGCTAACTTTTCTGATTTAAAGCCTATCGTCGCAAAAGGAATCATCTTTGATAAAGGATTATTTACATCCCTTTATTCTTATTTAATTAGCTGGGTCTTCCTCTTCTTTTTGCCGTTAATGCCCAATTTTGACATACTTAAAAAAGGAGTTTTTCAAGGTTTAGTTTTCTTAACTATTACTGTTGGATTGTTATTTATCATGGCTATTTCCTTATTTGGGCCAGTAGAAATTAACTACATTGAATATCCAAGTATTGATATGGCCCGATTAGTTGAAATTCCGATATTAGAACGGATAGAAATTGTATTTTTAACTAGTTGGATTCTATACGGTTTTTCACTTAATCATCTCACACTTCTATCAGCTTCTGTTGGATTTAAAACATTGTTTTCAAAAACTCCGTTTAGCAGATGGGTCATTTTTGTGGGAGTAATCGTATTTTTAGTAGCAATCTATCCAAATGATATCGAACATACCAGCCATCTTGCCAGGGTTATACAATTAGTAGTTACTGTCATACTTTTTTTTATTTTTCCATTGATTGTTCTGATTGATACCGTAAAAAGGAAGGTGAAACAAAATTAAGAGGCTATTTTTCTTTATAATGATGACCTTTTTATTAAGCGGTTGTTGGGATTTCCAACGAATGCGAGACAGGATGTTTATTTCCGGAATCGCTGTAGACAAAGAGGATGATGGGTACATAGTTGGAGTTGAAAGCCTAAACTTGCATAGCGGAGGCGGCGCCGGTCAACAACAAGGTAATGAAAACGAATCAAAAGTCACAATCGAAAAAGTGAATTACCAGTCTATAGAAATACCGCTTCACTCTTTGCAAACGAAGGTGAATGGTGATCCATTTTACTCCAATATTCAAGTTTTGATTATCGGGAAAAGGCAGGCAGAGGATGGAATCTCCGGAATCATTAGCCACTTTCTAAGGGATCCAGATATGAGAAGAACAACTCCTGTCGTGTTTTCGGATAATCCTATTGATTTAATGAAAGTAAAACAAAAGGATCAGCGTTTTGTCTCAGAATATATTAAAGAGCTGATAAAATTAACGGAGGAAACAGGTAGAACAATCACTACAGATATCGGGTCCATTTCTAGGGCCATCCATGAAAATAATATCGAATTCATCCCCAATATTAAAATTCAAAAAAATAAACATGAAATTGAGGTTAATGGAACATCTCTTTTAAAAAAAGGAAAAATAGTAGGTAGCTTAAATGAACATGAAACTACCATCGTAGCCTATCTTAAAGAAAACACTGAATCGGGAAGTTTACATATGGATTGCCCACAATCAGGAAATGGCTCTGTCAGTATGGATATGATTCATACATCTTCTTCCTTAAAACCTAGGGTGGAGAATGGAGCTCTAATCATCGGGGGGCATTTGAAGGCTAAAGGCTATTTAGCTGAATACACTTGTGGCAATGGCAGTATTCAGGGGAAAACTACATTACATAAATTAGAAAATGAGTTTACCGAAATATTAAAAAAGGATGTTTACGAAAAATTAGCAACGATATACAAAAGAACAGGTGAAGATGTATTAAATCTTCAAAGTATATTTGAAAAAGATCAGCCGAAAATGTGGGAAAAAATTAAACCTGAATTTGCTGACATGGTTAAATCTCCGATCATTGATATAAATGTATCTGTTGATCTAATATTAAAAGGAACTGAATCGTGACAGTTCCCTGTTACGATAGGTAACGAGGAACTGTCCATTCATTAAATCGTTGTTCTAGTTAATCATTATACTTTAAATTTAGAAACTAATTCTTGAAGATCTTGAGCTAACTTGCTTAACGCTTCACTGGAAGCACTGATCTCCTCCATTGATGCTAATTGTTCTTCTGACGATGCAGCCACATTTTGTGATTCTTCTGAAGCGGCTTTAGCTATATGTGCCAACTCTTCAACAGAAGCAGTAACCTCTTCAGTATTTGCAGAAATTTGTACAGTTGTAGCTGATACTTCTTGGATTTGAACATCAACTTGTCTGACAGCATTCATTACAAGGTTGAAGGCTTCTCTGGTCTTCTGAATGACAGTCTTACCTAAATCAACTTCTTTACTATTTCCATCCATCTCTTTATTAGCTATTTCTGTATCAGTTTGAATCTCTTCAATTAATGTAACGATTTGGTTGGCCGAAGTCCGCGATTGTTCTGCCAACTTTCTAACTTCATCGGCTACCACAGAAAAGCCTTTTCCATGTTCTCCTGCCCGCGCTGCTTCAATGGCAGCATTTAAAGAAAGCAAATTTGTTTGTTCAGCAATATTGGTAATGATATCAATTATATTACTAATTTCTTTTGATCGCTCACTCAATTTCCTTATAGCTACTGTTGTAGCCTTTGTTCCTTTTTCGATGGAGTCCATCTGATGAATTGCCGCTTGCAGTGATTGATATCCTTGTTCAGATAAGGACTTCGTTTCATTGATAGAATCCTTGACTACACTTGAAGATTCAGCAATCCGTTGGATGCCACCTGAAACTTCTTCCATCGCAATAGCACTTTGCTGTGAACTTGCAACCTGGATTTCACTCCCATTTGCTACTTCTTGAATAGCCGCTGAAATTTGTTCTGTTGCTCTCGTTGCTTGTTCACTTGTTGCCTGTAATTGCTCAGATGAAGCTGCTACATGTTCGGCACTAGTATTAATCTGTTGGATGACCTCCCGAAGTTTGTGTGCCATATCATTAAATGCATGAGCCAAATCACCAATTTCGTCTTTAGTATTTATTTCGATAATCTCTGTTAAGTCACCGTTGCTAACTGTAACAGCTTGTTCTTTTAACATTCTAATTGGTTTAATGATAGACCTAACGATAAAATAGATGATTACACTTCCCACTATCAAAGCTAAGACTATAACTAAAACTGTGTTTTTGAAAATAGGAGCGGCCGCATCATTAATTTCTTCTGAATAAAATGTTCCAACTATTTTCCAGCCAGTTAAATCATTAGTTACATAACTCATCTTTTTCTCTTTACCTTCATAATTATAACTAAATGATCCTTTTTCTTGGCTATAAACCATGTCAAAAAATGACTCTTTAGCTTCAGTCCCCCAATTTAAGGTCGGGTGAGCTATATACTTCCTGTCTCGATCTAACAGAGCCGCATATCCCTTATCACCAATCTTTACTTGATTCGTTATATCTTGGATTGAATCTAATAAAATATCAATTCCAATTACACCAGAATTATCTTTACTCGCACGTGAAATAGTGACAACCATTTTCCCTGTACTTGCCGAAACATATGGTGGCGAAATAATCGTTTCACCTTTTTTCTCCATTGATTCCTTATACCAATCTCTAGCTCTTGGATCATAGCCATCCGGCATTTTTATGTACGGTTCCCGAATAAATAACCCTGTAGTTGTTCCTATATATACACTTTGTATTTCGGGATGTAATTTTACAAATCCAGAAAACTTCCCCCTTAATTCAGGGCTACTTTCACCATTATACAAATCTAATGTAATTTCTTGATAAAAAATATCAATGTTCTGTAATTTAGGTTCTATGGCATTATTGATAGAGGTATTTAATAGATTAATATTTTCATCAATTCCGTCCATTATTTCATGTTCAACTGCATTCTTAGCAGTTGAATAGGCAAATATACCAATACTTAAAGCTGGTATTATTAATATTATTGAAAACGCGATAATAAGTTTTTTCCTAATTGTATTAAATTTACCAAAACTATTTTTCATCAAAACTCCCTCTTCTTGATTTTTTTATTATTTAAATTATACACTTATTTTAGGATAATTTTATAGGTATATCTTAATAATGTATTATTAAGTTTTGCTTATAAAAAAAAGACCTAATGGCCTCTTTTCAAAAAATAGATTAAGGTTTTAATACAACCTTTATACAATTATCTTCCTTATTATTAAAGATTTCATATCCATGAGCGGCTTCCGCTAAAGGCATTTTGTGCGTAATGATTTTTGTTGGATCAATGTCTCCACTTTTAATTTTGTCGTACAAGAACGGCATGTAATGCCGCGCAGGTGCTTGCCCCATTTTTATTGTTATGTTTCGTGTGAAAAAGGGACCTAATGGGAACATATTGTATAAACCACCATATACTCCTGTAATTTGCAGCGTTCCCCCTTTCCGGACAGCTTTTGTTGCGATTTGGATCGGACCCAAAGTTCCACCTTGAAGCTTTAACTTCTGTTCGACCCACTCTAGGGGAGATTTTTTACCATCCATCCCAACACAATCAATGACGACATCTGCTCCACCCTTTGTTAGCTCCTTTAAGGTTTCACCCATATCTTCATACTCAGTGAAATTAAAAATTTCAGTCTTATTCATCTTTTTGGAGTGTTCAAGCCGATTACTGATGTAATCTACAGCAATTACACGCTCCGCTCCCTTTGCCCAAGCAAACTGTTGGGCCATTAAGCCAATAGGACCGCAGCCTAATATAATAACAGTATCGCCTTTTTTTACCCCTGCATTATCAACACTCCAATAAGCAGTTGGAAGGACATCAGATAAAAAAAGGAGCGATTCATCCTCTAATTCACAATCTTTTGGAATAACAAAAGGAGTATAATTCCCAAAAGGGACTCTTAAATATTCAGCTTGTCCTCCAGGATAATCACCGAATTTTTCAGAATACCCAAAGTACCCACCTGAATCATAATGTGGATTAGAATTGTCACACTGACTTTCTAAATCATGCTGGCAGAAATGGCATTTACCACATGCTACAGTGAAAGGAATAACAACACGATCGCCTTTCTTCACTTCCGTAACATCAGGCCCCACCTCCTCAACGATCCCCATCGGTTCATGTCCGATAACATAGCCGATCGGTAACGGGAAATTCCCTTGATACAGATGGAGATCTGATCCACATATTGCTGTTGAAGTCACCTTAATAATGACATCCTCGCGGTCCTGTATTTTTGGTTCCTCAACGTCCTTTACAGCAACTTCATTTTTACCTTGGTATGTAACAGCCTTCATGATAGCCCCCTTGGGTTTTAAAAATTATCATTAACGGCTTTATTCTTTGTAAATGATAACTTATTTATTCTAAAATGGGACACAGGGTCGGGAACTATGTCCCTTCTTATCTAATAGAAATGCTTCAATTTCCTGTAAAGTCGGCAAGGCACTGATTCCACCTTTTTTCATAGTAGTCAAGGCACCGCAGGCATTCGCAAATGTTAGCAATTCATGGGCATGTTCTTCAACAAAGGTCTTAAGATTTGATTTACTAACTTCATTTTTTAATAAAATAGATAAAAAAGCACCGATGAATGCATCCCCAGCACCTGTTGTATCTACTACATTTACTTTGAATCCGCGATTATCAAACTCGGAATCTCTTGTTAATACCAAAGCACCTTTTGCTCCTTGGGTATAAACGATCACCTTGACATCACCTTGAAACAATGATCGTAAAGCTTCTTTTTCATCAGTAATACCTGTTATAAACTCCAACTCATCATCAGATATCTTCACAATATGGGACAATGGAATAAATTCCAAGATGGTTTCGCGGCAATCCTGAGCATCATCCCACAAAGGCAGTCGTACATTGGGGTCAAAGCTAATAATACCTTGCTTTGATTTCACAATTTCAATTGCTTTTTGATGGGCATATTTCATCGGAGACTCAACAAGATCAACAGAACAAAAATGAAGATAGTCGCCTTTATTGAAGATATTTTCATCCAATTCATCCGCTTCTAAAAGCAAATCAGCAGATGGATTTCGATAGAAAGAAAAATCCCGATCACCATTATTTTTAAGGGAAACAAATGCTAAGGCCGTATTTGCTTCGTCTGTTCGAAGGATATAATCTGTATTAACTCCAGACTGAACAAGCTTTTCCACTAAAAAGTCGCCAAAAGCATCATTGCCTAATTTCGAAATCATTAATGATTTCTGACCAAATTTGGCAGCGGTAGCTGCGACATTGGCCGGTGCACCACCTGGAGTTCTTTCAAAGGATAATACATCCTTCAATGGGACCCCCTTTTCACAAGGGATAAAATCAATTAATACTTCACCAATACAAAAAAGTTTGCCCATTTTGTCACCTCAAAATTACATTGGTTCTACCCGGTTCCTATACAGTCATTTTGTCTACAAAATTTCCTGCACTCTTCCAACCTGCCCACCTTCCAGCATTACTTTAATTCCATGGGGATGTGTAGGGCTATTCGTAAGCAATTTGGCTACTGTTCCCTCTGTAAGCTTTCCCGTTTTCTGGTCTGCTTTTAGAATTATTTTGACCTGTGCTCCTATTTTTATATCTGCTCTATTTTTACCATTCATAATTATCCTTCCTTTCACTTCAATAAACAAAACATTAGAAACCACGGGGGCTAATCCCGTGGCTCAACTCAATGATCCCGATTTACTAGATAATTCAATAAATGCTTTAGAAAAAGAGTATTGCGTGGTACTTTCTCCAATACCTCCATTGCAAGACAATAATGTTCCCACATCGCTCTTTTTGCACCCTCCTGACCCAGGATTGATACAAAAGTCGAATTGTTGTTTTTGGCATCTTTTCCAATGGGTTTTCCAAGTAAATCTAATTCACCCTCAACATCTAGTAAATCATCTTTAATCTGAAACGCAATACCCGCATGTTTGGCAAATGTTTTCAAAGATTTAATTTCTGATTCATTTGCATTAGCAAGAATAGCAGGCATGATGAGGGGAGCTTCAAATCCCAGCCCGGTTTTGTAAAAGCACATCCAGTTCAATTGCTCAAGCGTCAATTGTTTTCCTTTGGAATCCAAGTCTATCACTTGTCCCTTACACATATCCGCCGCCGTTTTGGCCGAATATCGAATCAAGTGAAGCACGGCTTTCGAATCGAACTGAGCGAGAGAGGCTTGTTCCTCTACCGCCTTTTGGGTCAGAAATAGCCCTGTCAATTCAGCTGTTGCGATATTATACAATTGATGTAAGGTTGTACGCCCCCTCCTGATGGACGCATTATCTTGGGATGGTAAATCATCAAAAATTAGCGACGCAGTGTGCATATATTCCAATGATCTTAATAGTGGTGCGATTAAGGTACTTTTCAGTCCATAACCATCAATTGCCATGACCCAAGTTATGATTGGTCGCAACCGCTTTCCGTCCCCTTCAAGAATGTAATTTGCTGCATCAGTTATTGGCTCATGCAAAGCTAAATGGTCATCTTTAGGAATCCTTAAGATGTTGTCAATTTGATTGCGAGCTGTTTCGATCGTATTTAGAAAGTCTTCCTGCTCTTTCCGTTCATTCCTTAGATCGGTAATGATATGGTCACGAAGCAATTTATCAAAAAAATCTACATCCCCCGCTTTTTGAACCATCTTTTGGATGATACGATTAAAACTGGGATTGCCAGAAGCAAATACCCCCATAACTTCATTGTACTTGTTCTCTCCCATCCGTTCTTTAAATCGTTTCAGACCGTTAATGGCACGGTCCAAAATTACTTCACGGGTTTTGGTTTCGGAGTCATACACATTATGGATTAAATAAGAGATGACCGTCCAGTATAATTCAAAAGGATTAAGTAGATCAGAACGCTTATCATGATATTTTAAATAATAAGTATACGGTGTAACCATACCGTTACCCATGTCATCAAACATATCGGCAAAATCATCAGCCAACTGGTTATATATCCCGTAATAGAATGTTCGGCTTTCAAAATCCTTATCCTCATGAGCGCTGATTACTGAACGTGCAATTAATCTTGAAGTCGAAGATTTTAGTATGATCGGTATATAAAGCTCCTCATTGGTGTAATGCGGATGTGATAAATCTTTTTCACGGTCTTCCTCCTGGGAATTAAAAAAAATATAGGATTGCTCGAAAAATTTTTTTGTTGTATCCGGGCTCTGGTTATCCCTAATATATTCAAAAGCATCTTTTAGCTCCGAATAAATGACTTTAATCAAGTCTGAATTATCTCCAGTCCACTCCCCTATCTCAGATACAGAGCCTGTTAATAAACTTGAACGTATCAAATCGGAATATTGTTTTTTCTCATCAACTGATAGCACGTTGGCATCCAAAAGGTCATCAATGAAAGGATAGGTTAGACCATAGGAATAGCCGAGCCTTATAGCTCTGTTTAGTTTCCAAGAGCGGTCTTCTTGTAAAATATCATTGCCCTTCTCTTCAAGCTCGTGCATCAACACTCCAGCTATGATTTTGATCAACTTTCGCTGGGCATTTTCCGCATCCATCCCCTCTGGAATCAATATGGAAACAGTCTTTAGTTTATTTATCAACCAGATGATGGTTGATTCTACACCTTCCTTCTGTGCCCACCGATACAACCCCGCAATGCTAAATACCTCAATTTTATCCCCTTGATTTGTGGTGGAATTAGTTAGATGATTTTTTATACTTTCAACTACACGTTGAATCTTTTTCTTTGTATCAGGGGAATCCAAGGCTTTGCCGAGATCCCTCAAAAATATATAAGAAACACTCCGATTCAAATAGTGGTCTAATTTCCCATTTTTATTAAGCCAGTGGATATAATTGTAATACTCTCTGGGGGCTGGTTTTCTCCTTCCTTGTAAAAAAAGGGATAGAAACGAATGATGAATATGATTTTGTTTCCATGATTGAAAATCATTTGTTAGGGTAGGAACGTACTTTTTTTGTGTGACTTGCTCATGAAGTAATTTAAAATAATGGGAAGCCTTCTGCTCCGCCAACCGATAGGATGCTTCAGCATTAATTATTAATTCCCGTTCCATAAACATTACCTCTGCTTCATTTTCTCTTATATTTATTTATATTATAATAGAGGCAAATTTTAGCACCCGAAAAAATCAAATTCCATATCTTAAATAGATCATAGATTCCCCTACCACTTCCTTGTTTTATTTCTTATCTTAACACAACACAAAGTGTTAACCATTAACGAAAGAAAATCACCCCTTATTCGCTCCGATAACTAGAGCCGGGGTGATTTTGACGTAATAAATTTTCATATTATATTCTATATGCAAATTGTTAAATCTCCCTTTTTAATTGTTTAACAAATTGGCTAGTCCAAGTACTGGATTTTAAATACATTTCAAATAATTGGGCTTCGGTTAAATCATAAGGATATTTTGTTAAAGACTGATTCTTCTTACTAGGACGTTCGGCTCTTTCCATTAAATCTAATACCAACTTATAATGATTTTCTTCCCCTAATAAAGCACTTTTTATTTCTTTTGTAATAGGAAGTCCCTCAAGAATAGTACTCATTGGCAAATGTAAAAATGAATCAATACACGATAATAACCCTAATAAGAAATATTTTGATTTATTCTGCTTATTGTTTTCAACTACTGCTAGGAATTCTCCCAACTTAGCCCTTGTTAAACTGAGATGGATAAGTTCACCTAGGGTAGCATTATTTTTTTCCTCCTGTAACCCTTTAAGCGCGAGAACATAGATCCACTTTTTAATTTCTATTAAGCCTAACAACACAATGGCTTGTCTAATAGAGCTAATTTCATATTTAGGCCTAATAACTGGTGAATTGATTAATTTCAATAATTTATAAGAAAGTGAAATATCCGTCTCTATTACTTCTGTAATCTGGTCTAAATCAGGCTCTGGAGAATCAAGATACTCCAGCACGGTAAAATACGATTGAAAATAGGACGGAATATCATGACTTTGTAGTATTATTGGTTTACTGAAGAAGTATCCTTGAAAGTAGGAATAACCATCTTCTTTAGCTTGTTCATATTCCTCTCTAGTTTCAACCTTTTCAGCTAAAAAAATAATGTCATAGGGAACTAGATACTCCATCATCTGGAGACGTGCCTTTCTTGATGTAGCAAGGAAATCAATTTTAACGATATCAATAATCTTTAGTAATTCCATCGTTAAATCATTACCATGCATCAAAAAGAAATCATCAAGGGCAATCCTATACCCTAACATTTTCAGCTCTTTACAAATTTCTATTAATTCTTCTGTAATTGGCACATCTTCCAATATTTCAATTACAAGATTAAGAGGACTAAAATACGTAGGCAATTTCAACTTTAATAGATTCTCTGTAAAATTCACAAAGCATGGTTTACCCTCTGACAGGTCTTTAATTCCTATATTTAAAAAGCTATTAATAATAACTTCAGATGTTGCTTTATCTCCATCTGATGCATTATAAACATTTTCTTTACCACTTCTATAAAGCAATTCATAAGAGATCACATTTTCTCTGGAATCAAAAATTGGTTGTTTGGCAACGTATACTTCCATTTTTGTTTGAATTCCTTTCCTTTATTACTTCTTAGTGGCATAATAACGATTTACCTAAATTTTACCACAAAATCCTTATTCTATGTTTTAATATTTTAGTTTTGAAAATTGGACAAATGAACCTTTAACTGATATTGTGCTTATTTAGCCTAGACATAATACAAATAAATGTGGTAGCATAATATAGTTTCCCACAGTAACCATTACCTTAGCTAACTATATTTTTTAAAAAAAGAGGTGTTTGCAATACAAACTTATCAAAAATTCTTTCATCAATTGCTTCTGATGTACCGGCCATTTGAAAACAGACTTAATGTTCACCTCGCTGAACATCAGCTATATAGAGCACAATGGACAATTTTGTACTATTTGGCCAATAACGGAACCGCTACACTTGTAGAACTTTCCCATTATATGAGTGTCGAAAAGCCCACTGTTACTAGAACAATGACTCGCTTAGAGGAGCTTGGCTATGTCGAGCATGTTGTAGGCAAGGACAAACGTGAAAAAAGAATGCAGCTTTCAGCAGCTGGACAAAAGATATATCAAGATATACGAGTAACAATTGATCAATTTGAACAGGAAATTTTAGAAGGGATCACGGAGAAGGAACAAATTAATGCCATCCGTATCATGGGAATCATTCGAGATAATATAACAAATAAGGGGTAATAAAGTGAATTCATCTAGAGAATTATTATGGACAAAGGATTTTATTATTGTGTCAGGTATTAACTTTTTAATAAACCTTGTGTTTTATCTTTTAATCGTCATTATTGGGGAGTACGCGGTTGATCAATTTCATGCATCCACTAGTGAGGCAGGTCTTGTTACAGGCATCTTTATCATCGGTTCTTTAATTGGCAGACTTTTTACCGGTCGTTACATTGAGTCGCTTGGGCGCAGAAGAACGTTATTTATTGGACTAGTCTTCTTTATCTTAACAACACTTCTATATTTAATGAGCTCTAATATTGGCATCATGCTGATTACTCGTTTATTACATGGCGTGGCAGCTGGTATGGTTGGAACAGCTACTGGAACGATTGCTGCCCAAATTATTCCGGCAGTACGAAAAGCAGAGGGAATTGGTTACTTCAGCATGAGTGCTACCCTAGCAACGGCAATTGGTCCGT
This sequence comes from Schinkia azotoformans, assembly GCF_035811335.1. Lineage (NCBI taxonomy): Bacteria > Bacillati > Bacillota > Bacilli > Caryophanales > Bacillaceae > Schinkia > Schinkia azotoformans. The sequence goes on from NZ_JARSMD010000010.1 coordinate 77,127, forward strand.
TTATCGGTCTTTATATGACGCAGCATACTGCTTTCCGAACAATTTTTATTTTTTCCATTTTCCTAGGGATTATTAGCTTCATTCCATCATTGTTTATCAATATTCCTGCTGTTACAACAACAACCAAACAACCTCACGAAACGCAAGGAGAGGGCTTTAAGCTTTCAAACTATATTGAGCCAAAAGCTGTGCCAATAGCCATCATAACATTCGTTATTGCTTTTTGTTATTCAAGTGTTCTATCCTTTATCAAATTCTATGCGAATGAGATTAACCTAGTTAGTGCGGCAAGCTTTTTCTTTCTTGTTTATTCGATTGCTGTTTTATTTTCACGTCCATTCACCGGTCGCTTAATGGACTCAAAAGGTGCAAACTATATTATGTACCCTGGATTTGTCATTTTAGCAGGCGGAATGGTGCTCTTAAGTGCAGTTACCTCTGGATATCTATTACTCCTAGCCGGTGCATTGATTGGGCTTGGCTTTGGTAATATGCAGTCAAGCACACAGGCCCTTGCCGTCAAATTAACACCATTACACCGGATCGGATTGGCCACTTCAACATTCTTTATCGCCCTTGACGCCGGACTTGGCTTTGGACCATATTTACTTGGATTTGTCATTCCAGTTACGGGATATCGCTCACTATATGTGATCCTCGGATTGACCGTTCTAGTATCTACGGTTCTGTACTATTTCTTGCATGGTAAAAAGGAACATGTATTACGAGAAAATATTAAATCAGTAGCCTAAATATAGGTAAGAGGCGAATATCTTTCGCCTCTCGGATTATTTCAGGTAGATTCAATGAACACTTTAGAAGTTTTTTTCTCAGATTCATAAGGAAAAAGCACCGGCATAGCGATGCTTTTCATTCATTATTGAAAGGACAAATCTACTAATCCGTCTAATTTAGGATTTTCTTTGAGGAAATCTAACTCAAACGATGATTGGGCAAACTCTTTAATTACATTTTCATTAATTTCAGTAGTATAGGTAATGCGTGCCATTGCTTGTTTAACGATATCTTCATCAACCTCTTGTTTCGTTAGGTCCTTGATTGATTGAATGGCAATTTTTTGTGCTTCGTCTGGTTGACTTTTAATAAAATCAACTGCTTGTTGCTGTGCCTGAACGAGCGCTTTAACAACCTCTTTCTTTTCTTTAATTAAACTTCCATTTACAACAAATACAGTGTTTGGCAGGGTATTCCCATAGGCAATTTCATCTGTGCTAACAATTACTTTTGCTCCATTTTGGGCGAGAATTGATGCCCATGGTTCAGGAACGGTTGCTAAGTCTACTTTCCCTGTTTCGAACATACCTTGATATTGGGCTGGATTGCCAGTGACATGTTGTAATGACCCACCGATGCGTGATGATGTTAATTTATCATTTCCTTGTTGCTGTAAATACGTTTCAAATTGAACATCATGTGTACAGCCAATTCCAGGGGTGATAAATGTTTTCCCTTCGATGTCTTCTAAATTAGTAATCCCACTGTTAGCACTTGCAACGACAACTGTTCCGCCTGATGATGCTCCGGAAACAATTTTCACATCTGCTCCACTTGCAAAATTGTTCATAACTGGAGCCGGTCCAACTAGCCCACCATCAATATCACCTGACTTTAACGCCGTCATGAATGTGCCTCCATCAGGAAAAGTTCTATATTCAATATCAAAATTCTCACCAAGCGCTTGTTCATAATAGCCTTTTTCACGGGCAACCATAGCTGGAACATGGTCAATGTTCGGAAAATAACCAATCACAATTTTTTCCTTTTTAGCCCCATCACCAGTGCTCTTTGTAGTACTATTTGTTCCACAAGCAGTTAAAACTGCGATTGTGAATAATAAGACAAACGCTAATTTCCATTTTTTCATTGTATTATCCATTCCTTTCTACAAGTCCCCATTTTGTCATTACACGTTTTTCAATCCGTTGAAATACAATTAAATCAACGGTGACACCAATCACCCCAATCACTACCATAATTCCTAGAACGATATCCATACGGCCAAAGTCAGAAGCAAATTTCAATGTATACCCAAGACCAGGTCCCGTACTTAATAATTCCCCGGCCATTAATGCCCGCCATGCAAACGCCCATGCCAACCTTACTCCAGTTACGACATAAGGGATTGATGCCGGAAAAGCAACTCGAAAAAACAAATCCAATCCATTTGATCCCATCGTTTGCGCTGCTTTAATATAGAGGGGAGAAACATTTTTTATTCCTATTCTCATATTGATTGTCATGACAATGGTGGCACCTAAAACGACGATAAAAATAACCGATTTTTCATTTAACCCAAACCACATAATCGCTAGCGGCAACCAGACAATACTTGGGATGCTTTGCAGAGCTAAGATAAAGGCCCCCAGTGTTTCATCTGCTGTTTTTGACTTAGCAAGAAAGACACCAAGCAAAACCCCAATGATGAGCGCAATCACAAGTCCAATTAATAAGCGAGTAAAACTTGCTCTCAAATCATGTAATAATGAGCCATCTGCCAAACTTTCCTGTAAACTTAAGACAACATCTGTTGGAGCAGGCATAAGTACCTTTGGTATGTTAAACAATCGAACGACAAGTTCCCAAATCCCAAATAATAAAGCAAAAAAAACAATTCGTTTAATAGCTAGCCGCATACCGTTGCTCCTCATCTACTACTTTGTCAATTTCAGCTTTAAGCAGTTCCATAATCGTTTTTTCATACATTGTAAGCTGGTGAATATGTTTGTCACGTGGCCGTTCAATTTTTAGCTGAATATCTGCCAAAATAACGCCTGGATGGGTTCCCATCACAATAATGCGGTCTGACAATTTTAACGCTTCTTGAATGCTATGGGTTACAAAAAGAATAGTCTTTTGTGTTTCCAGCCAAATGGTTTCAAGTTCAAGGTGAAGACGCATTCTTGTTTGTTCATCTAATGCACCAAATGGCTCATCCATCAATAAAACTCGTGGATTCATTGCCAATGCTCTCGCAATTGCAACTCTTTGCTGCATTCCTCCTGATAATTCATGGGGGTAATGGTTGGTAAAAGGGCTTAGCTGTACGAGTTTTAAATATTTTTGAGCAATTTCTTTCGCTTCCTTCTTTTTGACTTCTTTTCGTAATGGGAATATAACATTTTCTTCCACTGTCAACCATGGGAATAAAGCAGCCGCTTGGAACACCATCCCTCGATCCTTTCCGGGTTTCGTTATCTTTTGACCATTTAGGTAAACACTTCCTTCACTTGGTTTCACTAGACCAGCAATAATTGATAGTAAAGTCGATTTTCCACATCCGGAGGGACCTAAAAAAGAAACAAATTCACCTTCATTCACATGCAAATCAATATCTTTTAACACTTGCTCCACTTTCCCATGATTTTTAAAACTCTTTTGTATATTGGATATATGAAGAAACATAAGTTCACCCCAACTTTAATTTCAATTTATATAATTCACATTGTTTTAATCGGAATTATAGTTTATTATATTACTAAGATATGGAAAGTCAACACAATTTTTTGAAAATAAGTACAATAAAGGTTGGATTGAAAATGAAAATTTATAACTCAATTCTTGATTTAATTGGGAAAACACCGATTGTGAAACTAAATAAACTACCAGATGAAAACGGCGGGAATGTTTTTATTAAACTTGAATCATTCAACCCTGGAGGAAGTGTGAAAGACCGCGCAGCCCTTCATATGATCGAACGTGCAGAAAAAGAAGGCAAGCTGATTCCGGGGACAAGTACAATCATAGAGCCGACATCAGGTAACACTGGTATCGGGATTGCCATGGTAAGTGCTGCAAAAGGGTATCCATGTATGATTACAATGCCTGATAATGCGACAGAGGAGCGCGTAAAAATCTTAAAGGCATATGGAGCAGAAGTCATTTTAACGCCCGCAAGCTTACGTATGCAAGGCGCGATTGATGAAGCATCAAGGTTATCAAGCACGATTCCCGATAGCTTTATACCTATGCAATTCGAAAATCCCGCAAACCCTGATGCGCATAGGAAAACCACCGCTGTAGAAATCATCAAAGCTTTTGATGGAAAACTAGATGCCTTTGTATTAACTGCAGGAACAGGCGGGACTGTCACAGGAGTTGGTGAAGAATTAAAAAAACACATACCCAATATTAAAATTTATGTAGTAGAGCCAAAAGGGTCACCTGTTCTATCAGGCGGAAAACCAGGCCCCCATAAAATCCCGGGAACCGGACCTGGATTTATTCCAAAAATATTAAATTCTACTATTTACGATGAAATTTTACTCATAGATGATGCTGATGCCCAATTTATGGCACGCCAGCTTGCAAAAGAAGAAGGAATTTTTGTCGGAGCATCCGGAGCAGCTTCTGCCCACTTTGCAGTTCAGGTAGCAAAAAACCTTGATCCATCTGCAAATGTTCTTTGTATAGCCCCAGACACAGGGGAACGTTACTTATCAACTGATTTATTTTGATAACTGTAAATAATACTCCCCCACTAGCCAAATAGCTTGAGGCGGGGGAGTATTGATCATATCAGAACTATCCCCTATATTTGATCGCAAGTCCTTTTAAGAAGTTTCTGGCAAACTTGTCCCCGCATTCTTTATAGTTTTTATGTCCCTCTTTTCTTAACAAAGCACCAAGTTCTCCTTTTGTTACCGTTATTCCAGCTTCATCAAATATTTCAAGCATATCCTCTGTCGTTAATGCCAGAGCTATTTTAACCTTCTTTAATAGGAGATTATTAACATTGGCGCTTTTATTTATTGAAGGTTCTGATGGTGTATCAGGCTGCCCTGGTTTAGTCTCTTGTTTCCCTCTTTTGAAGATGATAAGACCATTTAAAAATGAATCTAGCATACTGTTATTGCATTTAATTTGATCGCTATACTCGTCTTCATCCTCAGCAGACTTTGTAAGTATCTTAATTACATCCGGCACTGAAACTTCCACGCCGCCAAGTTTAAATATTTCCGCCATTTCTTTATTTTTTATTTCTAGCGCGTATCTTAATCGGATTAATATATCGTTATTGTCCATTATTGAATCTCCTTTTTTAATTGTCGCTTAATTCGTACAATTTGAATAAGCATCTACGTTTGTAGATGCTTTGTCAACTATATCATATATTACACAAAAAAATTAGACCCTTAGCGAGCCACGAAAGCCTCTGGCTGCGTAGTAGGATTCTGCTCCATTGTGGTATACAAAGACAGTATCGTAACGACGATCACAAAAGATAGCCCCTCCAAGTTTTCTAATATTATCAGGGGTTTTCACCCAGCTCGATGTTTTCAAATCGAAATTGCCGAGTTTCTGCAGCCCCCGGTATTGTTCTTCCGTTAAAATCTCAATCCCCATGTCAGCAGCCATATCAATAGCAGTATTTTCTGGTTTATGTTGTTTCCTTGACTCCAGCGCTTCACGGTCATAACAAACACTTCTGCGACCTTTTGGACTTTCCTTTGAACAATCACAATAAATGTATTCATCAGTCTCTTTATCATGACCAATTACATCCGGTTCACCTTCAGTTCTTTCCATTTCACTAAGCGACCACAGTTTTTCAGTATTTGCTTCGAGTTTTGCATGTATGTTAGCCCATTCAAGATCTTTATGGCGATCCATATTTTTCTCGAACCGAGCCTTTAATTTTCCGAGTATTTCTTCATGTTGTTCCGGTGACAACTCTTTACTATTGCTAGTTTTACTTTCCTTGCTCATGTTAATATCTCCCTTAAATATTTTTACTCGTAATAGTAAAAGCTTACCCGATCATGTCTCAGTTTATCACGTATCCTCACAAGATAATCGAATAGTATTTATTATATTTATCTAAAAGGTAACAAATTTACAATAAGAAATGTTATTTTCTTTTTAAATACGCTTTGTTAAGAACAAGAACCTTCCCATTCTCAGCTTTTACGTATCTTTTTAGCATGAATTTATAATGTTCAAATACTATATTCCCCAAAAGATAAAGTGATAGTGTTATGAAAAGAAGAAAGGCTATTTGAAAGATTATTTTACTCATATCCTCAATGATATATACCGTCATTACAACATGTGCCGCAGAAGAGGTCATTATGATAAAAAGCACGTTACATATATGAAAAGAAGCCATCGCATTTTTTTCTTCAAATTTCCGCTTTCGTTCAGAGCCAAAATAAAGTAAAAAAAAGATAGACATTGCAATCACAACTACATTTACCATATATGTAAGAACAAGGTTCACTTTCCTCTCCCGCCTCCTTTAAATACCTGCATACCTTCCTATCCTTATCATAGAAGTTTTTTACATCTTTTGTATGAGATTGATTCAACTGTAATAATGAAAGTTTACAATGTTTGTAGTAATCTTTTATTTGATATTTAACAGTAATGATTGAAAGAAAAAGAACCCATTAAGGGAGATTAAAAAAACTAGCAATTACTTTGTACTCTCCTTGTAGCAGTGAAAATTCATGGTAATCAATGAGCTGAACGATTGCATCTCCTTTTAAAATAAAACGAATCAATCCGTACCGCTCATCGTCAAATGAGTCGTAAATACGCCCTGCACTTTTCGTTCCGCGTGCCACTGTCGACGTACTATTGGCAACATAGCCAACCTTTCCGAAAGGCTCCAACTCCACCGCAATTGCCTCATCATCATAGGAATTTTCAAAATCCTTCACTAATCTTACAATTTGTCCGACACGAAAAATCTCCGAACCTTTATAATGTCTACTGCCAACAATCGTGACAAACACTTCCTCATACAATACCCACCAACCCCTAATCAAAAGAACTTTATCAAGCCACACTTTTACCTAATAACGCTAGTCTTCTAATAGTACGTGAGTTTCACCTGACATGAATTCAGGGAGAAGTTGGTCCCTTGTTATAAATAGTTTTTGATGATAATAATGAAGTGTTTTGAGCCACTGAAAACCATAATTCTGATAGTCTCTTAATTCAGCCTGTAATGAATCAGGCCGTTCAACTTCAAGTTCTTCTGGATTTTTCAAACGGTTTAACAGGCGCCAAAACTGTTTTCCATACTTCGCTTTTTCTTTAGATATCATTTCATCAATCTGAAAAAATGATTTCAAAGTATTCCTTTTCAGATTCCGATTGTAATTGTTTTTGTTTACTAATATAAGGTTCATTTTCATTATAAATACAATATACTCTTCTTAGATCTGTTATATATTGGGTTGCTATTTTATACGCCGTAATTATTCTAACTCTATTAAAATATCGCTTGTCACGTTTTTTGAAGTCACAACTACCCTATACTCTTTACCATCTATATTTTTCTCGTAATAAAAATCCTTGCTACTTTTAGAAGGCTTAAAAATATAAGTAGGTAAAATTAGAACCTTTTCAATGATTTCTAATGATATCTCATTATGTTTAGGGATAATATGAGTAAAGTAGCTTTTTTTTGATAAGAAAATTTTGTTTGTCAATATCAGTAAAAAACAAAACTTTGTTCATCTCATAACCCCCACTGTCTTTATTCGACAATAGATGATAAATCCCTCTGATTAATTACGTGCTAGGATAAATTTCTATTGTACTTAAACACCTCCAAAGCACATGAATTAACCAAATATGTATTGTAAAATCCTAATCATTTAGGCAAGTCACTTTTCAATTTCCTAATACTTTACGTAAATTACGAATCCCTTCTTCAATTTCTTGTTCTCTTAAATTTCCATAACCGAGTATCACCTTATTTACATGTCTGCCTTTATGAATGGTGTGATGTTCTACAGGATAAACCTTTACATGGTTTTGATAGAGTCTTTCTATTAAATCCTCTGTAAACTCAATTCCTTTAAATTCCGCTATGAGATGTAGACCAGTAGAATCACCCGAAATTTCTCCTGAATGTCCAAACTCACGAATCAACGCTTCCCTTAATACTTCCCGCCTCTTCATGTAAACTTTTCTCATTTTGCGAATATGACGTTCCAGCAGACCTTCTTCAATAAAACGCGCAAGGAGCATTTGATTCAGTGATGGAGTATGAAGGTCATGAAACCATTTAAGGCTTCTACAACGCTCAATGAGAGCCTGCGGAAGCACCAGATAGCCCATTCGTAAGGCTGGAGAAAGATTTTTACTAAATGTTCCAACATAAATGACTCTTTCAGAATCCAATCCTTGAAGGGAGCTGATAGGTTCGCCATCATAACGAAATTCACTGTCGTAATCATCCTCAACAATATAACACTCGTTTACTCTTGCATACTGAATGAGTTGAATTCTCCGCTGAATAGGCAAAATACTGCCTAATGGAAACTGATGGGATGGTGTTACAAAAATAAACTTTGGTTTTTCCCCATCTGAAAGCAAGTCTGTTCGCATCCCTTGTTCATCAACAGGAATCGGAATTAAAGTAGCTCCAGTCGATGTAAAAATAGTTTGAATTTCATTTGTAATGGGGTCTTCAATAATCACCTTATCTCCCTGCAAAAGCAGTAGCTTCGTTATTAAAGAAAAGGCTTGAGTTGCTCCTGATGTAATGACAATTTGGTCTGCATGGCAATTTACCCCTCTTGTTCTTCTTAGATATTGTGAAAGAATCTTTCTTAATTCCAAACGCCCTTCAGGATGGTCATATCCAAAGGCATAATCAGGAGCTTCTAAACATACGTCTTTTGCCAATCTGCCCCAATCCTTTCTTGGAAATATATCTAAGGCAGGTATCCCTGAACGAAAATCAATCACACCTTTTTCCTGGATACACTCTTCTGAAATTTCCAAGGTTGTCGTTCGTTCATCCTGTATTTGCTCCAAAAATGCTCCTTCAGCTACAAAAGTACCTGAACCCTGCTGTCCAACAATATATCCTTCCGCCAATAATTGCTCAAACGCTTCAATTACAACATTGCGTGAGATTCCCAACTGGGAAGCACATTCACGAGTAGCTGGTAGCTTTTCTCCTGCTTTTAGCTCTCCATTTAAAATTAGCTTTCGTATGTATTCATAAACTTGTCTCTTTAAAGGAATATCCAGTGTACGATCAATTGGAATCCAAAGCATTCATTTTCCCTCCCTTAAAATTGGTACTCAAAAAATCACTCTAAATTGGCTCTTATTCTAACCATTTTATCATGATACCGTAAAGGTGCATGACAAATTAAAAACGATTGAACACATTATAGGGGGTACATAACAATCATGGAGAAAAAATGTGTAATGGTAATTGACTCAGAACTGCCACTTGGGTTAATTGCCAATACTTCAGCAGTGTTAGCTTTAACTTTAGGGAAGAAAATTGAGGGAATCATTGGCTCTGTTGTAGTCGATGGAGATAGTCAAACTCATGAAGGGATAACAACTACTCCTATCCCAATATTAAAAGGTTCAGGAGCTATGATTAAAGAATTAAGGGAAACTATATCCTCCAATTATCCAGACTTATTTCTTGTCGATTTTTCCAATGTGGCTCAAATCACTAAGAACTACGATGAATATATGAATAAGATAGCTTCATTTACTTCTAATGATTTTGAATACCTGGGGATTGCGGTTTACGGAAATAAAAAACACGTTAACAAATTAACTGGGAGTCTTCCGCTTTTACGATAATCTGATAATTTGAGGGGGCATTTGAATGCAGTTACGAAGAACATTAGGTTGGAAAGAAGCGACTTCTCTTGGAATTGGTGCAATGGTCGGAGCAGGGATATTTGTTCTTAGTGGGGTTGCAACAGGCAAGGCAGGACCCGCAGTTATGGTTTCTTTTATTTTAGCCTCTTTACTCGCCATATTATTGGGGCTATGTTATGGTGAGTTAGCTTCACGATATCCAAGGGCTGGTGGTTCATATGAATATGCACGAGAAACGATGGGAGGTTTCATTGGAACGATTGTTGGCTGGGCATACTGGGGAGCTTGGTTGGCCGCCAGCAGCTTCGTCTCACAAGGGTTTGGACATTATTTGAACGCTCTTACTGGTGCTCCCCCAAAGTTAAGTGCAGTGCTTTTACTTATTGGTTTAGGAATGTTAAATATAGTTGGAATTAAATTCAGTGGAAAACTTCAAGTAGGTATTGTATGTACAGTCATTGCTGTACTCATAGGATTTTTCATTTTCGGGTTTAAAAACGTTAATTTTTCTTATTATCAACCTTTTTCTCCTAATGGGTTTTCTGGAATATTAGAAGCAACCTTAGTGGGATTTCTATCAATTGTCGGTTGGGATGCAATTGTTGCTTCTGGAGAGGAAATACGAAATCCAAAAAAGGTGATACCATTAGCCATTATTACTTCCATAATGGTTGTTTTATTTCTTTATTTAGGGCTTTTATTTGTCTCCATTGGGGTTATTCCTTGGTAAGAGTTCGGAGCTTCTGAAGTCCCTGTAGCTTTAGCCAGTCAACAATTTTTAGGAGACCTTGGTCCAATCTTTATTAGTTTAATCATTGTTTTGGCATTACCAGCTACATGCAATGCATTTATCATTACGATTTCGAGAACTGCATTTGCGATGGGAAGAAATGGCTTATTACCGAAGAAGATAGCCTATATTCATCCACGCTTTCAAACACCTATTTGGGCGATTACACTTGGGGTCGGCATTCAAATTGCATTTACACTGATAAGTTCGATAAATATTGCTGTAACAGCTACAGGATTTTTATATCTATTAACTTTTATTTTTACGATAATTGCCTTTTTCATCTCAAGAAAAAGAGCTACTATAAAAGACAAAGAGGCACAATTTTACGTTCCTTTTTATCCTTTCATTCCAATTTCGGCATTGCTTATCTGTTTAGGATTACTGATACCCGTTGGGAAGTCTGGTTTTTTAACAGGACTCCTATGGCTATCCTTTGGAATAGGTATCTATCTACTAAGATTAAGAGTTATTACAAATACTGAAAAAGTTAATCTTAGTAATCAAGCAACAAATTCTTAGGCAGGTTCAAATGTCGAACCTGCCTTTATGAAAACATCAGTTTATTTCTATAAGTTTATCTCTTGAAGGAATTGCAGAATTCGTTAGAGAAGGACGAAAAACTACTTTCCATTGTCCATTTAAATTCTTAGCTTATTTAACTATAGTCCTATTCAGCTTGTTAAAAATATTTTCCCTTTATTTTTTTTAGAAGATTCAGCAAAAAGAACAGCTTCTTTTACTTGCAACAAATCGTATTGAGAGTCTTTCTGCATAAGTGTTAATTTTTCATCATTTATGAGCGTAATCAATCGGTGGAATGTTTCTTGCCAAGTTTGCACTGATACTTGTTGATTCCAATAACGTAAATGAAATAACTTAGTATTCACTTTTGCCTGTAGTGAAATTCTTTGCCAGTCTACAGGCGTTCCTGATAATAAACCAAGAGTTAAAAAAAGCCCATTAGGGCGAACACAAAATGCTAATTCAGTACCATCAATACCTCCAATTGAATCAATTGCCGAGGTTGCACCCAGTCCATACGTTAATTCCATAACAGTATCGTGTAATGCTGTCTCTGATGTATTGATTACATAGGAAGCACCAAGTTGGAGCAGGTCTTTTGTATAATTGTTGTTTCTCGTTACAGCAATAAGCCGAAAACCGAGAACTTTAGATAATTGAGCAAAGATACGACCAATGGCAGAACCACAAGCATTCACCAATAATACATCATTTGGTGCCAGCTTTAAAACCTCTGTACAAATAATCCATGCTGTTACCGGATTTATGTATAACTGTGAAGCTGTATAATCATCAATGGAGTTCGGAATTGGCACTGCAAATTCAGCAGATGTTTTAACAAATTCCTGCCAAGTCCCTTCCCCACGTAAAGGCAAAACACGTTTACCAATCAGTTCTTGTGAAACAGAAGCCCCTACGTCTTCTACAATTCCAATTCCTTCATAGCCAGGAATATTAGGCAACGAAATCCGATGGGAGTATGCCCCTCTAATTGGTATTAAGTCAGATGGATTGATAGGGCGAACTTTCATACGAACTAGAACTTCTCCGTTCGTAGGTGGTTGTATATTTTTACGTTCAACTTTTAAAACACTTTCTGGACTTCCGAACTCATAAAATTTAATACATGTTGCCTCCAATACAATAAGTCTCCTTTAAAAATTAAGTTTTATTTATGGAAGAAAAAAAACATCTATTAATTCCAACAACGCAACATTTTCTACGCGGCTTGAGTGTTGATCACAGACATATTGATGTAGTAGTGTTTACCTAACCTTTCACACAAGGAAATCTCCCCGGCTTTAGCCAAATAAGCTTCAATCACTTCTTTACGGACACCTTCCATACGTAAGGCCTCCATAATTGCTTCACGAATTAATTCCTTTATTTTAGAAAAGTCCTTTATACTCGGACGATATATAACGATAGGATATCTTGTTTCATTATTCATCAAAATGATAGCCTTTCTTCTGTTAATGCCAAAATTGGCATGCCAGGCCACTAAACTATCTGGGAGTTGCTCATGGTCTTCAGGGGAGGCCAACTCACTTCCCTTTATTCCTATCCTATCAAGCAAAGCCTTTGTACATTGAATTAACATTAGAATCGCCCTATCATTTTTACAATTCTTTCTATAATATCTTCAAGCCTGTCTTTTATTGCTTCAATATCCATCTTATCCTTTGCAATCGCCAAACCACTTTTATTAATTCCCTTGCTTTGACATATTTTAAGTCTCTTATTGATAACTAACATTATTTTATAATATTTATATATTATACATTAGAGCTCTACCTCCAGTCACCGTTATGACCGGAAGTTTTTTAAAAGTCAATACCTTCCGTAAAATGAAATAAGAAAAACAATAGGGTGAGGTGAGATATACGAAGACGGTAGACAAGGTAGATCGTTTTATAGATGCCTTAGAAAAAGAAAGTAAGATTGAATTAATGGATGTTAATTAGTAGTTTAAATCAATCCGATTTTTAAAAAATGGCCCTCCTTTTAAAATCGGTTAGAGATATTCTGTCCGTTAACCTTATAAAAAAAGCTGATCAAGATCCAGAAAAATTAAGTGAAGAAGAACATCAAGAAATAGACGAGGAATATGCTGAACGCGCAAAAACTCCTCCTTCTGGATTTATTAAAAATGATATTATGCTATTTGCTCCAAAGTAACGCAAAAAGGCAACGCCCAATGGGTTAGTTGCCTTTTCCAAAGTTATCAAGTAATGCACGCACTTCATCTGTTGATTTCGTGTTCATCAATAGATTTCTTAATTCAGCAGCTCCAGGGAAACCTCTAACATAAATTTTGAAAAAGCGATGAAGCCCTGTGATCGAACGTGGCAGTACTTCCGCATATTGATCTTGAAGATCAAGCTGTAGTCTTAAAAGATCAAGGTATTCTTTACTGCTATGCTCTTTTGGCTCTTTTTCAAAAGCAAAAGGATTTTTAAAAATACCTCGCCCGATCATAACGCCATCAATACCATATTGTTCAGCAAGCTGCAGCCCAGTTTGACGGTCAGGAATGTCACCATTGATTGTTAGTAGCGTATTGGGTGCAATACCGTCACGTAATTTTTTGATTTCAGGAATTAGCTCCCAATGTGCATCTACTTGGCTCATTTCTTTTCTCGTACGTAAATGAATAGAAAGGTTCGCAATATCCTGTTTTAAAATATGCGTTAGCCACTCCTCCCACTCCTTTACATCATTATAGCCAAGTCGTGTTTTCACGCTAACAGGTAATCCGCCCGCTTTTGCTGCTTGAATAAGTTCTCCCGCAACGTGTGGACGTAGAATAAGACCACTACCTTTCCCTCTCGATGCTACATTCGGTACAGGGCAGCCCATATTAATATCGATGCCTTTAAATCCTAGTTTTGCCATGCCCATACTCATTTGACGGAAATATTCGGGATTATCTCCCCAAATATGTGCCACCATGGGCTGTTCATCTTCTGTAAAAACCAAACGGCCACGCACACTTTCCATGCCCTCCGGATGACAATAGCTATCCGAGTTTGTAAACTCTGTGAAAAATACATCCGGTCGACCAGCTTCACTTACTACGTGACGAAAAATAACATCCGTCACGTCTTCCATAGGTGCAAGTACAAAAAATGGTCGTGGTAAATCACGCCAAAAATTATCTACCATTAAACTCAAATCCTCTCATTATGTATACAACTTTAAACTCTCTTCCAAGAAATATAAAGCCAAATATTCCACTTCTTTTACACTTATATCATAATAACTTATTATGGACCTCTCAAATCAATATTTAATCGTCGAGGCTTTCATCCATCCTCTCTTGATAAGTCAAAATTAATATTTGACTAGGTTTAACCGCATATGCAAAGTGTCTTTTACATCATGATGTGATTACAGATAGGGGTAAGATGAATTAAGAAAGTGAATTTCTGTAGCCCCAAAATAACTTACTCACTTTCTACTCATTGTTTCTATCTTTCATTCCATTTTTCAAAAAATCTCTCACTTCTTCAAGTTTTAAACCAATGTTTTTAGCTTCAATGATTAATTTTACCCATTCCTCATCAATATCCACCAGATTGCACTTTTTTACTGTATTAATTTTCCTCAACTCCCGATAAATTAATGCATAGTTTCGCGGTTTTGCAAGCCATAAAAATAGATATCTACAATTTCATTTGCTAGTTGTTGAGGACTTTTTTCGTTTGTAAATAGCTTCTTGATGATGAGTCGTCCAATGGCACCGATTATACACTCTGCAACAGTTTCCATATCCAAGTCTTCTCGAAAGTAGTTATCTCGTTGTTCCGCTAATAAATTCTCAGTTAAATGCTCTTTCATCGCCTGTTTAATTTCTTCAGATTCGTCCGCAATGTAAAAGCCTATCCTCGTCAAGTGCTGATGGTTGTAAAAAAATTCAAAAAGCTTAATTAGACCACTAACAATGTTGGAAGGAAGTACACTATTATCCAGACTAGATTCGAGTCTACTATCTTTCGTTAGATTGATTAATTCGTTGCGGAACGTATGTACAAGTTCTTGAAAGATAGCTTCCTTACCGGAAAAGTAAAGATAAAAACTTGGTTGTGTTAAACCAGTCCTTTTGACAATGGTACTAATTTTTGTTTGATGAAATCCATGTTCCGCAAATTCTTCTGCTGCAACCATAAGGATTGCTTCTTTGCTTTTGATCCCAATGGACCCTTTTCGTCTACCCCGCTGTCCCATTATATGCCGCCCCTTGACTTTATAATCATTATATTACTAACCAGTATTATCTTATAGGAAATTAGCTACCGTCAAGCGGTCCGGCTTCTTTTTCGTTCTATAAAAAATGACAAACTTCAACAATATAAAAAGACTACCTCCTAGAAAGGGAAAGCAGTCTATGCTTTTCTTAATCGACACCTGAACCATGTATTTTGAATTACCAATTGATAGTGAAATAGGAAAAACAAAGATGAATTAAGAAATACAGGTAAAGGTAGTTTCAGTTAAATTATTACTCCTATACAGAATAGGTATTTTAGGTGTTCCCTGCTGAATCACCGCCTTGGGATTTACTTCAATATCAAAAGTATATTACTTTCGTCTTAAAGGTAATTAACACTCATAACAATATATAATGCCCAGAAATGGTTCATGTGCTTCAATTCTTTAAAGGGATGTACGATATTAGTAGTATAAGGAAAACTTCGGAAGAGGGGGTACAAATAATACTATGCTTTCTTCAATATTCAAAACTGATTCAAGTTCATCTTCGATTGATCCAGCATATGTAACAAATAATTGGTTTCAAGAAGAAAATTGGGATTTTACTAAAGCAGAATCTATTCCTAATAGTGCAATTGTTGAAGCAGTAGGAATACATTGGAACTTTCCCCAAAATAATAGATTGGATTTTTCCAATATATATGCAACCTTGTTTAATCGGAACGGAAATGGAGAGTGGCTGGATTCAGGTATTTTAAACTACAGCTTTAGGGGTGAGCCAATAAAGCAACTGTGGACAACAAGCTTTCTAGTAACTCAGCCTTTGCAGGCATTAAGTTATATCCAACCAACCTTGACGATGACTTGGTTTGATCCTGAAAGTCTACAAAGCGGAACGATTGAAGTTGCTTCTAACAAAAAACAACATTATTCAGAAGGGAAAGGTTTGAATAACAAGAAGTTAAAAGAAAGGAGAGAGCATCCCTTGAAAATTGATTCCAAGCATCCTATTCAAAATATAGGTCCTAATTATTATAATCCTTTAGCTACAAAATGGGGTGAAGAAAACCCCAACCCTACCCTTTTAGAACAAGTAGATGAGTTTGTCAAATCAGATTCATCAATTATATTGGATGCAAAACCTATTGAGTTGGTTAATATTAACGAAAATTCAATTACAATATTAAAAGGGATCTCGTATGCTTTAGGCAATATTAACGGAAAACCATTACAAGCACTATTGATGGAAGGAGGAGGGATTGAGAGCAATTTTAGACCTAAAATATTTAAAGGTCCGAATTTTGGCGAACAGGTTACCCCCGAACAAATAAATTCACTAAAAATAAAGCTGTCTTACTCTAAAGAAGAACATAACGAAGCACAACGAAGGACGAGTGTTTTCAGTGTTCTGTACGATCTTGCAAACGGAAAAGTAACAACAGATTACTTGAACCAATCGCAATATAGCCAGCACTTTGAAGAATTCGCAGTTAACATAGGTCTTGATTTAAGTATACCTTTTCTGCTAAATGGGAAACAATTCGAATTTAATAATGGTGCCTTCTATCCCAAACCCAAATAATATTGGGATTCATATTTAAAGCAGGGATACTAGTAGATCCCTGCTCATTCCTTTGACATATTTCAGTTTATGAAAAAATACAAGTGGTTTAATCTTTTTCTTTTACAGCATGAGTTTTTTGTGCAGTGAACGATCAAATAAATAGGTTCATCAAATATTTTCAGGTTTTTTCCACAGATTTTTTCATGTTTTTGATCAAGTTAAAAAAGACTGTTTCCCTCATGCCTTTTTCACAAATATTGATGGTTCAGTGGTTCAGCCCTGACAGGCTGTTTTTCCTACTTTTTTTGTACAAACTTTATTCCAATTGTTGATAAGTTGTGGAAAAAGTTTATTTTATAAATGGAAAGTTTCTATTGCTTAGTTACACTTTAATTTTAACAACACTGTACACTCCACATGAGCCGTATGCGGAAACATATCTACCGGCTGAATATATTCTACCTTGTATGCTTTACTTAAAAACTGTATATCCTTAGCAAGTGTTGATGGATTGCAGGATACGTAGACCATTCGTTTTGGTTTAATTTTAAAAACTGTTTCTAGAAATTTTTGATCACAACCTACTCGTGGTGGATCAACTACAATGATATCCGGGTGCCAGCCTTCTTTTTCCCATTTTGGCAGCCAGTATTCCGCTTTGCCAACTGCATAATAAGTATTTTCCAAGTCATGTTTGGCAGCATTTTCGCGAGCGTCGACAATAGAATCTTCAATCGTATCCATCCCGCGAATTTCAGATGCACCTTTCGCCAACCAAAGTCCGATTGTTCCTACACCACAGTATGCATCTACCAATTTTTCCTTTCCAGTAAGCTGTGCAGCTTTTTTGACCTCATTATAGAGTTTCACAGTTTGAACCGGATTCAATTGAAAGAATGCTCTGGCAGAAAGTTCAAACGATAGGTCTCCTAACGTTTCTTGAATAAATTCTTCGCCTTGCAGATGAATCGTTTCATCACCAAAGATTATTGAGGTCTTATCCCCATTTACATTTTGAAGTACTGAATTTACTTCTGGAAGGCGTTTGTTAACTTCCGCAATGAAATTATCCACTTCAGGAAATTCTCGTTTTGTCGTAACAAGGACTAATTGAATCTGTCCAGACGCAAATCCCACTCTTGTTACGATTGTACGAACAAAGCCTTTCCGTTTCTTTTCATTATAGATTGGAATATTTAAGTCTTCCAAAATTTGTTTAACAATTTGAGTCACTTTATTTGTACTCGGATGCTGAACCATACAGTCAGATATATCTATTAACTTATGGGAATTTAAGCCGTATAAACCTGCCAACACTTTTTGCTCATCACGACCAACCTGGAGCTGACTTTTATTGCGGTATCCCCATGGATTTTCCATACCAATCGTTTCACGAATATCAAGCTGTTCAATATTTAGGTTGGTATGTCTTTCGAGGGCTTGGATCACAATATCTCGCTTCTCTTTTAACTGCTGCTTATAATCTAAGTGTTGAAGCTGACAGCCACCGCATTCTTCGTAAATCGGACATAATGGTTGGACCCGATATTGGGATTTTTGACGAATCTTTTTCACTTTTGCTTCGGCAAAATTTTTTTGAACCTTTGTTGCTTCTGCTACGACGATTTCCCCAGGTAATGCACCTTGGACAAATACGGTTTGCTTTTTAAAGAAGCCGACACCTTCCCCGTTAATTCCAAGTCTTTTAATTGTGAGCGGAAATTCCTGCCCGACTTGTAGTTGGGACGTTTTATCTGATCTTTGATCGTTTCGTTGATTGCTTTGGCTTTGATTTTGGAATCTTGGTTCTTTTTGTTTATTTTGGGTATGTTTTTGCTTTTGGTTAGCCATTTTTTTTACTCCATTTCAATATTCTCAGTTCCTATTATGTTTTATTTTTTGCATTCAGGCAAATGGTTGGATAAAATGCAAAAAACCAGCATTAGGTTCATGCCTAGTACTGGTTTCAATAATGGGACAAAGAACATCATCCTATGGCACACTGAGCCGGAGTTCCCGACCCCGTGGCTTGGCTCATGGGACGGAGAACCCGACCCCGCGGCCCAATTTAGTCCATATAATTCTGATACAATAACGGTTTTGGCATACTTTTCTCTAGCATTAGGTCATCTAGACTTTTGAAAGTGTAGCCCTGTTGGCGGAGGGTATCGATCACTTTTTCCAGCGCTTTGGCATTATCTTCAGACACTGTATGCAGAAGGATAACCGCCCCAGGATGGATTTGATTCACGATATTATCATAAGCATATTTCCAACCTTTTTGATTATTTATATGCCAATCAACAAAGGCTAACGACCAAAATACGTTTACATATCCGTGGTCACCTGAAAGCTTTAATGTTCTTTCGCTAAAAATTCCTCTTGGTGGACGTAGGTACATCATATCTGATTTTCCAGTAATTTTTTTATATTCTTCCTCTACGAGCTGTAATTCTTTTTTCAAGCGAATATCACTAACTTGCGTTAAATCAGGATGGTGCCAAGAATGGTTTCCAACGATATGGCCTTCATTCACCATTCTTTTTACTAAATCGGCATTTTCAGTTAAGTAATGACCTGTAACAAAAAACGTTGCTGGCACCTTTTTCTTTTTTAATATATCTAAAATATCGGCTGTAAATCCATTTTCATAGCCGTTGTCAAAGGTTAAGTAAATGTCTTTTTTTGATGTATCCCCTAAATAGAATGATCCATATTTTGCAAGGATGGATTTAAAAAATTCACCCGCATCTGCAGGTTCATGGTTGCGGCTTTTTTTCATCCCCCAATGTATCGGGTTGTTTGGAGGTGTTTCAGCCTGTATCGTATTAAAACCACCAAAAAGAAATACAATAATTGTAACGATTTGGAATGCAGCTTTTTTTGCACCTTTCATTAAAAATGCCTCCTTATTTGGCAAATCTATATCTATATTTTTTGAAAGGTGGATACTTTCATACCAAACATCATTTTCCATTAGAAAAGCGGAGGCGACCTGTTTAGCGACGTATGGACTAGAGCACATCGACTGAGATAAAGGAAACACTAAGAGCGAAGCGATTAGATGTTGACTTATCGTAGGGAGGTGGGCAAAGTTCACTAGTCGCTGGTCGCTGGAGCTAGACATAGAACCGTGACAGAGAACCCGACCTCTGGCTCGAATTCGAAAAAAAAGAAGAGTACCTTGAAAAAGATACCCTTCCTTTAAAATGTATTTTAGTTAAATACTTTTTCTTTGAATTGTGCAAGCTTTTCAAGAGATGATTTGTCAACGTCTTGATGTAGACTGTTTCCGTGTGAATCCATTGTTACAACAGCTTTGAAGCCTTTAACGCTTAGATGCCACATTGCTTCGGGAATACCGAATTGTGTTAAGTCTACGCCGTCAACAGATTCGATGCAATCTGCATAGTATTGAGCAGCACCACCGATAGCATTTAAGTATACACCGCCATGCTCTTCTAATGCTTTCAATGTTTTCGGCCCCATACCACCTTTACCGATAACAGCACGGATACCAAATTTCTTCATGATGTCGCCTTGATAAGGCTCCTCACGAATACTTGTTGTAGGTCCTGCAGCTTTAACATGCCATTTGCCTTCATCATCTTTAAGCATTACTGGACCACAGTGATAAATGATTTGACCATTTAGATCAACTGGTGCATCATGCTCATTTAAGTAATGATGAATCGCATCACGGCCTGTGTACATTCTGCCATTGATTGTTACAACGTCACCAACTTTTAGTGAACGGATTTGTTCTTCAGTAATTGGTGCTTGAAGAACTACCTCACGTGATTCACTTGCAGTTTCAGATGCAGCAGCAACTTCCTGCCCGACTTCTTTTGCAAAATCAACGTCATCACCTTCTTGGTAATGCCATTCTTTAATTTCGCCAGTTACAGGATCAACTTTCACACCTTGACGGCGGAATGCCCAGCAGTTATAAGCAACTGATACATAGAAGCTTGCAGGAATACGGTGCATAGCACCAACTTTACAGCCTAATAATGTTGTTTCTCCGCCAAAGCCCATTGTTCCGATACCAAGCTTATTGGCATTTGCCATTACATATTCTTCAAGTTTACGTAGATCTTCAACTGGATTTACATCATCAACGTTTCTGAACAGTTGCTCTTTTGCAAGATCATATCCTGAGCTGCGGTCTCCACCGATTCCAACTCCAATAAATCCAGCAGAACAGCCTTGACCTTGTGCTTGGTATACAGAGTGCATAATACATTTACGGATACCGTCTAAGTCACGTCCTGCACGTCCAAGACCTTCTAATTCACATGGTAAGCTATATTGAATATTTTTATTTTCACAGCCGCCACCTTTTAAAATGAGGCGAACATCGATATAATCTTTTTCCCATTGTTCAAATTTAACAACTGGTACTCCATCACCAAGGTTGTCCCCACTGTTTGCGCCAGTTAATGAATCAACTGAGTTTGGACGAAGTTTTCCGTTTTTAGTTGCTTCTACAACCGCTTTACGGATTGCCTCTTTAATTTCTAACTGATTAACACCAACAGGAGTCTTAACTTTAAAAGTAGGAAGACCTGTGTCCTGACAAATCGGTGAAATATTCTCCTCAGCCATCACAATATTATTTGAAATCGTGTCTAAAGACATCGCCGCTCTTGTACCGGCACTTTCGCTTAGTTTAGCTTGGTAAATAGCGCGACGAGCATCTTTTGGCAGCTTTGTTGATGTTTCAACAACTAAATTGTACATGCTTTCAAATAATTGATTCATACTGTTCCCCATTCCCCTCTTTTTTGAAAAATAAACAATTCTGAATACGCTAATTAACTTCCACTCCCCATTATAATACTAGTCCTATTTTTTCGAAACCCTATAATAAGAAAAGCGTAAGCGCTTTGCTCATTGCCGTACAAACTGGAGGGGCTTCGACTGAGATAAAGGAAACAGAGCCAGTTCGCTTACCAATCCGGTTTAAATTGATTTATTTTCCCTTGAAGATCATCCAGCATTTCCAAAAGTCGATCAATATCATTTACATCCGCCTCTTCCGGATCAAGTGAGTCCAATACTTTTAGTAAAAGATTTAGACGATTCGTTAAATATTCGATCTGTTGTTTTTTGTCATGTATCGCATTTCCCATATTGTTAGCTCCCTTCTCATCTGCTTTTAATCTTAATCCAATTGCCGATATTTTGACAAATAGAAAAATAAAAGGACTTGTATCGAATATTAAAATCCACTACAAGTCCTTTTGTATTGTTGTTATTCATTTAGGTGTATCAGTTGTAACGAATTTAAATGACAAATGATCTTGAACCGGGATCCATGCCCCAATCCCTTGCTGAGTTACGTTTTTAATTTTGAGCTTAGCTTTGCTGCCTTTGAATTCCAGATAAACTTCACCAAATGTGACCTTCCCTTTTTCATTCACAGCTGGGGCAAATGCATATAAGTAACCAAGCTTTTTAGGAGTTACATTATACACATGCTCCTTTTTCGTGCCTTGTCCTATTACTGTATCAAATGCTAATGGCAGCTCTGTTTTCTTCATAGCTGTTAGCATCATCATTTTTTGAACTTCTTCCGCATTATTGATTCTTGAGGTTAGACCGCCTTTGATCACCGTTTCTTCTTCTTGTTGATAATGGATTTTTTGAGGAGTTTTTCCGCCCCGGTTATCAAACTTGTTCGTATTGGCAGGTTTATACTCCCAATTTATATTGGTTTCTGTCGACTCGTAGCTTAATGGCCACTGCCCTAGATAAATTGTAGCCCGGAAACCAACTGCAGTTGGTGTTGTGTTAATGGAAGATTCATTCAGTATACGTATAAGGTCCGGGTTTTGAATTGGCACATCCGCAGTTTCGAGCAATGTTTTTGCTAAGTCACTTGGTTGAAGATACGGCAAATCCTGAGTTGGATTGGGATACGTATTCTCTTTCGAAATATCAAGGACAGCGTCTGGCACTTTTATTTTGTGTGTTTTAGCTTGTTTTGTATTTTCCGCGCCTATAGATCCTTGAAAACTGAACAATGTTAGAACAAGTGTAGCTACTATTACTAATGTACTTTTTAGCGCTTTCACATAGAGACCTCCTTCGAAATACTTATTTGTATTTTTTTCGAAGAATTGCTTGTTTATCCATAGACCATATTGGAAATTTATGGATGTCTACAGCAAATAAAACCCAATTCCCATAATCATGTAAGCAGCAAGGAGCGTTGCGCCTTCGAACCAGTTTGTTTCACCGTCATTCGCAATTGCAATCGTTAGTAATACTGCTGTCACCATGGAGATCAGTTCCGGCATTGTAAATACTAATGGCATTGACTTTTCGAAAAACAGCGATATCAATACTAAAACTGGTGCAACAAACATCGCAACCTGTAGGGTAGAACCAACTGCAATTTCAACAGCCACCCCCATTTTGTTTTTATAAGCCATTATAATGGCAGATGCATGTTCTGCGGCATTACCTACGATGGCAACGATGATTACCCCGATAAACAATTCGCTCCAGCCAAAGGTTTCTGCCACCTCTGCAAATGTATGTACAAGTTTTTCCGATACATAAGCAACTGCAAGTGTTGCTATAAGTAAAACAGCAAGGGCTTTACCCATCCCCCACTCCGCTACCTCTTCATGTTCACTTGCCCCCTCAGAGGTAGACTGGTATACACCACGATGAGTAACCAACTTAAAGAATAGGGCAGCTAAATAAAGGAGAATTAATATAATTGAAATTCCTGAACTTAGAGCAAGTTTATGCCCCTCACCCATCCCTTGGGTAAATACTTCCGGGATTACGAATGCTACGATTACCGCAAAAACTAAAAGTCCTGAATTATGCCTAGCATCATATACATTAAACTTCTGGCGTTTATACCTTACACCGCCAACAAAAAAGGATAAGCCGGCGACTAACAATAAGTTACCTAAAACCGAACCGGTCAAAGAAGCAAGGACAACACCAACTAACCCGGCTTTTAATGAGAAAATTGAAATGATTAATTCCACTGCATTTCCAAAGGTCGCATTCAACAATCCACCAATTCGCTCCCCAGCAACAACTGCTAAACTTTCTGTTGCTCGACCCATAAAGCCTGCTAACGCGATAATCGTTAAACAATATATGACAAACATAATTATTGTTGGGAAATGAAGCAAACTTCCAATTACAGATAAAGGCACCCCAATCACAGCCATGATGAGGAATATTTTATTTACCATATAAATAAACCAACCCTTCTACAAAAATGAACTTCCTCATTATAGTTTCCAAATTCATTCAAAAGTAATCGAACCACAAGGCCGTGGGACACGGGGTCGGGAACTGTGGCTCAATTCCGCATCCGCCCCTTTTTACAAAATTTTTTTAAAATTCATTGACCAAATTAACACTACTGTTATATAATACAATTAACAATTAAACATCTGTAATACTACAGAAAAATAAAATTTTAGGGGGCTTTTAAAATGAGTCGACAAGAACGGAGAAACATGATTGAGTTTATTACTAGAAACAGAAGGTTTGATAACGAAAATCTTATGTATATGACAGATGAAGAAATTGAGCACATTTACAACAGCACATACTATTATTTCGAGGAATTTATCGAAGACAATATTATCCAGTAATTAGAATAAGATGACGCAGGGGTTGAAGTTCATTGACTAACAATGGAATAGAGTAAAGTAGCCTCTGTTATGATACAGGGGCGTTTTTTCTGCCTTTGTAGTAAAAACTTCTCTGCCCCCGATATGTCCTCTTCCCCTCATATTGTACAAGGATTCAACCCCTGATTTTATGCCTCCAACAAAAAAGTTCCAATTATATTTTTAAAAATAAATAACTCTTTCTTTGAACTTTCCTGTTTCCATGTTATAATTTATTTAGAATTATTTTAATCTTATAGTAAAAATAATTTTAAACAATTTTAGGGAAACAAAGCATATACTACTTAAGAATTTAAGAATAATAGCTGATTTTCATTATCAATTGCTTTTATCGGGAGGGATATAAATTGGAACTTCAAGCTAAAGTAATAGAGAAAAATTCTCAATTAGATGAAAACCAAAGAGAATCAAGTTTTATCTATAAAATGACTGAGCATTGGGAATTAATCGCCGCCTTACTTAGTGGTGTTCTTATTGTTGCTGCTTGGGTTTTTTCAAAATACGGAATGGAATCCACATCGGTAACGATTTTCGTCTTAGCTTTCTTAATTGGAGGATACGCTAAAGCCAAAGAAGGTATAACAGAAACTTTAAAGGAGAAAGACCTTAATGTAGAGATGTTAATGGTTTTTGCAGCTATTGGCTCTGCCATAATCGGCTACTGGGCCGAGGGTGCCATCTTAATTTTTATATTTGCCTTAAGTGGTGCTCTTGAAACTTATACAATGAATAAAAGCAAAAAGGAAATTTCAAGCTTAATGACTCTTCAGCCCGAAGAAGCATTGCGTATTATTGATGGTAGAGAAGAAAAAGTGCATGTTTCCATGTTGGAAATCGCCGATCAGATTTTAGTAAAACCGGGTGAACGTGTTCCCGCTGATGGGATCATCATTCGCGGGGAAACAACACTGGATGAAGCAGCGATCACAGGTGAATCCATGCCCGTTAGTAAAAGGAATAAAGATGATGTTTTTGCTGGGACTGTAAATTTAAACGGCTCCATCATTGTTGAAATCACAAAAAAGAGCAGCGAATCTTTATTCCAGAAGATTATTAATCTTGTTCAAAATGCCCAAAGTGAAAAAGCACCATCACAGTTATTCATTGAAAAATTTGAAGGAACTTATGTAAAGGTTGTTTTAGCTGTCGTTATTTTAATGATGTTTCTTCCTCATTATCTGTTAGGTTGGAACTGGCAGGAAACTTTTTACCGTGCCATGATTTTATTAGTTGTCGCATCGCCATGTGCTTTAATGGCTGCCATCATGCCGGCGACACTATCAGCGATTTCAAATGGTGCCAAACAGGGGATCCTTTTCAAAGGTGGTGTTCATCTTGAAAATCTGAATGCCCTTAGAGCGATAGCCTTTGATAAGACTGGAACATTAACTAGAGGAAAACCGGAAATTACTGACATTATCATTCGCCCTGATATTACGGAGGAAGAGTTTTTATTAATAACAGCCTCCATTGAAAGCCATTCAAACCATCCATTAGCACAAGCCATTGTGCAATATACGAAGGAAAGATATTCAATAACTTTTGAAAAACCCTCTCAATTTAAGGATGTTCCTGGTTGGGGGATTGAAGCTTCTTTACTTGATAAACAATGGAAAATAGGTAAAAAAGATTTCATTGGTTTAGATGAGATCAAACGATTTCAAAACAATATTGCAAAGACATTAGCAGAAGAAGGGAAGACGATTGTTTACGTTAAAGATGAAGAGGGCATCGCTGGAATCTTAGCTTTGAAGGATGTTGTCCGTGATATTTCAAAGCAAGCGATCCACACTTTAAATTCAATCGGTATTCATACGATCATGCTTACCGGTGACAGCGAAACCACAGCCCAGTCTATTGCTAAAGAAAGTGGAGTTAATCATTTTATTGCGGAATGTTTGCCTGAGACTAAGGTTGAACACTTGAAACAGCTTCAAGAAAAGTACCAAAATGTTGGTATGGTTGGAGACGGTATCAATGACGCCCCAGCACTCGCTACTGCAAGTGTTGGAATTGCAATGGGGGAAGGTTCAGATGTTGCATTAGAAACTGCAGATGTTGTTTTAATGAAAAACGATTTAACAAAGATTGCTGATGCGATCTCATTATCAAATCGAATGAACAAAATCATTAAACAAAATATTGTTTTTTCCATCTTAGTGATTATGCTCTTAATTGCTTCGAATTTTCTTCAAGTGCTTGACCTTCCGTATGGGGTTATCGGCCATGAGGGAAGTACATTATTAGTAATATTAAATGGATTGCGATTGTTAAAGTAAATATTCTGAAGGGCGCCCAGCGACTCGTAAACTTCACTCATCTCCCTACGATAAGTTAACATCGACTCTATTTACTCGTCGTGTTTCCTTTATCTCAGTCGATGAGCTCCAGTTTATCCGTCGCTAAACGGGCGCTTCCGCTTTTCTAGTTAGTGATAGCTATTCGATTTATTAGCACCACTAGATGTTTTTTGCTTAGGATTAGAACCACTTTTCTTTTGTTTAGTTTTGCCCATTGTTGACCCCTCCTTTACAGGATGAAAGCTTAACGCCTTCTTCAAACATAGTATGGGTTCGACAGGTCTAATATATTTTTATTAAAGTCAACCAAACTTGGCATTAATTACGAGTCATTTTAGCCATCCTCAAGATTGCATTAATTTCTCCACCTAAAATGATAACCATCGCTGATAAATAAAACCAGATCATAAGAACAATGATTCCCCCAAGGCTACCGTACGTTGCAGTATAATTACCAAAGTTCAATACAAAATAAGAAAAAGCAAGCGATACAAGCTGCCAACCGATTGTTGCAAAAAAGACCCCATACCACACTTCACTTATACGTAGTTTTTTATTTGGTGCAAAATAGTACAGCATCGCTAATACGACAACCATAACAAAAAAACTAATAAAAATTCTGATAAAGTCCCAAATTGCCATAAATGACTTTGATATACCGAAATGAGTAAATAGAAAAAGACCGATTGCCTTACCGAATACTGGTAATAACAACGCTATAATGATCACGACAATCATAGCAACTGTCAAACAAATAGCGATTAGTCGTGATATGATATAAGATCGATTTTCATGAACATCATAGGCGCGATTTAACGCCCGAATGATTGCATTGATTCCATTTGATGCTGACCAAATAGTAGCAATGACACCAAATGAAAGCAGACCACCCCTAGGTTCATCAAGTATTTGCCGTAAATTCGTTTCGATCAGATGCATTGTTTCACCAGGTGCAAACTTGCTTACCAGTCCTAAAAGATCATCCAAAGAAATGGGCAAATAACCTATAAGTGTAATGATGAAAATTAAAAACGGAAATAAAGACAATAGGAAAAAATAAGCTAATTGTGCAGATAAGCCTACAACTTCATCATGCATAAAACGATAATAAAATTCTTTAATAAAACCTTTTAATGTTGAGATATCGGTTTGTGCCATTTTTAACCCCCATTAAAAGTTCTTATATTTCGTCCAATTCCCTTCCCTCTTCGATATTGTTGGATAAGAGCAGCTTATCACTTGACTGCCTAATATCATTTACCTTTTCAACAATAAACGTTATATCTTCCGTAACCTCTTCTATTTTTTGTCTTGCAACGGAAATTTTATCGGAAACGCCCTCGATTAATTCAGTAGGATTTTTACTATAATGCCATACAGTTCTTCCACAATCCTTTACCTGATTAACCGTGTTTTCTCTTGTTTCACGGTCTAATAAGGAAATGACCGCGCCGGCTAAAGCACCGTATAGGATCCCTTTAATTAGTTTATTATTTTTTTCCATCTGATACGCTCCTTTTTATATGTATACCCATTATATTGTATAAAAAACCAACTTCTACCTTATTATAGCCAACTGAAACTAGTTGTGAGAACTTGTTACCATATTTATTTTTTATTTCCAAATTTAATATTTTTGTATATAAGCTATACCAATATTATAAATTATCCTACTTTTTCCTTAATTTGATTGACCTAGTTTTCTGAATACTCTATATTATTGTTATAATAGTAATATTTCAAAATAGGAGGGTAATGAATGACTTTTTTAGATGTGATTAGTACCGTCAGCGATTGGATTTGGGGACCTCCGTTATTAATTTTAATAGTTGGAACCGGAATTTATTTAACTATTAGACTGGGCTTTCTCCAAATTACAGCCCTACCTTATGCTCTCAAGCAAGCTTTTAGCAAAAAGCAGGATAATACCTCTGAAGGGGATATATCTCACTTTCAAGCTTTAACAACTGCTTTAGCAGCAACAGTTGGAACCGGTAACATTGTTGGGGTTGCTACTGCCGTTGTTTTGGGTGGACCTGGTGCTGTTTTTTGGATGTGGCTTTCTGCTCTATTTGGTATGGCGACTAAATATGCAGAGGCTATTCTTGCCGTAAAATATCGTGTAGAGGATAAAAACGGTGAAATGGCCGGCGGTCCAATGTATTACTTGGAGCGTGGATTAGGTCAAAAGTGGCTAGGGATGCTTTTTGCTTTCTTCGGTGCAATCGCTGCCTTTGGAATTGGAAATATGGTGCAGTCAAACTCGATTTCCTCCGTAGTTGATGCAACATTCCATGTACCAACTTGGGTAACAGGCCTTGTTTTAACTATTTTTACTGCTCTTGTAATTCTAGGAGGTATCAAGAGCATTGGTAAAGTTACAGCTTACTTCGTACCAGTCATGGCCATCTTCTACTTAATCGCTGGTTTAGTCATTATGGTTACCAACATTAATGAAGTCCCAGCGGCTATTAGTCTAATTTTCTCACAAGCCTTTACAGGTGATGCTGCTGCAGGAGGTGCAATCGGAGCTGCGATTCGTTGGGGGGTTGCACGCGGGGTATTCTCTAACGAAGCTGGTTTAGGTTCTGCTCCAATTGCCGCTGCAGCTGCAAAAACAGACTTTCCTGCTCGTCAAGCGTTAGTATCCATGACACAGGTTTTTATCGACACAATTATCATCTGCTCAATTACTGGCATAACTCTTGTTATGGGAGGTATTTACCACGATGGACTTAAAGGAGCAGAATTAACAACCGCGACCTTCGAAAAACTAATCGGTGCACCAGGACCAATCATCGTTGCTATCGGATTAATTTTCTTTGCCTATTCAACGGTTCTTGGTTGGGCCTATTATGGAGAAAAATGCTTCTCCTATCTATTTGGTAATGAAGCAATCAAATATTATCGCGTTGTATTTGTTTTAGCTGTTTTTGTAGGAGCAGTTTCAACCCTTGATGCTGTATGGGGAATTGCGGATATCATGAACGGTCTAATGGCCTTCCCTAACTTAATTGGGTTACTTGGACTTTCAGGTGTAGTTGTGGCTGAAACAAGACGATTTAAAAAGGTTATGCAAGAAGAAAAAGCTAAATCTCCGAACGTCGGGGCTTAAAAGAGAAAGCGGAAAAACAATATCGAGATTGCAAAATTGCAATCTCTTTTTTTCATATGGTACGATGGTTAATAAATGAACTCGAAAAGTTTTGAAAGGGAGACGGATATGGACTTAACAAAAAAATCAAAAGAAAATATCGTATATATGGTAGAAGCAATCAAAGATAAACTGCGCATGGCTAATGTCGATGCGTTTAAGGCTGACAATTTTAATGAAGAAATGTATGAGGAATTAAAAGACATTTATGATCTTGTTAAAACTAAAACAACATTCAGCATAAGTGAAATGCAAGCCATTGCCGCAGAGTTGGGGAATATTAGAAAGTAAACGGGAGATGCTTATGAGGTCCAT
Source organism: Schinkia azotoformans (assembly GCF_035811335.1). Taxonomy (NCBI): domain Bacteria; kingdom Bacillati; phylum Bacillota; class Bacilli; order Caryophanales; family Bacillaceae; genus Schinkia; species Schinkia azotoformans. Next base: position 107,269 of record NZ_JARSMD010000010.1, read on the forward strand.
CCTCATAAGCATTTTTTACCATTGATTTTTACATTTCTTTTATTTTTGCAAAACTAGTAATTTCATTATTTATTTCTTCATACTTTCTATCCAAGGTGCTGAAGTCCATTGCCGCGATATAAATATGCTCCAATTGATCGTGTAGTTCTTTCGCCTTAGCAAGGTACGAAGTGGCTTCTTTCATTTTGGCTGAATATCTTTCTCTGATGTCATTAATTTTATCAGCATATTTTTCATCCGTACCTGGTTTGATTGTTCTTGTGTACATATCTACAACTATGTCAGATTCTCTATCAGGGAAATGTTCGTGTGGGGCAGTGCTGTCAAATATGGCAACACCAATTTCTCTAAAAAGGACCATGTCCAGACTGTTCGGATCAAAACCACAATGGTAAATCTCCACATCATACCCTAATTTTTCTGCATTTGCTGCAATTTTTTTCAGCATTGTTGATTTGCCTGAACCAGGGCGCCCTTTAAGGAAGTAGCGATTTTCGATATCTGCTGTTAAATTTTGAATAAAGTCAACTGGACCTTTCGGTGTAGCTGCACCTAAAAAGCGATGGATGATGTCACTCTTCTTATTCAAGCTTACTCCACCGAAGAATTGTTCAATAAGCTCTTCAGTCAATTTATTGGCCGCAACAAAATCCATATTTTTTATATAACACACTTCCCACTCATCATGAATTTTTAACCCTTCGGCAAATAATGAATAGGTAGTTTGAAAGGAGTCGGAAATTTGCCTTGATAGTTTCACAATTTCATCTTTATGGAAAGCAAGTTTTTTGGAATCCCAAGCATCTCCCAAATTCACATATTCCTCAACTGCACCCGGTACTTTTGGCTCGATCACATGTGGAGCTGTTCCATCAACAATTCCAACCTGCAAATCTCTAATAATGACACCGTCAATTGAATTATTGTCGGAAGCACAATGGATGTATTCAATATTAAAACCTTTATTTAGCCATTCTTCCCCAATTTTTTTCATTAAAAATGATTTCCCCGTTCCAGGACCACCCTTTAAAATAAATAACCGTTCCAAGTCTTTTAGGTTTGAATCAAATAAATTATGGAAGCCTTTAGCTGTATTTCCTCCAGCATAATAATTTTTAACAGTTCCAGCCATATTCTTTTTACACTCCCTACAAACGGATTTGGAAATATTCCTTTAATACCATATGTTAACAGTTGCAGATAGGTGAATGCCCAACACTAGAAAGGAAGCAGCTATTAAATGTCGATTCCCCGGGAAATAGCGTATTATATAGAAGCAATCTGTCTCGATATGGAAAAAAGTTTTCTTTCATCCGCTCGCTGTGTCATATATAATCAAAATATGTGTTTTAAAGGAAAAGCGGAAGCGCCCGTTCAGCGACGTAAGGACTGGAGCACGTCGACTGAGATAAAGGAAACACGACGAAAGAAATGAGTCGAAGTCGATGTTGACTTATCGTAGGGAGGCGGGCGAAGTCCTCTAGTCGCTGGGCGCTGGAGCTAGACATAAATAAAATATTAATTGACCGGAAGTGAGGAAATTATGAGTATTTTAACTGTCAAAAACTTAAGCCATGGCTTTGGAGACCGTGCCATTTTTAATGATGTCTCTTTTCGTCTTTTAAAAGGAGAGCATATCGGATTAATTGGTGCAAATGGTGAAGGTAAATCCACCTTTATGAATATTATTACTCGAAAACTTGAACCAGACGCTGGGGATGTGGAATGGTCGAAGAATGTTCGTGTTGGCTATCTTGACCAACATACAGTGCTTGAAAAAGGATTAACGATCCGTGATGTACTGAAAAGTGCATTCCAATATTTGTTTGACCTTGAAGCTGAAATGAACCAAATTTATGAAAAGATGGCGGATGCTACACCTGAAGAGCTTGAAAAATTGCTTGAAGACGTTGGGACAATTCAAGACCTTTTAACAAATAATGATTTTTATATTATTGATGCCAAGGTTGAAGAAGTTGCACGTGGTCTTGGATTGCAGGATATCGGCCTTGAACGTGATGTTACCGATTTAAGTGGTGGCCAAAGAACAAAAATCCTACTCGCCAAATTATTGCTTGAAAAGCCGGACATTTTGCTATTGGATGAGCCGACAAACTATTTGGATGAGCAGCATATCGAATGGTTAAAACGTTACCTTCAAGAATATGAAAATGCGTTCATCCTAATCTCTCATGATATTCCATTCCTTAATAGCGTCATTAACTTGATTTATCATATGGAAAACCAAGAGCTAAATCGCTATGTCGGGGATTACGATAATTTCATGTCTGTTTATGAAATGAAGAAGCAACAATTAGAATCTGCTTATAAAAGGCAACAACAGGAAATTGCAAAGCTTAAAGACTTTGTTGCTCGTAACAAAGCAAGTGTTGCCACAAGAAACATGGCGATGTCCCGTCAGAAAAAGCTGGATAAGATGGAAGTTATTGAATTAGCAAAAGAAAAACCAAAGCCCGAATTTAATTTTAAAGAAGCTCGTACATCAGGCAAACTTATTTTTGAAACAAAGGATCTTATTATTGGTTATGATGAACCACTTTCAAGACCGTTAAATTTGAAAATGGAACGTGGCCAAAAGCTTGCCCTCGTTGGTGCAAACGGTATTGGTAAAACAACATTGTTACGAAGCATTCTTGGAGAAATTAAGCCAATTTCAGGAACTGTAGAACGCGGCGAATATTTATATATCGGATATTTTGAACAAGAAGTAAAATCTTCCAATAATAACACATGTATTGAAGAAATTTGGAATGAGTTTCCTCATTTCAATCAATATGAAATTCGTGCTGCCCTTGCGAAATGTGGCCTGACTACGAAGCATATTGAAAGTAAAGTAGAAGTATTGAGCGGTGGAGAAAAAGCTAAAGTTCGATTATGCAAGCTGATTAATAACGAAACGAATTTACTTGTATTGGACGAGCCAACAAACCACCTTGATGTTGACGCAAAAGAAGAATTAAAGCGTGCACTTAAGGCTTATAAAGGCAGCATTTTATTAATCAGCCATGAGCCTGAATTTTATAACGAAGTAGCCACAGACGTATGGAATTGTGAATCTTGGACAACGAAGGTGTTTTAATTTATTAAAGGGAACTTCCAATTTAGGGAGCTCCCTTTTTTATCGAAATAAAATTAAAACAATCCTATCGCCTTACCATCAGCGTCAACATCCATATTTAATGCTGCCGGCTTTTTCGGTAAACCTGGCATTGTCATCACATCACCTGTTAGAGCAACTAAGAATCCCGCTCCGATAGATGGACGAAGCTCCCTTACTGTAATCGTAAATCCTTCTGGTCTTCCAAGCTTTGCCGGGTCGTCAGATAGTGAATATTGTGTTTTCGCCATACAGACCGGAAGTTTATCCCATCCCAAAGACTTGTATTCTTCAATTTGTTTTCTTACTTTAGGGATAAAATCAACAGCTACTGCACCATATACTTTTTTAGCAATTGTTTCAATTTTAGCTTCAATTGAATCATTTAACTCATACAATGGTTTAAAGTTGCCTTCCTGTTTTTCTAAAACCCGTAATAGTTTTACAGCTAGGTCAATTCCACCTTCTCCGCCTTTTTCCCATACATCAGATAAAGCAACATCGTAATCTTTTTCTTCACACCATTTCTCGATATACTCAACTTCTTTGTCTGTATCGGTGATGAATCGGTTAATAGCCACAACAAATGGCAGTCCAAAGCTTTGGACTGTTTCGATATGCTTTTGTAAATTTTGCATGCCTGTTTTTAATGCATCTAAGTTCTCCACTGTGAGGTTAGCTTTATCAACACCGCCATGCATTTTTAAAGCACGTATCGTTGCAACAATGACAACCGCTTTAGGATCGATATTACCTAAGCGGGATTTAATATTTAAAAACTTTTCAGCGCCAAGGTCTGCACCAAAGCCAGCTTCAGTAATTACATAGTCGCCCAGCTTGCTAGCTAATTTAGTTGCAATAATACTATTGCAGCCATGGGCGATATTGGCAAATGGACCGCCATGAACGATCGCCGGTGTATTTTCTAATGTCTGCACTAAATTCGGCTTAACCGCTTCCTTCAATAATAATGTCAAGGCACCTTGAACGCCTAAATCTCTAACCGTAACAGGCTGCTTATTAAAACTGTAGCCCACAACGATATTGGACAGCTTTTCTTTTAAGTCAGTTAGATCCTTTGCTAAGCAAAGAATGGCCATGATTTCAGAGGCAACCGTAATATTAAAGCCATCTTCTCTTGGTACCCCTTGTAATGGTCCACCCAGTCCAACAACAACTTGTCTTAATGCACGATCATTTAAGTCCACGACCCGCTTCCACGTAATTCTTCTCGTATCAATTTGGCATTCATTACCTTGATGAATGTGATTATCTAAAAATGCTGCAAGTGCATTGTTTGCTGTAGTAATTGCATGGAAATCACCTGTAAAATGAAGGTTGATATCCTCCATTGGCATGACTTGTGAGTAGCCTCCACCACTGGCACCACCTTTAATTCCCATCGTTGGTCCTAATGATGGTTCCCGCAATGCAACAATGGTTTTATGGCCGATCTTATTTAACGCTTGTCCAAGTCCGACTGTGACCGTAGATTTCCCTTCCCCGGCAGGAGTTGGGTTAATGGACGTTACTAAAATTACTTTTCCATCCGGTGCATTCTGAAGTCGTTTCATGACATCTAAAGAAATTTTGGCCTTATAATGTCCAAATGGCTCCCATTCATCTTCGCGTAAATTCAACCCTTCAGCAATTTCTTTAATAGGCTTCATGACCGCCTCTTGGGCAATCTCAATATCTGATTTTACCTTTTTTGATTGTACGCTCATTTTCGGTCTCCTAGTTTTTATTTATTATTATTATTTTAAAGGAAATTTTTTATAAACACATCCAATTTTAGAAAATGTTAATAAAATTTCAACTTTTTACGACAAATTTTTTACAAGCATATAAGAAGACAGGATCCAATGCGACTCCAGCCTTCTTTATTATTAGTGCTGTAAATTAATGAAAGGATTTCCAAAATTCACCTTCCGTATTAATAATATCCATGATCTCGTCTAATGGTATTTTAAAAGTCGGAAATCCCGCAGCATATGGACCAATTTCATAAGGCTCAAAATAAATATATAGTGTTTTATTATCTACAAAAAATGGTTGATCCACGCTGATCCCTTTATAACTATCAGGGAAAACATAGGAATATTGATCATCCTCTTTAATTTGTTTAGCAATAATATCACTCAAAACTTTTACATAATCACTATCTTTTTTAAACAAATCTGCAAGTATATATATGGCTCCATTTATTAAATTGATATGGGCATACACTCGATAAGGCATGCCGTGTGCTGTACCAAATGGATAATCATAGCCTTCTATTTCGATTACAAGTAATTGGTCCTTGTAAAATTTAATTGAAAAATCCCCAGTATAACTTGACTCTAATTGAATACCTGACTGGACCGGTTTCACTTGAGAAAGAGACTTTAACTCTTCATTTACCTTTTGCTTGGCACCTAAATCGAACATGCCCTCTATTTGCGGATAATAGACAAGATAATCCTTGTTTGGCTTATATTTTTTCTCAATTACTTTATATCGTTGACTAATAGGAATGATTTTATTTTGTCTCCACACAATATTTCCGGAACCATCATAATACGTAATTCGCTGATCGATATTTGCTTTTATTAAATTACCTTCAAGTGTTAATGTCCCTTCTCCATTTACGATGGGCAATCCTTTTGCCATTTTTCCTAGTTTGTTAATAAAATAAGTTTCTTTTCCCGTTGTGGCTGATGCAACTCCTTCTTTAAAATTTAGGATTGTTAAATACTTGAATTCAGTTAAAACCGTTCCATCGGTCATTCCTAGTGCATAGTTGGATCCATAAAACGGGGACCCTTCCTTTATAGCCATTCCAATTGCTACCCTATTTTTTCCTAAATGATGAATATCGTTATAAACCGGAGGATAGATAAAATTTCCTTCCTTATCAATAAGACCATATTCGTTCCCATAGTCCTCAGCCATATTGACTATTGCCCTTCCATGCTCAAAAGGCATCGCTGAAGTGAATTTTGGTGGTATAACAATTGTACCTTTAACATCTATATAACCAAATTTACCATCCTCAGTTTCTTTAAAAGCTAATAACCCTTCCCCCACATTTCCAACAAACGGATAGGGGTACTTTTGCAAAGCTTTGCCATTTTTATTTATTAATGCATACTCCTTTGACTGAAATTGGACAACAGCTTTATCATCCTGAAATTCATTTGCCGTCAAAAATGTTGCTGGAACAACCTCTTTCCCTTGGCGGTCTAAATACCCATAAAGATACTGACTATCTTCCAAAAACTCACCAAACAATGCTCTCCCATTTTCAAATGAGCCAATAAAGCTATAAGCCTTGGAAGTAAGTACTTTTCCACTTGCACCTATTACCTTAAACCCTTCTTTACCAATAACTTGGGCACGCCCTTCAGAAAACTCCGAAATCGAATCATAAATAGGTTGGACAACAAAGTTGCCTCCATGATTAATTAAGCCATACTTCCCATCTAATCCGACAACCGCTAAGCCGTTCGCTTGAAATTCCATGGCATCATCAAATATTAGTTTAATTTGAATCTTCCCTCTTGGATTCATATAGCCCCATTTCACACCAGGTATCGTTTTCGACGACACTGGATAAAGGCTTGTCATGATCTGGTTAAATAGTCCTTCACTAATCCAAATGTTCATATTAACAGCATTCTCCCTGGTCATTTTTACCATTATAGTATGGGAAATGATTGGAGTTGTGCCGTTCTTTTTGTAGGATTAATTTAGCTGTGATTTAAGTTCGAAAACCTCGCTATCTGTCAGGTTCCGCCACTTTCCATAGTCAAGTTCATCTATGTTAATATTCATGATTCGTACTCGTTGGAGACGAACAACTTTATAAGTTAACTGTTTACACATTCTCCGAATTTGTCGGTTTAATCCCTGAGTCAGAATAATTCTGAAGGTCGTTTCGTTAATTGGCTGGACTTTACATGGCTTTGTAATCGTATTTAATATTTCAACGCCTTGTTTCATTTCGTTGATAAATGCATTTGTGATCGGCTTATCAACTGTAACAATATACTCTTTCTCATGTTCGTGCTCTGAATAGAGTATTTTATGGGCAATTTCACCATCATTCGTAAGCAGTATCAACCCCTCGGAATCCTTATCCAACCTTCCTATTGCAAAAATTCTTTCGGGGTAGTTCATATAATCTGCAATATTATTTTTAACTGATTTAGCGTTTGTGCAAATGACCCCAACTGGTTTATTAAGAGCAATATAGAGGAGAGGTCACTCTTCTTAAAAGGTAATGGCTTTCCGTCGATAAAGACCACATCATCTGAAGTTACTATATAATTTTGTTCTGGTGATTCCCCGTTAACAGTTACTCTCCCTGCCCGAATTAAGCGTTCCGCTTCTCTTCTAGAGCAAAACCCTGAATTACTTATATATTTATTAATCCTCATTGGCTGTTCCTTTCTATAATTGGTTTAGATCAGACCGATTTTGCTAATATATTATCCAGTTTCAATTATATATTATCCAACTACCAAAAAATAAAGGGGGCCCAGTCTCTACAACTGAATCCCCTTATTTTAAATTATTTATACACTTTTATAATCATTTGCCTCAAACAAATCAATAAGTTCCACATCTTTATTTTTATCCTTAAAATAACGAAGTGTAAAATCATTTTCAAAAAGAACGGCATATCTGTCGTAACGGTCTTTTACAAGTAAGCTTCTTGAATCAAATAATCGGAGGTCCTTTGGTGGTTCAGCAAGCCATCTTGGAATCCGGTCACCTAGATGTGTAAACTCGATATCAACATTATATTCAGCCTTCATTCGATATTCAAATACTTCAAACTGCAGCTGTCCAACTGCACCTAGAATGGTATCATCATTTGATTCTTGTTTAAAGAGCTGGATTGCTCCTTCTTGCACAAGCTGTTCAATACCTTTTTTAAATTGCTTGGATTTCATTACGTTTTTCACACGTACTTTTCGGAACATTTCCGGTGGGAACTGCGGCAGCTCACGATAGTGGATGTCCTCTTTCCCAGCTGTGATTGTATCTCCAATTTGATACATATTCGGGTCATATAGTCCGATAATATCTCCAGCATAGGCTTCGTCTACCGTTTCACGGCTAGACGCCAAAAACTGCTGGGTTTGATTAAGATTCATCGTTTTATTTGTCCTTGTTAAACGCACATTCATGCCGCGAGTGAATTTTCCAGAACAAATCCTTAAGAAAGCAATGCGGTCACGATGGGCCGGATTCATATTGGCTTGAATTTTAAAAATATAGCCTGTAAATGTTTCGGAATCAGGGCTGACAAGACCATCATCTGTTTTCCTAGGTTTTGGTGGTGACGCAAAACGAATAAACGTATCAAAAAATGTCCGTATACCGAAGTTTGCGAGTGCACTTCCAAAAAAGACAGGTGTTAACTCACCTTTCATAACACGCTCTTCACTAAATTCATTTCCTGCTTCATCAAGAAGCTCAAGCTCATCAAAAACAGATTTGATTGTCGGATTTCCGGCTTTATCCAATTGTTCAAGTGGCGTAAATTCTTCTTTTTCATCACCTAGAAAACGAACAAATTGATTGTTAAAACGGTCAATAATCCCTTCAAATCGTTTCCCCATTCCAACCGGCCAGTTCATTGGATAAGATTCAATGCCAAGAACATCTTCAATTTCTGCTAACAGCTCAAGCGGGTCTTTTCCTTCGCGATCAAGCTTATTAATAAATGTAAAAATTGGAATCCCTCTCATCCGACAAACTTTAAAAAGCTTAATCGTTTGCGGCTCAACCCCTTTAGTTGAATCGATAATCATCACAACACTATCAACTGCAGTCAATGTACGATACGTATCTTCACTGAAGTCTTCATGGCCAGGGGTATCTAGAATATTTACGTAGTAATCCTTATATGGAAAGCTCATTACACTTGATGTAACAGAGATTCCTCTTTTTTTCTCAATTTCCATCCAGTCAGATGTGGCGAACTTGCCTGACTTTTTCCCTTTAACAGTACCCGCTTCACGAATAATGTTACCGAAAAGGAGCAATTTTTCAGTCATGGTTGTTTTCCCTGCGTCCGGATGGGAGATTATTGCAAATGTTCGTCTATTATTAACTTGTTCTTTTACACTCATCGTTCATATCCCCTCTTATTTTTCACTTTCTTACTATATCACACTCAAAATAAGGAGGAAAAGAGCAAATACTGGAGCAATCGTTTGGAAACTAGGTAAATCAGGTAAATTTGCAATTAAGCTGTATTACGCCACTGGCAGCTGCCGGCGTTTTTCTCTTGCCTTCTTCTTTTCAATTAAGGCTATTACAAAAGCTACTATTAAAAATAAGCTGGAAATTTGAAAAAGAATCCCAAGTTCAAAAAACTCAGCTAAAAATCCGAACACTAACCCACCAAGTCCTATTCCTAAATCCAACGAAGAAAAAATCATACCGTTCGCAACGCCGCGCCTGCTAGGTGGTGTCAACGAAAGCGCCCAGGACTGCAGAGTTGGAATCAAAGACCCAAAGCCAATTCCAAATAGAATGCCGGAGATTGCAATTAAGAAATTTGAATGCGCCAATGAAAGGACCCAAATTGCTGCGAAGGTAAAAAATATACAAAATAACGTAAGTCCTATTGGACCATTTTTATCAAACCATTTTCCTGTTACCGGCCTGCAAATTGTCGCCATAATAGCATTACATAAATAAAAGAGGAAAACTTTATCGATTCCACGTTCCTCACTAAAAATAACGATAAAGGTTGCAATTGTACCATAACCAAAAGTAACCATTAACATAATCAACGCCGGACCAAAACTTGTCTTTTCTATTAATGAATCTAAAAAAGAAAATTTCAGTTCTTTTTTATTCGCATTTTTTACAGCATCCGGAGTGTGATAGATAACCGCTGCAAACAGAACAACTGCGATTACACCTAATAAACCTGATATGTATATTAAATATTTAAATTCTGTAACCTGATATAGATAAATTCCTAGACTCGGGGCAATGATCATTCCAATTGTTGTTGAAAGTCCGAAATACCCCATTCCTTCTCCGATCCGGGAATTCGGAACAACATCAACTGCAGCGGTACCGTTTACTGTAGTCGACCACCCCCATGCGATACCATGAAACAATCGAATAGCCAAAAACAGTACAACAATTTGTGTCAACGGATAAAGTAGGGTGAAAAAAAGCAGCGCCACAGCAGCAGTCAGCACCAGTGGTTTCCTTGTTTTATACTGAAGCATATAACCTACAAATGGCCGACAAAAAACGGCCCCAACCGAAAATAAGGTTGTAACTAAACCAATCTCTAAACCCGAAGCACCTATTGATTTAATGTATGGGGGTAAAGTGGGGATAAGCATTTGAAAAGACATAAATAAGAAAAAATTCCCGAACATTAATAAAACAAAGGATCTCGACCATAGTTGTTCTTTACTTTTTGGGTTCATAAGTTTCCTCCAAATTACACTATAACTATATATTTAGCATCCTTACATATTAGCATATTGAAACCATTTCATAAAATAAAAGGCCCTAAACCTAATGGTTTAAGACCTTTTCTACAGCAGTATGTTTCAACCTAATCCTCATCTTTAATATCAATATCTTCAGGTATTGGTTCATTATTGATTTCCTCTATTAGTTTCTTAACCTTTTCTAATTGTTCAAAATGTGTATTAAACTGCTCCTTATTAATTAGGTATTGCTGCCCATCGTGAATAGCTCGAATTCTCTTTTGCAATATTAAACTTTCTATATGTGATTCTGTCATCGATAGCAGGTCTGCTGTTTCTTTTATGGATAAATACATCACTTTATTCTCCTTAAATATGATAATCAAATAATATTATTATAGTTTGTCTCCAATTGCTAATTCTAGCCTAATTATATATAATTAACCTGCTAAATGAAATAAGCGGATTAAAAGGAGAGGGTGCAGAGAATGGAAACAAAACGATGGCTTCCTTCCCGCTATAATGCGATGTCACAGGCAGATAATGGAGAACTTATTTTATACAATAGCTATTCAGGGGCAATCGCTTCTTTTACCGTAGATGAAAAACCGATCGTATTGTCGGCGTTAAAACGGGAGGGTGTTTCGGGGGATCTAACTGAGACATTACAACCATTGGTTGAATCTGGATTTCTCGTTGGTGATAATGTAGATGAAGATGCCAGGGCACGTTTTTTACACCAATCTCTTCATCGGACAGATACAATGCACCTTATTGTAATGCCAACAGAGGCTTGTAATTTTCGTTGTACCTATTGCTACCAAACCTTTCCCCAAGGCAATATGAAACCAGAAATACGGGAAGGGGTCAAACAATTTATCGCCCAAAAAGGCCATTCATTGCAGAATTTAAGTATTAGTTGGTTTGGCGGAGAGCCAATGCTAGCATTTGATGTCATCGGAGAATTAAGTAAATCAATTCTAGACACGGTTCGAGAACATAATATTTCTTATACAGCCGAAATGACGACAAATGGTTATTTTCTAACACCGGAAAAGTTCCGTTCTTTATTAAGTTGGAATGTTCGCCGCTTTATGATCACTCTTGATGGTATGAAAGAATTCCATGATTCCCGCAGATTCTTGGCTGGCGGTGGAGAAACATTTGATACAATTCTCGGAAACTTAAAAGCTATGAAAGAGATTGATGAAGAATTCGAGATTTATATACGTATTAATTTCGATGAGGATAATCTTGGTAATATCCAGCCATTTCTTGATTTTCTTGGTGATCAGTTTGGGCATGATTCCCGTTTCCAAACATTTTGTCGTCCGGTCGGCCGTTGGGGTGGAGAAAATGACGATGATTTACCAATCTGCGACCACCGTGTGGCCGAAACGAAAATTTGGGAATTCACTGAATACGGTTTAGACAAGGGACTTGGGATGAGCTCGATTATTGAATCGGCCATTATGCCTTCAGGTTCGGTTTGTTATGCAGCCAAACCACATTCTTTTGTCATTGGTGCGGATGGTCAACTTTATAAATGTACGTGTTCTTTTAATGAAGAATTTAACCATGTAGGACAATTATTACCTGATGGTACTATGGATATAGATTATGATAAGGTTGCCTTTTGGGTGACTGGCGGTGAGGACAAAGATACCGGCTGTCAGGCCTGCTTCTTCCGTCCTGCCTGCCAAGGAAATCATTGTCCATTATATAGAATAAGAACAGGCAAACGTCCTTGTACATTCGAGAAAAAGAAAATCAAGCAGGTGCTTCGTTTAATTTGGAAGCAAAACACGAAACTTGAAGACTTGGAACCTATTGAAAGGAGTTGATAAAAATGCGTATATTGAAACCAGCAATTTCACCACAACAAGCTACAAATTCAGGTCGAATTTCAAAATCAGTTCCTGGAAGCTTAAAGTAAGAAAAGCGCAAGCACCCGTTCAGCGACGAACAAACTGGAGCACTCCGCAATGAGATAAAGGAAACACAGCGAGGTACGAGCTGATGTTGACTTATCGTAGTGAAGGAGTGTGAAGTTTGCTAGTCGCTGGGTGCTGGAGCTAGACAATGATGCACAAACTAATATTAAGGCTCTCAATCCAAAATGGATCGAGAGCCTTTTTACGTTTTTCATAATCATATGAAGCTAGGTTTGGTAATTAAAATCAAATGCGCCTTGGCGTATTTGTGCCCAGATTTTTTCGAGCTTGCTCGAAAAACTACCTTTGAAAATCTGTGGCATCCGCCGGAGGCTTTAACTTTATTCAGTTGGGGGGTAAACCGCCTTTGAATTGCATACCAGTTGCATATTCATCCCACCACTTATGAATATGAGGGATTTCCGCTGAATAAAGTTAATAGTATCCGTCTAAAACTTTGAAAAAGTCCTTTAGAAATTCATAAAAAACTTTTTCAGTCGGCAAGAGTTCCCGATCACTTGGAGTAATAATTCCAACCGTTCTCGTAACCTCGGGGTTCACGATGAACACTTTCTTTGTAGCACGGGGCTTGCTATCTATCAAACTAATCTCCGGTATTAGCGTAACACCAAGTCCCGCTGATACTAAGCCTTTAATTGCATCAATGTCTTTCCCTTCAAAGGCGACATCGGGATCAAAACCATTTTGGCGGCAGGCGTTTACTACAAGATCATGTAAGCCAAAGCCCACAGGAAATAATACAAATGGATCATTGCGCAGCTGATTCAATTTAATTTCTTTTTGACTTGCAAGTAGATGGTCCTCCGGCAGTAATGCTACAATTTTTTCTAAAAATAATATCTCGCCTTTTACTTTATTATTATCCTTTGGCAGCGGTCCAATTAATGCCATATCCACTTTTCCAGTTATTACAGCGTCAATTAAATAGTGGTAAGACCCTTGGCGAAACTTAAATTTTACCTTCGGGTGCTCCTCACGGAAGGCAGAAATGCATGTCGGTAGTGTGTAATTAGCCATACTACTTGGAAAACCAATTCGGACCGTCCCCTGCTCCGGGTCCAAAAATTCATCTACTTCCCTTTTTGCCTTTTCCAAAACCATCATCGCATCTTCCACATGCTTTAAAAACACCTCGCCGATTGGCGTCAATCGAACATTTCGGCCCTCACGAACAAATAGGTCGATCCCTAGCTCTTGCTCAAGGTTAAAAATTTGTCTACTTACAGCAGACTGGGCAACATGGAGAGCATTAGCAGCCTCCGTAACATGTTCCCGTTTCGCTACTTCTATAAAGTATTGCAGCTGTCTCAATTCCATAAAAATCACCCTCTTTCTTTAATCATATCATTTTGGCATTGATATTATCTAAATTATATATTGGAACAGATTGGTTTTCGAGTATACAATAAGATTAACAAATTAAAATATTCAAAATTGATAACAAACAAAATTTTAAAATAAAAAACTATATTAAAGGAGATTGAGAGATATGACAATTTTACAACCAACACCAAGTGATACACAGACACAGGTCGCAAAGGATTACGTGAATGGGGTAATTGCGACGGTTAAAAAGCGTAATCCTAATGAACCGGAATTCCACCAAGCCATCAAAGAAATTCTTGATTCACTTGTTCCAGTTTTTGAAAAGCAGCCTAAATATATGGAAGCGGGAATTTTAGAAAGACTTGTTGAGCCTGAACGTCAAATTATGTTTAGAGTACCATGGGTTGACGACAACGGAAAAGTACACGTTAATCGCGGCTACCGTGTTCAATACAATAGTGCCATTGGTCCATATAAAGGCGGACTAAGATTCCACCCATCTGTAAACTCTAGTATCATTAAGTTTTTAGGCTTTGAACAAATTTTCAAAAATGCATTAACTGGCCAGCCGATCGGCGGTGGTAAAGGTGGATCTGATTTTGATCCAAAAGGCAAATCAGATAATGAAATCATGAGATTTTGCCAAAGCTTTATGACAGAGTTATACAGACATCTTGATCATGATACTGATGTTCCTGCAGGTGATATTGGTGTCGGCGGCAGAGAAATTGGTTATTTATTTGGACAGTACAAACGCATCAAGAACCAATTCCAAGCTGGTGTTTTAACTGGTAAAGGTGTTGGCTACGGTGGAAGCTTAGCAAGAACAGAAGCTACTGGTTACGGTACAGTATATTTCGTAACCGAAATGCTTAAGGATAAAGGATTAGACTTCGAAGGTAAAACAATTGTTGTGTCTGGATCAGGAAACGTTGCAATTTATGCAATCGAAAAAGCACATCAATTCGGTGCAACTGTTGTTGCATGTAGTGATTCCAACGGATATGTTTATGATAAAAATGGCATTAACCTTGAAACTGTTAAACGCTTAAAAGAAGTTGAAAGAAAAAGAATTTCTGAATATGTGAAAGAACATCCACATGCTGAATATTACGAGGGTTGTTCAGGAATTTGGTCCATTCCATGTGATATTGCATTACCTTGTGCTACTCAAAATGAAATTGATGAAGAAAGTGCAAAAACACTTGTAGCCAATGGTGTTATCGCAGTTGGTGAAGGTGCAAACATGCCTTCAACGTTAGAAGCAATTGATGTATTTTTAAACAGTGACGTACTATTCGGCCCAGCTAAAGCCGCCAATGCTGGTGGTGTTGCTGTATCAGCATTAGAAATGGCTCAAAACAGTGCACGTGTTTCTTGGTCATTTGAAGAAGTGGATGCAAAATTACATGAAATCATGATTAACATCTACCAACAAAGCATGAAAGCATCTGTTGAGTACGGTCACCCTGGAAATCTTGTTTATGGTGCAAATATTGCAGGCTTCTTAAAAGTTGCCGATGCAATGCTGTTCCATGGCATTATCTAATTGATACATGATCCTTCCATTAACATATAGTTAGAGTGGCTACGTTGATTAGCCACTCATTTTTTTATTTTTCCAAGTGAATTGTCTTAATGGTTTTGTCCTTGGCGGAGATGATTAGAATTTGATCATTATGAACAAATAGGTTTTCAGTATGATCGACTATTGCTAAATCAAGCTGCCCGGACTTATTAAATACTTTAACCCCATAGTCTTCTTGTAGTGGAAGCTGGCAAATGATTTTACCGTTCGCGATTTGAATCAACGCAACCGGCTCCTTCATAATAAGTGTATCTTCTTTTGTCGTGTCGACTTTATAAAGCTTATATTGTCCTGAAGCGACCTCAGATGTATAAAACACATTCCCTTCGATTTCGCCAAACCAACCGACTTTGTTGTTATCCGATAATTTTTGTTCACTTGATCCATCTAAATTTGAGGAGTACAGGATTTGATCGCTATTTTTTACATAAAAAAGCTTGTTACCACTGATTTTAAAGTTTCTTACCGAAAAATTTGTAATTTGCGTTGTTTCATTTGTGTTTAAATTTATTTTGTAAATTTTATTAAGGTCATTGTTTTCTATTTCACTTGATGATGCAAGTACATAAACATCATCACCGAGTATCGTCGTGGATTGTACTGGCCCATAACCGGTGCTTTCTTTGTCCTTTTTAATGTACCAACCATAAATAAGATTTGGATCCCCGATCTGTATACCAGCTTCTTCTGCCTGTCCGTTTGGAATAAACGTTAGATTATTGCCCCCTGGTGGCACAGATTGATTAATAATGAGCGTTCCTTTTGGTGAATATTTAAAATCACGATAACCGGATTGCTCGACGGTCGCTTTTCCATCAGCGTTTATTCTAGCATAGATATCATATCCCATTGTCGCCCCGCCCACATGGTATGATAACCAAAGCGCATTATCCCTGACTTCAAAGTTCACCCATTTTGGAAAACCATAGGTGCTCTCTCCATTATATGAATAGACTAGTTGTTTCTTCGTTGGATTAGTTTCGGGTACTCTGTATATGTTATTTTTGTCTTTCGTTGTTTCCACAAAGTAATAATAACCATCAAACAGCGCGACATCATTCTCCCCCGCATAGGAAGGTAGATTTACGGTTTGTACTTTAGGGTTGTTCGAATTAATAATTAGCCCCTTCGATTTATCCCAAACATATTCCCAACCAAATTCATCATGGGCAAATTTCCATGTGAGTGGGAAATACGTTACATTTCTAACATTCAAGAGTGGGAATTCCTCTTTTGAATTATTAATTCGTTTACCATTCACTGTGATTTTGAATGTTGGTATTGTTGCATTTTGGCTTTTTGAATTTTTTTGCTTCGTTTTGTATGGTTCGTATGATGTAGTTACCTTATCTTCCGAGATTGTTAATCCATCCTTTTCGGACCATCCCGTTTTTAATCCTAACAATCTTGAATCGAACCATGTCATTGGTACATATGTCATGTCTTTGTACACGATCAGTGGATATTGCCGATATTGATTGTCAACCTTGTTTCCATTTAACTGCACTGTGAAGTTTGGCAACGTAACCCGTACCGTTTTATCCGCCGCAAAAGTATGACCAACTGGTGCGGATAATATGTTAAGACAAAGCCCCATGGCAATAGTTAATTTTAAAAACGCTTTTATCAAAAAAATCCTCTCCTTTCGCCCATTAGTTTAATTTTACTTTAAACTATGACGGAAAAGAGAGAAATTGAAAAAATGTAAAATAATTGTAATCCTATTTAATGAATGATTTTACTTTCCTTCGCCTTTTGTGCGGTCCGTTCGACAAATCGGCTTAGCGGTTTCTTCAAAAGGACGCCAATTATAAATGCTAAGCACAGGAACAGCACTAAGAAAGTAAGATCATGCAAGACGATGTCCCAAATGCTTCCACCTACCGCTTCGCGCATCAAGCTAATCGCATACGTAAATGGTAAAAACGGATTTATAAGACGAAAAAAAGGTGGTGCCACTTGAATCGGAAAAGTTCCTCCTGAACCCGATAACTGAAGAACAAGAAAAACAATAGCCAATGCCTTCCCAATATTTCCAAACACTGAAACAAATGTGTAAATAATCGCCATAAATACTAGGCTTATTAAAATACCGAACAATACAAACAGTAGCTTGTCGGCAACATAAGTCCCAAGCAAATACATATCGCCCAATGTGACAATCAGCGCCTGAAAAATTCCTATCGTCATGAACGTAAAAAGTCTTCCGAAATAAACTTCATAGCTTTTAAATTGCTCCTGATTTTTCACATCAAAGCGAAGTAAGGAAGCTAGTATTAAAGCACCTACCCACAAAGCAAGTGTCGTATAAAATGGCGACATCGCCGACCCATAGTTTGGGATCGGAAACATTTTATTTTCCTTCATAAGCACCGGATGAGCCAAGAAGTCACTTTCCTCTTGGATGTCATTTTTCAAAAGCTTAATAATTTCACCAATATCGCCTGTTTGTTGAAAATGGCGAATTTCCCTCGCTGCTTTTGCTAATGCATCCTCAAGCCCAGGTAAATCTTCTCGGATTAAATTAGCTACCTTGTGAATACGATCCTCTATCTCCGGGAGACGTGTTTGGACAAAAGTTGAAACCCTGTGAATATCATCCTCCACGCCTTGAAGGTCATTTCTAACGAAGTCAGCTGCTTGATGTATTTTCGGTTCTAATTTTGGAAAATCATTTTGTACAAATTTAACGGCTTCATTGACCGCTTTCGTCAAATCTCCCATTTTTGACTGAATTGTTGTGGCTGCTTCGTGAAGCCGTGCACCAATTGCCGGTAAATTCTGTTGGAGCTCTGTCAATTGGTCGACGGCAAAAGATGCTACTTTTGCTGAATCAGTCAATATTTTCTCGATATCAGGTAATCTGTTTCTGGCTCCTTCAAGAACATCTGCCGAATTTTGGGCTGTTAATCTAATGTCATCAAGGGCTTGATTCACTTTTGGTACAATTTCTGTATCATAGCGCGCTATAATGCCCCCAAGGATATTGCTTGCTTGCTTGGCCTGTTCATTTACATTTTCAATCGCGGTTGAAATGGGTCGTTCTCCGTTTTCAATTACAGTTTGCAGCCCCGCTAATGTCTTTTTTTGATTAATAAAATTTGTTTTTAGCTTATTTAAAGCATCAATATTATTGGTAAGAGTTTTATTCGGTACATAATTATTTAATGATGTTAGCAAACTTTCGGTATGATCTATTACATTTACTCCCACTGTCAATTGACCTTGGAGGATGGTGAGCATTTTTGCAGCTAACTCTGGATCGAAATTAACCTGTTTTAACACCTCTGTAAATTGTGTTACTGCATCCGCTGTTTGCTGTAAAAGATACAAATTTTGTTTTATAACTGGAGCGATTTGATCAAAAGCACCCTCATTTTCTGTTAAAAAATTATTTAAGGCATTAATATACTTTAAGCTTGTATCCGTAATTTGTTCAATCTTTGGTAATGCCGTGATCGCTTCATTAATGATCTCTTCCGCTTTTTTTGCATCAGCTAAAGCCGTGTTTAGTTCCTTTTCTACCTTATAAAAATTTTGATCGATTTCAACTACTCGATTAGCAGCCTTTTCGATTTCAGGTAGTCTTTTTTGAATGGCGACTATTTCATCGCCGATAGTTTTCAATTTTGGAATATTCTCTTCTAATAAAAGGATTTTGTCGCCGGCCGCTTCAACCTCTGGCAGATATTGTTCAACCTCGACAATTTTATTAGCCTTTTCATTAATTTCGGGCATCTTTTTTTCGATTTCAAGTGCCTTGTTTGCTGCCTGATCGATTTCAGGTATATGCTGGGCAAGCTCTAAAATACGATGTTCAATTTTTCTAACAGTAGGAAGTTCTTTTTCAAGTTCAATCCCGACCTTATTAAAAACTGTAAAAATTGCTTCAGAAGCTGTTTTAATAATATTTTCATTTACTTGCGCTACAACTCCAGAGGCACCGCTTGCAGTTATTTTAGGTGCAATGGCATTTACTTTTTCATTAACGGTATACTGAATCTCTGGCTTAATTGGGTGATCACTAATAATCGTGGCGACTTTTTCAGAGAAATCCTTTGGAATCAAAAGACTTGCATAGTAATCACCGTGAATTACACCTTTTTCAGCCTTTTCTTTCGAAACAAATGTCCAATCCAATTTCGTATTTTCCTTTAAATTATTAACGATTTCGTCCCCAATTTTTATTTCTTTATGAATATCCCTAATGTTTAAAACGGTTCCCTCATCCTCATTTGTTACCGCAATCGGAACACGTGATGTATTTCCATAAGGGTCCCAGGCTCCAATCAGATTGACCCATGCATACAAGGAAGGCAATACCATTAATCCGATAATCAACATAGTTGCAATTGGAACCTTAAATATATTCAGCCAATCTGTTTTATAAATATGTAAAATATTCTTCATGGAATCACCACATCACAAATAGATTTTAGTTCGTCATTTATGTAGGTTTGCTAAATGTTAGTATGTGCTTTGTGGGATTTAATTATTTTTTGGTACTTCAGTTGTGCATTCAGCGGTGCCTTCAGTGGTGCCTGTCCCCATTTGTCGGGAATTGCTTCCTGTTGCTTACTAAGGCTTCTGTTTCCTTAAGTGCAACCTTTTCACAATTGGGGGCGAATGTGCGTTAGATTTCCATGGGGATGTCTAAGATTGGGCAAATGGGAATCAATGGAGGGTGTATGATTCCCGGAATCTAAGGAAGTCCAGGTAAATCGGAATCAAAGAGGGCGTATGATTCCCAAAATCTCGGGAAAACCAGCAAAACGAGAATCATAGAAGGTGTATGATTCCCGAAACCTGAGGAAGACCAAGAAAACGGGAATCATAGAACACGTGTGAAGACCATTTCTTCTACTCTCATAAAAAATGCGGCCATGGCAAGAGCGGAACCCGGGCTCCTTGTCCGCAAAACCAAAAAATGCGGACACAGCAAGGTTGGAACCCACACTCCCTGTCCGCAAAACTGAAAAGTGCGGCCACACCAAGGACCGAATCCACACTCCTTGTCCGCAAAAAAAGAAAAATGCGGCCATGCCAAAGGCGGAACCCGCACTCCCTGTCTGCAAAAACAAAAAATGCGGCCATGCCAAAGGCAGAACTCTCACTCCCTGTCCGCAAAACCGAAAAATGCGGCCACGCCAAAGGCAGAACTCTCACTCCCTGTCCGCAAAAACAAAAAATGCGGCCACGCCAAAGGCAGAACTCTCACTCCCTGTCCGCAAAACCGAAAAATGCGGCCACACCAAGGGCCGAATCCACACTTCCTGTCCGCAATATCGAAAACCTCGCGTGTTTTGGTCTTCATTTTATGTTTACAGCGGAATTTAACTCTATTGCGAATTAAGCAAAAGTATATTTTCTTCTGTCTTGTTCCAGTATTCTGCTTTCTTCGCTGAAAAGAGCATATACAAATAATACTACATCATATTGAGGATTCTGCAGGAAAACGAAAATACCTTTCAAAATGCTTATGATTTGTTGCTTGAACAATATAACGATTTGATAATAAAAAAAGCAGTCCGTTTTGGAGTGTAAATTAAAAATTTGTACTCCAAAACTGAACTACTTAGTTTGCGGTCCCTGACTTTTACTACCTTATTTACGTTAATTACAAGCTATCACCGAAATCCGCTCTAAATTTTTCAACAAGCTTTGTTTCCCAATCCGTTGTTGATTCAAGTTTTCCAAAGAAGAAACGCAATACTTTTGGTTCATCAACGAATTTCAAGCCATCAATTAAGTGGCGATTTTCATAAAGCCAAGTAATACGGTCTACTGCATATTTTACGTGTGAAAGTGAGTATACACGACGGGGCATGGCTAAGCGCAATAGCTCCATATGTGATAAAATTTCATTGCCGTTTTCGTCGCGTTGTTCCGATAATGTTCCTCGCTCCATGCCGCGGACACCGCTGACTAGGTAAAATGCTGCTGCAAGCGCACCTGCAGGGTATTCTTCCTGTGGGATATGACCAACAAATTCCATCGCATTAATATGACAGCCTAATCCGCCTGCCGGTGTAACAACTGGAACTCCTCTTTCCACAAGCTCATTTACCATATATTCAATAAATTGCGGCCCTTGATTAATCATATGTTCGTCCATTGTTTCATCTAATCCAACGACCATCGCTTCCATTTCGCGAACTGACATCCCGCCGTAAGTTAGGAAGCCTTCATATAAAGTGATTAACTCGCGCATTTTCAAATAGGCTTCCTTACTGTTTGTACAAATACCGCCACCACGAGCACAACCTAATTTCCGAGCCGAAAAATAGATAATATCAGCTAAATCAGCAAGCTTACGCGTTATATCACGGATGCTTATATCCTTACATTGTTCTTCGCGTGTTTTTATAAAATATAAATTATCCGCTAGTAAACTCGCATCAAATACTAGCATGACTCCATATTCATCACACACTTTACGGATTTCCTGCATATTTTCAAGGGAGTGCGGTTGGCCCCCGATTAAGTTGGTACCTGCTTCAAGACGCACAAAAGCAATTTTATCTGCACCATTTGTTTCAATTAAATCTCTTAATTTACCAGTGTCCATATTCCCCTTGAACGGAACATCACTATCAATCTTCAAAGCTTCATCTGTAAAAATTTCCTCTACGGTACCACCATTTAAAACAACATGTGCCTTAGAAGTTGTAAAATGATAGTTCATTGGAACGATTGTGCCTGGTTTCACATAGACTTGCGATATTATATTTTCACAAGCACGACCTTGGTGAGCGGGCAAAAAATATTCTTTCCCAAAAATCTCTTTAATTTTTTTCTCCAATTTAGTAAAAGTAACAGATCCTGCATAACTGTCGTCTGCTTCCAACATCGCCGCCTGCTGCTTATCACTCATCGCATTTACACCGCTGTCAGTCAGCATGTCCATAAAAATATCTGTATTTTTTAGTAAAAATGTATTGTATCCTGCTTCTTTTATCGCTTCCAAACGGCGCTCAATTGGTTGAAGATTAATTTTTTGGACAATACGGGCTTTGTGCATCTCTAACGGGATATTTTCACCATAAAAAAACTTAACAGTAGACATTTTACAACCACTCCTTCAAATGCTTTTTAAATATAATTTCCGAGAATCCAACACAGATTGGATCTTCATTTTTGATTAAAGGGATTATACAGACTATTTCGACAAAAGACAACAATATTTGTAAAAGTGGGTGAAATTTTGCTAGGTTTTATTAATTTAACGCCATAATGCTTTTTCGCGGTAAAATGCTAAAAATTAAAACACGAAAAATAGAATAATATTTTTTTGATGTTCAAAAGTAATTTTTACAATTCCATGAACAGTAATGGAAAATGTGCCCAACTCTAATAAAATGTATTAAAATAGATGTGGAAGTTAAATATTTCAAAATGGAGGTTGATCATTATGGCAACACTACATGATTTACTACCTAGATTTTGGAACAAGAGAAGTCAGGAGCTGGAGGAATTCTTTGATAATCCATGGCCATGGAGCAAGATGTTTGATGTGGATGTAAAAGAAAATGAAAAAACAATCACGATTCATGCAGATCTTCCTGGATTCAGCAAAGATGAAATTGAGTTGGCTTTAGATGAATATTCTCTTACTATTAAGGCTTCTCGTACCGCCGAAAAAGAAGAAAAAGGCGAAAAGTATTATAAGCAGGAGCGTTCTTATGGAAAAGTAGAAAGAACGATTCCACTTCCTGCTGAAGTAATTAGTGATTCTTCCAAAGCAAAATATGAAGATGGAGTTCTAACAATTACTTTAGAAAAGAAAAATCCATCATTGCCGGATCGTAAACATATTCCAATAGAATAAGCTAAAAGGAGAGCAACACCGCCGGATATGTGGTGTCTTACTCTCCTTTTCTTTTATACTATAAAATATAAGATTTTATGGATTATAGTATAAGAAAAAGGGCCACAGGTCATACCTTTAGGTACATCGTATTTTGCCATCATGGGCAAATTACGTGTTTTTCTAATCAATTATTTTATTTTTTCAAAATGCTTCCGAGCCTTGTCTGCTACCTCTTCCGGTATTTTCAATGAAAGCGGTTCTTGATGTAAAGCTTGGAAAGAGTTGATATCACTGGTATTCAGAGCCCCTATTGTAATCCGGGGTATGAGTCGAATATGTACAGGCTGCTTTGAGTCACGATCAATTGATGCGTTAAGCAGTAGGTTAAAACTTGCAAATCCCTGTTCAGAAAGCGTCGCAAAAATGGCTTTGATACTTGTTGCAAAGTTCAACCAATCTTGTTCAGTAATATCAAAAATAGAACGGGACTCTGTAAAGATTGCCACAAAATCATTATGGCTTTTCGGTGCATAGGCATGCATCCAAGCCACATTTCCTAACTCACCAATCCATCTTTCGCCAAGCTCTTTTTCAGTTTCATATAATGACGTAAAATATTCCTTGCCATGTTCTTCTTCATAGGTCTTCGCTTTTTCACTTATCAACGTTTGAGTGTTCGTTGCTGACTCGGACAAAATCACCTGAATATGTGGGTGTAGGATGCTTCCCCCAGATGGAGGTAAATAGTTCCAATTAATAGAAGCATACTGTGCATTTGGATCTACGACAATTACATTTTGAGTATAGGTTTGCGCAGCCATAAACGCATTCTTAATCATTTCCACCGTAAATTCTTCTAATCTCACATAATGTTGACCCGAAAAAATAACCACAGCATTATGTTTGCTATATGGAAATAGATTAGGGAATGCCACCGCTTCTCCTTGTGCCACTCTACCATCTTGAGAAATTTCTTTTGGAAAAACCGGTGTCATCTTGTATAGATTTTCCGGACAAAACGGACATTTTGCCCCACCAGTCTGTTCAGCTAATTCACTATAATCAGGCGGTGTAATTGGCATTCCCGGATCAAAAATAAGCCGGGAAGTTTCCCCAGTCAATGGGTCAAACCGCACTTCCGTCTTCCGTTCGATCAAATTCCCTTGAACATCATAAAACGTAAACCATTCTTCTTCTCTTCTAAATTCCATAGTTCTATTGCCCCCTTCCCTATCAATATATCATTTAGCTGAATCGTTGTCAGTATTTTCAGATTAATAGCAGGAGACACAGGGTCGGGAACTCTGGCTCACTTTGGGTCAAAAGAACCTCCGCCCCCTTATCCCAATTGATAGATTAAAAACCTCTCATACGGGTCATTTTCATATAAACCAGGTACAATAATTTCCTTTTTTAATTCAAATCCAGTATGATTTTCTAAAAAATAGACATAATCCTCGGACGCATAATACAAAATTAGTTCAACTTCCCGATCGGCTTCTCCAACCGAAACTATAATATTTATAAGCACAGCAATAAAAATTTGTATCGAAAATGGGTTAAAGAAATAAAATCGATTGTCCAATGGATTAATTTCATAATCTTGCGCTAAGCAACATTGGAATTGAATTTTATCTCTATCTCTCTTATGTTTCTTTTGATAACTCGTTTTATTTTGAATGGCTTCTTTATAAAATACTTCGTTCATTTCTATCCCGACAACGGATGCATGAAAAAAATAATGTATGTAAAAGTTTAATCGCCCTTTACCACACCCAAAGTCAACGACATGGTCACTACTTTTTAATTTATATTCGTTAAATAATGCTTCTAGCGCGATGTATTGGGTTGGTTCATAGCGATGGTAGTGGATCGACCCGCTGGTTTCTTTTTGATTTCCCCTTGTATTTATGTTGAGCAATTTATCGTAATAATGTTCCTTCATGGGATCTATCTCCTATTTGATAACCACATTCCGTACATAAAATATGAAATTATTAGCATATCATACTATATTTTTGTGCATTTTACCATAACTCAGTCTATGTACATCATTGTTTAAGCGGGATATATGGGTTATTTACTATTATTTTTTTCTAAACCACATATATGTGAAAACGGGTAATAGTATTGCCATCACATCATCATTTTTGTGAATTAGACAATACAATCCGTAACCCCATAGGATCGAAAGAGAAAGTATATTTAATATGACTTTCTTAAAGTTCAAAAATGTACACCTCTACTCTTATTTTTGCTTTATTATTATTAATCAACCAAATTTTTACTATTCAACTCATTCTTTTTTTACAACATATTCTTTTCCAACCACAATTAAAACAATTCCTTCATGAATTACCAAAGGATTTGCATAAAGAGTACATTTGTAGTTGTACTCTTTTTTAATTTCTGGATTAACGTTAAATGACAATTTAACTGTAAAATAACATAAATATGGAAATATGTGTTACCATTTAAAGGGACTTGTGTTAATTTTACTTAAATAAATATTTAAAAAAGGTGATTAAAATAAGAGAAAAATAGTTAATCTATTCCTTTTGAAGTTTTATCCAATAAGAAATAAGGACTGGTGGGCAATATTTTGGGTTAATTTTGGCATGATAGTGTTAATCGTGTATTTTTTCATTTCAATAGTCAAATTGTTTTTGAGAAAAGCACTCCATATTGTGAAATTGAACTTGCTTGGTGTATAGTTCCAAATGGGAAACAAGGAGGTACTATGGACTTTTTTCTAAAAATATTAGCCTACATAATTTTCGTTCTTGGCTCACTGTATTTCTTCTTTGGTGGAAGTAGTTCTGCGGAAAAGCCAAGGAAAAAACACTTTGGAATTATAATGATAATAAGCATTTTAATCTTGAGTTATTATTACTGGTTTTATAAGTAAAAGAGGTGGTAGAATGGGGAAAATAGGAATCGGTATTGTAATAATCTGTCTGTACTGCTTTCCTTTTGTTTATATTTCAATGTATCAAGATTATGCCAACCATTCAATGCTTGGCTATTTAATTATGATAATAGCCACTTCGCTTCTTGCTTTCTTCGGAAAACTATTTATCAATTCGTTATTTCCTATTATCGGCAATTTGTTATCTGTAATAATTTCATTTTATTTTATCAACGGAATGGTGGGGAACGAACATTGGAGTGGCTATTTTAAGCCATTAACTCCATATCAATTATTAATCTTGGTTAGTTTTTTAAATTTGATTCCTCAGTTTCTCGCTACTAATTTTGCTAAAAAACTCAAAAACAAAGTTAATGAAGTTTGATGGAAAATTATTTATTATATCTGTTTGCCCAATAGGTAGAATTTTTCACATGGATACGATTGCGGAACATGCCCAGTCATTTATTTGAAAACTAACTCTTAAATTTTTGGAAAACACCTTTTCTTTGATGAACTAACAGGTGTGCTTAAATAAAGAAAATAGTGGGAGGGAAATTAGGTTGGAAATCATCATCGGAATTGCTATTATACTTATATTGTTTTCTTCTTCCAGTGTAGTTGAAAAAAGATTGAAATCTATAGAGAATCAAAATAACCAAATAATAAAAGTATTGGAGGAAATAAGAGATAAAGACTAATATTTCCACCAGTAAACAGAAGCGCAAATTTTGTAAAAGGACAGGGAAACCCTTTGAAATATGGGCTTCCCTTAATTTTGGCTATTAACGATAATAGCCTATGTGCTGTAGATGAAACTCTTATTTTATCTCAAAATAGGCTATGTTAATTAATCTTGTAGATTGTCTTTAAGATTGCTTAATTGCTATGTGAATTTCAATTTCCCCATTAGGGTTGTATTTTTCAAAATCATATGAGTAAGCTCTCTTTAAAGAGCCTGCTTCTTCTTGTTCCCATATTTTACTCCAAGCTTTAATGATACCTTGTTCGTCAGTAGTATCTACTTTAAAGACTTCATATATCTCGTTATTCGGTATCTCAATAAAAGTGTTCCCATTATTATCTTCAATTGCAACACTTAACGAATAATCAGCTTTATAGTCATCTTCATAATCATAATAAATTCCATATACACTATTTTGGTGGTTTTCTAGTTTGCGAGTGGCTTCTCCCCACAAGGTTTTGATTTTCCCCAACATTTGCTCATCATTAAAATTATTTGTTCTAATGCTGTTGATTAAATACAGTTTCAAAATTAGTCATCCCTTTCAACAATTCTTTTATTTCCTAGCCATGATTTACCCACTAGTGAGATATTATTATTCAGCAAAAACTATCCCCCAGTAAAATATTATATTAAGTTCATTGTGTTCCTTGCTTACCAAAGCCATCACCAAATTTTATTGAATGAAGTTGTCCATTAGACGCCCAATTTTCTCGTTCATATTCATCAAATATTATCGTTACCTCCACCTATACGCTACAGAATCAGATGAAAACTTTATTCTGTAGAAGCTATCTTTTTAAAATGAAAATTTATCCATAAAAAGTAAGTTACATCTATGATGATATTTAATAGTACATCAAAGACATTAGTTGAATCCAAATAACCTTCCCAAAAGAAACTTATTATTAGATCTGCAACCGTTAAATAATAATTAACATGGTAAAGCAAATCTGTATCCTATTTTTTCATAATGAATAATCCAAAATTGCAGTTTGATAATTTCGTCTGCAAGTTTTGCATCATCCATTGCTTTCGAAAAAAATGCTTGATTGTTGTTTCTGTAGCCTTTAATAGTGCGAATAGAATAGTTTTTAATCTCCAAATCAAATAAAAATTCCTTGTAAATGTCTTCTAATAACAAAAAAAATCACTCCTTGCATGAATTAATTTCCCATACAAAAAGTGAGTTAATTGGTACTTGAAGGTATATCACAGTAGTTTCGGTAAAAAATGAACATGTTTATCATCGTTCACTAGAAAAACCACTGAAACATTCCAGATTTTTGACAATCAAAAGACTTACCACTGGACGAAAAATGCTGAAACACCAAGGGTTTTCCTGTCCTCTATCCCACTTATTCTCCTAAATCAACGTTATGGTACACTTGTTGAACATCGTCGCAATCTTCAATTGCATCAATCATTTTTTCGAATTGAGCCTGTGCGTCTGCATCTAGAGTTACTTCGTTGTGTGCAAGCATTGTGATTTCAGCTACTGTAAATTCAGTTACACCTGCATTTCTGAACGCTTCTTGAACAGCATGGAATTGGTCAGGTAGTGCATAAACAATCACTGAATCATCTTCTTCCATAATGTCACGGACATCCAAGTCAGCTTCCATCAGAATTTCAAGTGCTTCTTCCTCAGATTTTCCTTCAACACCGATAACAGCAGTTTGATCAAACATGTAGGCAACAGAGCCACTTACACCCATGTTTCCGCCATTTTTACCAAACGCTGCACGAACTTCTGAAGCAGTACGGTTTACGTTATTTGTTAGTGCATCAACAATTACCATTGAACCACTTGGTCCAAAGCCTTCATAACGAAGCTCGGAATAGTTTTCATCTGATCCGCCTTTTGCCTTTTCAATTGCGCGGTCAATGATATGTTTTGGTACATTATATGTTTTTGCCCGTTCTAGAACAAACTTTAAAGCTTGGTTAGACTCTGGATCAGGCTCGCCCTGTTTAGCTGCCACATAAATCTCTACGCCAAATTTCGCATAAATTCGACTAGTATTGGCATCCTTTGATGCTTTCTTGTCTTTAATATTGTTCCACTTACGACCCATTTTGTTCCACTCTCTTTCAACATTGAATCTAAAAAAATGCAAACATCATTCATTTCACTATTATACCCAATAGTATAATTTGTATCGTATAACTCTATTATTATACATGGAAAGTCCGAATTTAAAAATAGCCTTTGAAAAAAGTCAAGATTAAAATTCGTTGAAATAAAAAAAGGCTGCTAAACTTAATAGTTTAAACAGCCGTATTTAATAGTTAAACAGTTTCTTTTACTTTTTCTTCGACCTTTGGTTGCATTGTTCCGTATTTTTGTAAATTAATATGCCATGATAAAGCTTTTTCCAAGATATGAGGTGTTTGGCCGCCTCTTGTTAAAGCTTCTGTATAGTAGTCCCACAACTGAGTTCGATACATTGGGTGTACACAGTTATGAATAATCAATTCTGCCCGCTCACGTGGTGCTAAGCCGCGAAGGTCTGCATAACCTTGTTCCGTTACTACTACATCTACATCATGTTCGGTATGGTCAATGTGTGAAGCGAAAGGCACGATACTTGAAATCTTTCCATTCTTTGCGATTGATTTTGTGACAAAGATAGCCAAACGGGCATTTCTCGCAAAATCGCCAGAACCACCAATTCCATTCATCATTTTTGTTCCCATTACATGGGTGGAGTTTACATTGCCATAGATGTCGAATTCTAATGCTGCATTAATAGAAATTAAGCCGAGACGACGAATGATTTCCGGATTATTCGATAATTCCTGTGGACGTAACATGATACGATCACGATATTTATCAAAGTTGGAATATACCTCATCCATTTTAGCTTCTGATAAACCTAACGAGCAGCTTGAAGCAAATGTAACCTTTCCTGCATCCATTAAGTCAAAAACTGCATCTTGAAGTACTTCCGAATATAGCTGTAAATCTTCAAATTCTGATTCTAGTAATCCATGAAGAACAGCATTCGCTACTGAACCCACTCCTGATTGTAAAGTTGGCAGTTTTTCAGGCAATTTACCAGCAGCAATTTCATTGCGTAAAAAGTCTAGCAAATGATTGGCCATCGTTACAGTTTCATCATCTGGTGGTACGATTGGTGAAGGTGTATCTGGATAATGAGTAAATACGATTCCTTTTACCTTATCTGGATCATATGGAATTCCAATCATTCCAATTCGATCAGATGGCTTTGTTAATGGAATTGGTTGTCTTTTCCCCTGTTCACCTGGGTCATAAAAATCGTGTAAACCTTCTAAGCTCAATGGAAATGCAGCATTAAGCTCAATGATGATATTTTTTGCATGATTAGCAAAAACCTGTGAGTTTCCACCTGATGTTGTCGGGATGATCATTCCATCTTCAGTAATAGAGAGTGCCTCAATAACGGCAAAATCTATGGGCTCCAATGCCTTATTCCGTACTAATTCAGCCACATGTGAAAGATGGGCATCTACAAATAATACATCACCTTTATTAATTCCATCTCTCATCGTTTTGTCAGCCTGATACGGCAGACGTTTTCTAATAATCCCAGCTTCCGTAAACATTTTGTCGATATTTGAACCGATGGAGGCTCCAGTAAATAAATTTACTTTAAAAGATTCTGTTTCGGCACGTTTCACCAATGCAAATGGAATCGCCTTGGCATCGCCAGCTCTAGTAAAACCGCTGATTCCGATTGTCATTCCGTCCTGTATCCACGATGCCGCTTCTTCTGCTGTAACTACACGATCCAGTAATCTTGGGTCTCTAATTCTCTCTATATGTGTTTTCATATTTCTACCCCACCTTAATGGTTTTATAAATTAATTATATATTCAAAATTGGACAAAAATTTTATTTTACGACAAAAAACGAAACTTTGTGACAAACAAGCTAAATCCTGTACTAAAGCAGATATTTTTTCTAGGCACTGTTATAGAAACAATTCAGAGCGGTTCAAAAAATAGAAAAAAACACCCACACAATACGTTCCAGTGTGGGTGCTCGCTCTTATTTAATAAATAAAAAATTAATCTTCAAGCATTAATTGTTCCAGTTTTAATGGCTCGATATATTCACCTTTTTTGTAGGCACGCATATTTCCGCCTGAAATTTCATCAATGAGTACGATTTGCTTATCCGCTAATCTGCCAAACTCAAATTTAATATCATATAACTCGATTTCTTTTTTAGCTAGCTCATCCTTTACGATCGCTGCTATTTTTTGAGTCAACTCTTTTAATTCTTTGTATTCGCCGAGGGTAAGGATTCCAAGCATATCAAGTGCGTCCTCGCTGATTGGTGGATCTTGACGTGCATCGTCCTTAATTGTAACTTCTACAAAAGCATCGAGTGGCTGAGCTTCTTCAGCGTACATACCGTAACGACGTAGGAAGCTGCCAACAGCACGGTAACGGCAAATGACTTCAAGACCTTGACCAAATACAGTTGCTGGTTTTACTGTCATTGTCGCTTTTTCAATGTCGGCATCGATATAATGAGTTGGAATTCCAGCCACTGCTAATTTTTCGAAAAAGAACTTCGTTAATCTTAGTCCCGCTTTTCCAGCACCTTCCATTGTTAAACCTACAGTATTGGCACCTGGATCAAAGACTCCATTTTCACCTGTTACATCATCTTTGAACTGCAGCAAATAATTTCCGTCTTCAAGAGCATAAACATCTTTCGTTTTCCCAGTATAAATGAGTTTCATATCATTGTTCCTTTCCTAGTAAAGTTTTCTATTACTTACCTTTATTATGTATTGATTTTTCCGAAAAAATCAATAAAAGCTTTTTATATAAAATGAAAAAACAGAAGTGGAAGATATCGCTGCTTCTTATAAATTATAATTCTTCTAAAATTATAACCTTTTAAATCAATTATCCATTTTGTTACATTCCCGTGAATATTTCAATATTTTGTTTACCTATAATCAAGAAACAACTAAAATTTACATATAACCCATTACCCACCATAATAGGTAAATTTATGGGAAATGGCAAAGTGGATAATAAGGGAGTGATTTAATTGGTTAACTTAAAAAATAGAAATCTTTTAATTATTATTTTATTAGTTCTTACAACAATCTTTCATCCACTTTCAACGTCTGCACAAAGTAAAACAAAGGAAACACCCAATATTCCAAACACTACAATAAAATTACCAGTAAATGCCACTATAGATAAAGAATTTGACATTAATGTTATTTATCAAAATGTCCCGTCTTACTCCGGTAATAAGGGGTTAGTAGCTACGTTATTAATTGATAATACCGAATTAGATCATTATATATTTGGGAATTTAAAACCAAATGATCGAATTGAGTTTAACTTTACTGCTAAAATCAGTGAACCTGGAGATCATAAAGTTAAAGTGAGAATTTTATGGCCAAAACCTTCTAGTGAAAATCGCCGTTACGTTTCAGAAAGTGAAGAATATATCATAAAAGTATTAGATCCAATGTCTGATAGCGATGATGATGGATTAACAGATCAGGAGGAAATGAATCTTGGTACGAATCCTTCAATTAGTGATACTGATAAGGATGGTTTAAGTGATGGAGAAGAAGTATTAATGTATAAAACTAATCCTTTAAAATCTGATACGGACGATGATAGATTACCAGATCAATATGAAATCTTTGCAACTGGAACTGATCCATTAATAATTGATTCTGATAAAAACGGAATTAATGATTCAGAGGAAGATATGGATAGGGACAATCTTTCAAATATAAAAGAACTCGAAATAGGTACTGACCCTAATTTATATGATACGGATTTTGATGGACTAAGTGATAGTGATGAATTAAATCAAAAAACTAATCCATTTGAATATGACACTGATAATGATAAATTATCAGATGGAGAAGAAGGAGACCTAGGTTTTAATCCTACATTAACTGATACTGATGGTAATGGAATAATCGATGGTGATGAAGTTATTCCTGTTACAACGGTCCCGATTATGGAAGATAGTGAAAGTATGGTTAACGCCAGCGTTACTCTTAATACAATAGCTTCAGAAGCCTCTACCACTACAGTTACAAGTTTAAAGGGAAACGGAATTTTGAATGAAAAAATTCCAGGATATCTAGGTGAAGCTTATGAATTTGAAACGGATGTACAATTTTCTGAAGCAACGATAGTATTTAGCTATGATTCATCATTAATATCTGAAGATTTTGAGCCAAAAATATACTACTTTAATGAAGAAGAGCAAAGATTAGAGGAAATTAATAATCAAGTTCATGATCCAAATAGTAGAACAGTAACCGGAACGGTTAATCATTTTAGTAAGTATATTTTATTAAATGGAAAAGAATATGAAAAAGCATGGGAAAAAGATATAAGACCACCGGATTTGGATCAAAATGGACAGATTAAAAATATCGAAGTAGTTTTTTCTATTGATTCCTCCGGTAGTATGAGTTGGATGGATCCTTATGATTTAAGAAAACAAGCTACAAAAGACTTTGTAGAGAAATTGAGTGATGCTGATAGAGCTGCAGTTGTGGATTTTGATGATACAGCTAAAATTCTTGTACATTTAACAACAAATAAACAAGAAATAAAAGATGCAATTGATTCTATTGATCGTTCTGGAGGAACAAATTTATATAATGGTGTTAAGGCAGCCATTGATGAAATAGTGGCTAACGGTAAGACAGATCATTCAAAGTATATTATTTTTTTGACAGATGGAGATGGATCTTGGAGTGATAGTGTTTTACAACTTGCAAATGAAAACAAAATAAGTATCTATACCGTAGGATTAGGAAATGGGGTAAACAAAACATTACTGGAGAAAATTGCAACAACTACAGGTGGAAAGTACTTTTTTGCAACAGATGCAAATAAACTTGAAGAAGCACTAAAAAATACTGCTAGTGATACAGTTGATTATACTTTGGATGATGATAAAGATGGCATTCCTAACTACTTGGAAATTGAAGGAATAAGAAATGGAGCTGGAACACTCTTTAAAACGGATCCAAATAATAGTGATACAGATGGTGATGGATTATTAGATGGTGAAGAAATTTTAGTGCAATATAAAAGTTTAGAAAACAAAATTTATTTTACAATGATCTCAGATCCTACAGTGATTGATACAGATGGAGATGGATTAAGCGATTTTAATGAAGTCAGACATAATAATTCTGACCCAATAAATCTATTTTCGATTAATTCAGTAAGCAGTCAAAGAACTAAATATGATCCATTGGTATATGATTTTACACCAGAGCACGCATTAATGTTGTCAGAACTATCTTATGTAGATGATTTAGAAAGCATGAGCCGAACTCAATCAAAAAGTATAGATTTTAAAAATGTCATTTATACAAAAAGAGCTCAGATTAATAATGGAAACTTTCATTATGAAAGTGATACTTATGGAAATAAACTTGATGATTGGTATTTGATTAGCGCCGAAGATAGTAATTGGATTGATAGCGGGTTTGGAGCATTTGCTGTATTACATGGAGATAAAATTGTTATTACTTTTAGAGGCTCAGATAATATTTTATCACTAAATCTAATTAACGACTGAATTTTTGGTAATCTTAACGGAATACTATTTGAAGGAAATAGTAAGCAAGCGACATATGCAAAAAGTTTTGCAGAAAGTATTGCTAAGAAGTATCCAAAGAAAAAAATATTTATTAATGGTCATTCTTTAGGTGGGTGGCTAGCACAAGTAGCTTCTTATCATTTAGAGAATAATAATATTGGAAATTATCAATACACAAGGACATTCAACGCAGCTCCATTTTTTGGAACAAAAGCATTACGAAAGATAGGGATAAATATTGATACTTCAAGGAATCCAGTAGTCCCGTTGAATGTCGCTACGAGTTCTAGTTATGATGATAAGATTTTTAATAATGCAATGTCTTTTGATATTTTATACCTTCTGGATCATCATTTAAATGAGGATGCATTTAAACTTGGTGCTGAAGGAGCGGGTTATACGTTTTATTACAAAAATTTAACACCAACAGATTTCGATTTTCAATTTCTAGTTGACGCAATACAAAAGTATGAGGAAGAAATTGGAGAAATTTCTGATAAAAATAGAGTTTATGTTGCTGCTCAATTAAATGATGCTATAAATAACGTAGCTCCAACGGATCAAAATCTTAAAAGTAGAAAAGAAATCTTTGATAAAAGACTAGTTGATGCAAATAATGCTCATTCTTTAATCCATTTTTATGATTATATTGAAAACATTAAATAAAAAATCAAGCTATTTATGGGGGAGATTTTATTAAAGTTTACCTAACATATATCATTTTCAATCTTCTTTTATCCCCATTGTATATTTTTGTTTTTATAGGAATTACATTTAACGAGATAATAAAGATCAAATCAGGGGGAATTTGGGATTATTTAAATTTTTATCTAATGACTCTTAGTCCCAATTTATTATTATTTACTGTGTTATATTTTTTTAGTGACCTATTAAAAATTGACAAAAGGGAAAATTTAAAATTGTTTTTATTAATAACAATTTGTCTGATTACTTTTATCGCCATATTTGTTTAGTTAATAGATTTAACATTAATTAATTTGATTTAATATAGGGGGAGAATTATGAATTTAAAAATTATGATTAGTTTATTTATTGCCTTAGTTTTTATCCATTCTTCTATGGTTTCGGCAATAGAAGTATTGAATGATTCAGCCAAAATTAATGAATTACCTAATAATTTAGAGATGGTTATGCCTTTTAATGAAAAGGAAACACAAGATGACACATTAATTTATGAGGAGACTAAAGAATTATCAAAAGTAACAACAGAAGATGTAATTACAATAACTACTGAAGTAGAAAGTCTTAATTTGGTAAAAGACACTTCACGTACTGTCTATGTTAACGATGACAAAGTTACATTTAATCTTGTTCCAATAGTAGCTAAAGATTATACTTTAGTCCCTTACAAATTAACATTTTTAATTTTTGGTGCAGAAGCAGAATGGGATAAAGAAAATAATAAGATTATTGCAGTTAAGGATGAGCAAAGACTAGAAATAGAAATTGGTTCAAATATTGCATATTACAATAATAAAGAAATAAGAATGGAGGTTCCTGCTCAAGTAATGGATTCAGAGGTTATTGTTCCAATTGAATGGATTGGTAAACTATTCAATAAGACAGTTGAAAAAGAAATTGGAACAAATTCAGTTTATATTACACTTTGACCATTATTAATATTTCTTTAGGATACCCCTTTCTAGCAATAGTATTTATTCCATAAGTGATTAGTGCGATCAAGTATGATTGGACGCCGTACCAAAAATAATTGTTAAATGAATTCCAAGTCTCTATGCGGAAAAACACGAAAGTAGTCTCACTTCTTGAAATATTCAGATGTTCATTCGTGTCTGCTTAGAGACTTGCTGTAAGTATTATCCAATGTAATGTCCAATTACTTTAGGAGGCAAAATCCTCTTATGGAATATTCCCCCGAAATAACAAGAAGGAAGCAGAGCACCATCCCCTGTCCCTATAACAAATTATTTAGAATAGAACGGTTCACTTCTTTATAAATATACAAAGAAACAGGCCTTCCAATCCCGTATGTAATCGTCTCTTCCAAAACTTTTATTTCTTTTAGAAACTTCAAATATTTCCCGATTGAGACCCTAGAAATTTCCGTTTTTTCCGCAATCGTTTCCGTTGAAAATGGGGTCTTTCCCATTTCTTCAATTGCCGAAACAACGATTTGTAGTGTGCTTTTTGTTAAGCCCTTTGGTAGTGAGTGAACAGGTGCGCCAGATGACTTCGCTTCCTTACTGAGCAACATTTCATCAATGTCTTTTTGATTAACATGACGTTGATTATGTAGCAACGTAAATTGTTCGCTGTAAGAAGAGATAGCTGCTTTAAACCGTTCAAA
The DNA here is from genome assembly GCF_035811335.1 of Schinkia azotoformans. Classification (NCBI taxonomy): domain Bacteria; kingdom Bacillati; phylum Bacillota; class Bacilli; order Caryophanales; family Bacillaceae; genus Schinkia; species Schinkia azotoformans. The sequence goes on from NZ_JARSMD010000010.1 coordinate 144,108, forward strand.
TTCAAATGGCTTTATTAAGTAATCAACTACTCCAAATCGTAAGGCCGTTTGTACTTTCTCTACATCTGATGCAGCTGTAATAAGGATGACATCAATGCTTTTTTCTCGCTCTCTTATATAGGTAAGCAGCTCTATCCCGCTTTTCCCGGGCATATATACATCCAATAAAACTAGATCAATTTGTTCGTTATCAATATATGTTAGAGCATCATTGACAGAATGAGCTACACCCACAAGTGCAAAACCCGCAATTTCCTCGAGATACCTTTTATTAATTTCGGCCACCATTGGATCATCTTCAACTATTAGAACTCTGATCATGAGCATCATCCCCTTTTTTCGTTTCAAAAGGTACTACAACAACAAATTCTGTTCCATTATTTAATCTTGAATGGACATTGATTTCTCCGCCTAGCCGGTCAACACTTTGCCGTATTAAGTATAGCCCATAGCCCCTGTTTTGTCCTTTTGTTGAAAAGCCTTTTTCAAAGACATGCCGGGTAACATCTTTGGAAATGCCAGGGCCCGTATCTGAAACAATAATTTTCAATGAGTTATGAAAGTAGTTTAGTAGGACTTCTATCTCTTTTGTCGGAGAGTCCTCCATCGCTTCTATTGCGTTATCAATTAGGTTCCCCAAAATAGTAATAATTTCATGGGTTGCGCTTAAACTTTTCGGTTCAGGTAGAACTGTCTCAATTTCAATGGACAAGTCTACTTTTTTCTCTCTGGCATAACTAAGTTTACCCATTATGAAACCGGCCAATGCTGGGTCCTTGATATTTTTAGTTACATTTCCCACTTCATGATTGCGATGATCTACGAGTGTATTGATAAACATTGTTAACTGCTCATACATCCCCATTCGGACCATACCAAGGATAACGTGAAGCTTGTTCATAAATTCATGCGATTGGGCCCGCAATGCTTCTGCATAAGCTTTAACACCTGTTAATTGCTCGGCCAATTGATTAATTTCTGTCTTATCTCTAAAGGTTGCAATCGCCCCAACAACTTCTTTATTTACAATAAGAGGTACTTTATTTAATAGAATCGAAACACCATTGATGCTATACTCCTCGTCCAACTCGGACTTCCCGGTTTTCAAAACATTTTCCACATTAAACGAAGGCATATATTCCTGAATAGACAATCCAATTGGAATTTCAGACAAACCTGCCTTCTTAAACATTCGTTTTGCCGATTTATTGACGAGTGTAATCTTTGAATCCTGATCAACCGCTATGACCCCTTCACGAACAGATTGCAGCATGGTATTACGTTCCTCAAGGATTTTTGCAATCGCGAGGGGTTCAAGCCCAAACAATATTTGTTTAATAAACCTTGCCACAAAATAGGCGCAAACAATCCCTACTAATAAACCAAAATTTGTTGCAATAAGGATGTTCTTACGTCCCTGATTGACAGCATCATCAATTCGTTCTAAAGAAATTCCTACTGAAACCGCCCCAATTTGTACCTTATTTTCATCATAAATAGGAGTAAATGCTTTTAAAGAATTCCCCATCGTACCCTTAGAAACAGAAACATATTGCTTTCCGTGTAACACTGCCTTGTGATCCTCTGTACTATAGAGCCCACCAATCCTCTCAGGTATCGGGTGCGATAAACGTATACCGTTCATATCCATAACTACAACATACAGAACGTTCGTTGCCTCTAGAATCTCATTGGCATATTCCTGAATATCGTCAACATGTTCTTCATTTTTTAATCCATTAATGACCTCGTCTGACCTTGCGACAATATTAGAAAGAATGATTGCTCGCTCTTCCAGATTTTCCTCAATAGTATCTTTAATAGTTGAATTAAATAATATATCAGTAATGAGCAACGAGACGAGGACAACTAGACAGACTAGCGCAGTAATCATCGTACTTAGCTTCAGTTTTCGCAAAAACATAAACTCACTCCAATAATTGCATGGTCGTATTTCCGATTCCAATATTTCTATTATAATGCAAAAAAGGCTATTCTAGTAGAACAGCCTTTGCAATCGATATTTCCTATATTCTATTATGCTGAATTATATTAAGCTGAAACTTCCTCGTCTTTCTTTGAAGGAACCCCTTGTAATTGTGGAGTGAACTCTCCTTCCATCTTTGAAACGATTACTGTTGCCACACCATTACCAATTAAGTTCGTAACGGCACGAGCTTCTGACATGAAGCGGTCAACACCTAGAATTAACGCTAGACCTGCAACTGGTACTGATGGGAACACTGCTAAAGTTGCAGCTAAAGTTACGAAACCTGAACCAGTTACACCAGCCGCACCTTTAGAAGTTAACATTAATACACCAAGAAGCAATAACTGATCACCTAATGATAGATCCACACCAAAGGCCTGTGCGATAAATAATGCTGCCATTGATAAGTAAATAGAGGTTCCATCAAGGTTGAAAGAATAACCAGTCGGAAGAACAAGACCTACTACTGATTTTGAGCAACCGTATTTTTCAAGCTTTTTCATCATTGGTGGTAAAGCGGATTCAGATGAAGAAGTACCGACTACTAGGAAAATTTCTTCTTTTATATAAGCAATGAATTTAAAAATATTGAATTTATAAAACTTAGCAATTGCACCAAGAACTAGGACGATAAATAGGAACATAGTTGTATAAACAGAACCCATTAACTTACCAAGGTAAACTAGAGAACCTAGACCGAAGTTACCAATTGTATAAGCCATGGCACCAAATGCCCCAATTGGAGAAACCTTCATAATAATGTTTACGATACCGAACATAACTTCTGAAATTTTTTCAAAAAAGTTTAAAATTGGCTGTCCTTTTTCACCTAATTGAGCAAGAGCAATTCCAAAAAGAATAGCAACGAATAATACCGGCAATAATTGACCATTTGTAAAAGCACCTAAAAATGTATCAGGAATAATCGATAAGATAAAGTTCATTAAGCCATGGCTTGTCTCTTCTGCAGCTTTCGTATATTGGGCAACAGCATCTGCTGAAGCAGCACTTGTATCAAAGCCTTTACCTGGTTTAAAAACGTTTGCAACTGTGATACCAATAGCCAAAGCAATGGTTGAAACGATTTCAAAGTAAAGTAATGCCTTACCACCGATACGACCAAGCTTCTTCATATCACCCATACCAGCAATACCAACAACGATTGTTAGGAAGATGATTGGTGCGATGATCATTTTAATCATTTTAATAAAAATATCTGCTAAAACCTTTAATTCTGCACCGAACTTTGGAAATAATGCTCCACAAATAATACCGAGGATAATACCGCTAATAACCTGAAATGTTAAACTCTTAAAATTTAAAAACTTTTTCATTTTTCCACCCCTTCTTATTCTTAAAATTCTTAGAAAGATTTCATTAATTGAAAGCGTAATCATTTTGTCTTTATGTGAACATTATATGAACTATTGTCGGATTTTGATATATTTTGTAACTATATAAAATAATTTTGTAATTAAATTAAGAGTTATATTCAAAAATAATCTATTTACTCTTATTATTTTTACTATTCAAAAGGGTGTATACAGGTAAGCGTTTTCTATTAGTACACCAACTGAAAATTGATCGGTAATAGTTGATTTTAAAAGGTTTTTTACCTTTAATATGTTATATAACAATTGGCGGAATGAAATAGTATAGTATATCAGAAACGCGGAGCAACCAAAAAACTTATTGACCAAAATCGTATATTCTTGGAAGGTTCAAGTGATATTTTTGTTTTTAATAGAGGCTTTTGAAAGTTATTTAAGCAGGCAATTCTAGACTTGAAAACGAAAAAGAAGAGGCCCATCATGCAGCCTCTCACTTTGAAGTAATTTTCATAATTAATTTTCCGCTAATTTAGGTGCAACTTTTGGAGAAGTCACTTTTTGCTCGATTGGGTCTTTTGCTGGTGCTGCCCTTTTGATAAATAAAGCAAGGACAAGGGCAATAACAGAGAAAATAGTCGCTACTAAGAAAGCAAAATTAATTCCTTCCAACATCGCTTGCGCTGCAATTTGTTGTTTAATAGCCGCTATTGCAGCCCCAGTTGGTTGACCTCCTGTTGCACTTGCATGACTCATAGCTTCTTGTGTAAGTTTCGTTGCAGTTGATTCTGTCTTATTCGTCATAATTGTAATTAATAGTGCAGTTCCAATAGCGCCTGACACTTGGTTTAACGTGTTGTTCATCGCTGTACCATGTGGGTAGAAACGAGCCGGTAATTGATTTAAACCATTTGTTGATACAGGCATCATGACCATAGACATGCCGAACATCCTTATCGCATGTAAGATCATTAAGTGCGTATACCCGGTTTCCAACGTTAGTTTGCTGAAATAATAGGTTGTTACCGTTAAAATAGTAAGCCCTATTACAGCTAATATACGGCCGCCAAACCGATCAAATAATTTCCCAGTGATAGGAGACATAAAGGCCATTACTAATGCTCCTGGAAGAAGCATTAACCCTGCATCCATTGGAGAGATTCCACGTAGTGTTTGCACATAGATTGGCAAAAGAATCATTCCGGAAAACATCGCCATATTGATAACCATTGTAATGGCAGATGATAAAGCAAACATTGGATATTTAAATATAGAGAAGTTTAGCATCGGACGCTCTTTTTTTGATTGCAAAATAACAAAGGAAACGAATGAAATAATTCCAACTATAATTGTTCCATACACTTGCGGGCTATCCCAGCCTTTATTCCCGGCAGAACTAAAACCATACATTAAACCGCCAAAACCGATGCTTGATAATAAAAGTGATACGACATCGAGACGGATATTAACCTTTTCTTTTTTATCCTTAAGCAAGAAAAATCCAATTATTAATACTGCGGCTGCAATGGGTGTAACGAAATGGAAAAGCATTCTCCAATCATAATGTTCGATGATCCAACCTGATAATGTTGGACCAATCGCTGGTGCGGCCATTAATATTAGACCAAACACGCCCATCGCTGCTCCTCTTTTTTCTACTGGGAAGCTTACTAACATGACATTCATTAGAAGCGGCATCATAATGGCCGACCCTGCTGCTTGAACCATACGACCGGTTAATAAAATCGGGAAGACGTGGGCTACACCGGCAATGATAGTCCCAATTGTGAACAACCCCATTGCCACTAAAAACAAGCGGCGTACCGAATATTTTTCAATTAAAAATGCAGTAGTTGGAATTAGAATCCCGTTTACTAACATAAATCCTGTTGATAACCATTGCACAGTTGCCGGCTCAATTTTTAATTCTGTCATAATGGAAGGTAAGGCAATGTTTAATAATGTATTATTTAAAAATGCGATAAATGCTCCAATCATTAAGACTGAAATTATCCCATAGGGTGGACGATGTGTCTCTTTAACGTCTTGATTCATTGATCTTTCCTCCTATGAACACTAAGTTCAATTATTTATACTTACATTTCAGATGAACTATATCTTATACCATAAGTTTAAATATTTCAATTGATAAATACTCCCTATTTTAAAAGGTTTGTATATTTCGAAAAATTAATGTACTATGATTTTTATACAAGCAGTCCAATAAAATTCCGGGTGATAATTATGAACATTAGGAAACAAAAAGTATTAAATATTGCTCATCAATTATTTATTGAAAAAGGATATCAAGCTACATCTATTCAAGATATCTTAGAAAGCAGCGGGATCTCGAAGGGAACATTTTATAATTATTTTTCCTCAAAAAGTGAATTATTAATGGCATTATTTAAATCCATTTTTAAAAAACTCGAACAAGAGAGAAATGAATTGCTCATTGGCCAAGACCCCTCTGATGTTAAGGTTTTTATAAAACAAGTTGAATTACATATGAATACGAACAAAAGAAATAAACTATTGTCTCTATTTCAAGAAGTGCTTGTCTTAAATGATCCTGAACTCAACAACTTCATGAAACGTGGCAATTTCCTGTTCATTGATTGGGTATATACTCGATTTCTTGATCTTTTTGGGGACGAGAAAAAACCTTATTTATTAGATTGCGCAATTATGTTTTTAGGAATTCTCCAACATAACTTTAAATTTAACGCAATGGCTTATGAAGAGGAAAACACCAGTATTCAGAGGATTGTTCGATACAGTGTAGAGCGGATTGTAAAAATCGTCGAGGAGGTTTCGGCAGCAGAAGATCAGTTAATAAGACCCGAAGTATTAGAAAACTGGCTGCCAAGCAATAAAACAGATAAGACTTTAAAAGAAAAACTTTGTCATACTGTATTCCAAATTAAAATGACCTTAAGTGATAGTGTTGATCAAACGAAACCACTTGAATTACTTAACTTTGTTTTGGATGAAGTATTGCATTCACGTGAACCGCGGAAATTTCTTATAGAGAGTGCACTTCATTCATTAAAAACAGACATTGCGCTTTCAGAAAACGAGGAAATGCAATTATTTGAAAAGCTTGTCTTGGAATATTTAGCCCCCGGTGAAAATGCCGAAAAAATATAAAATAAACCGGAGTATGTTTATGACTCATACTCCGATTTTTCTCTTTCAATCCCAAACTGGCTTTCTTTTTTCAATAAAGGCACGGATTCCTTCTTGGGCATCTGGATGTTTACTATTTAAAGAAATAACTTCTGTTGAATAATTTAAGGCTTGGAAATCTTCCATATTAATTTGTTGGTAAAACTGACGCTTTCCTATTTCGATAATGTTTAGGCTTTGTTTCGTAATATCTTTAGCCAGTTTTTCCGTTTCGGCATCTAACTCCTCAACCGGGACAACTTTATTGACTAGGCCATGCAACAGCGCCTCTTGTGCTGACATGAAATTACCAGTGAATAGTAATTCTACAGCCTTTTTCCGTCCAATATTTCTACTTAAAAATACAGCTGGCGTACTGCAGAATAGCCCGCTATTTATTCCAGGTGTTGAAAATTTCGCGACATCACTAGCAACCGCTAAGTCACTAGCGGCAACTAATTGACATCCGGCAGCTACAGCTGCACTGCGAACTTTTGAAATAACGATCTGCGGAATCTCGCGTAACGTCCGCATCATCGTCGAACATTCTCGGAAAAGCGCCAATACTTCCGTTTCATTTTTTGCTTCAATTTCTTTTAAGCTATGTCCTGCACAAAATACTCGCTCAGATCCCTCGATCACAACGACTTTTACTTCTCTTTTCGTACCAATTTCTTTTAACAATTGATCCATTTCACGAAGAACCTGCAATGTTAAAGTGTTAAACTCTTTAATATTTTCCAAAGTAATATAAGCAATGTCCTCTGTTTGTCTTACTGATAAAAACTCCATCCTCCAACTCCCCCATTTAGTGATTTTATCAAAAACCCTTGCTAATTTCTTGCTGTCATAATTATAGTTTGAATGTTCAGCTAACTTTAGTCAACAGCAACATTATCACATTTTGGTATTGTCCATACCTCTTACTCTAAATATGTAGTGATAAAGCGATATTGTAAAATTAATGATTGATAAAATGATAAAAAGAATAGTAAAATATTTTCCTCCGATTGTCGGTGAATCAGAAACGAAAACAGTTAGAAAAAAGAAAAGCAACCCAAAAAGACTATAAAAAAGTATTAATTTTTTATAACTGTTTTTTAAAACTAACTTTGCTGATATGGTTACTATATAACTTAAAGTGAGGACCATAAATATGGGGAATACTGGTCTAAATTTTGCAGCATATATAAAAAAATCTAATTGTGAAATATCCGATTCTTTTTTAACAGCTCCATTTATAACATTTGAAAAAAAGGCAGTATATTTCCACTCCCATTGTACGTCCAATAGTGCACTACCCTCATACCAAGCCAATAGTGTAAAAAAAAGAAATAGGGTAATAAAAATACAATATTGTAAAATATAAACCATAATAAATCACTCTCTTTTTTTAATTAATCATTTTTACAATTACACCGCAAATTGCCTTAATTACCTGAATATACCATTTATGGATCCTACTGTGTTTTACTTAATATCTCATCTTATAGTCTCCACTCCGGTAATTTAAGTCAATATGCAATATTATAATTTTATTCAAAAAAATCGCCAAATCTATGAATTGGAGCCCATAGATTCAGCGATTGCTTTTTAAGCTAAAAACTCCATAAATTCTCCCCCAGTGATCGTTTCCTTCTCCACCAAGTATTTTGCCAATTCATGTAGTTTATCTTTATTTTCTTCAAGTATTTCAATAGCCCTTTGATGAGCAATTTTAATAATTTTTAGTACTTCCGCATCTATTTTCGCGGATGTCTCAGGAGATACTAACAGAGTAGTATCGCTACCTAAGTAAGGATTGTTTACCGTTTCTAAAGCCATCATATCGAATTCGTCACTCATACCAAATCTTGTCACCATATCTCTGGCTATCCTAGTCGCCTGTTGGATGTCATTCGCTGCACCTGAAGTGATCGTATTAAAAACTATCTCTTCCGCAGCTCGGCCGCCCATGTAGGTGGTGATTTTATCCATGACTTGCTCTTTTGTAAGCAGTACTTGTTCCCCTTCCTCCACCTGCATCGTATAACCCAACGACCCCGAGGTTCTCGGAATAATCGTTATTTTATGAACGGGTGCTGAGTGGTTTTGTTTGGCCGCAACTAGAGCATGGCCTATTTCGTGATAGGCAATCGTTAATTTATCTTTCATCGGAATCACGGCATTTTTTCTCTGATATCCAGCAATAACGACCTCTACAGACTCCTCGAGGTCACTTTGGTTTACGTGATGACGGCCTTCTTTCACCGCTCTCAATGCACCCTCATTAATAATATTGGCCAAATCCGCCCCAGACGCACCTGGTGTTGCTCTTGCAATTGCATTTAAATCAATATCGTCTCCCATTCTTACCTTGCCGGCATGGACATTCAAAATCGCTTCACGTCCCTGCAAATCCGGTAATTCCACCGGGATTCTACGGTCAAATCTTCCAGGTCTAAGCAACGCTTTATCAAGGGTTTCCGGTCGATTCGTAGCCGCTAAAATAACGACCCCCTTACCGGCATCAAACCCATCCATCTCTGACAAAAGTTGATTTAATGTTTGCTCCCTTTCATCATTGCTGCTGATCCCCATTGAATTGCGGCTTTTACCGATCGCATCGATTTCATCAATAAAAACGATGCAAGGAGCTTTTTCCTGTGCCTGTTTGAATAAATCCCTGACTCTCGCAGCCCCCATTCCGACAAACATCTCCACAAATTCAGAACCAGATATCGAGAAGAATGGTACCTTGGATTCGCCTGCTAATGCTTTTGCAAGCAGTGTTTTCCCCGTTCCGGGAGGTCCCACAAGCAAAACTCCCTTTGGAATCTTAGCACCAATAAATCGATACTTCGTTGGATTATGTAAATAATCAACAATTTCCTGCAATGCTTCTTTAGCCTCATCCTGACCAGCGACATCTTTAAAGGATTTCCCTGTTTCTGCTTTCACATAAATTCTGGCATTACTTTTCCCAATACTTAATGTACGATTTCCCCCTCCTACCTTCGTTTGCATTTTCCTAATGAAAATTTGACTGATCCAAATAAAAAGAATCAGTGGGAGGATCCAAGTTAAAATAAAATTGATGAAAGAGGAATTATCGCTTTGAATCGTGGAGGTAAAAGGGACTTTGGCTTTATACAGACGGTTCACTAAATCTGGATCATCCATACGTCCCGTCACAAAAGCAGCTTCATTTCCTTGTTCGTTACTAGCAGTAAAAGTGATTTGATTAGGCAAAATCTTTACCGCTTTAATATCCCCCTTCTCAATTTTTGTTAAAAATGTCCCATAATCAACTTCCGTTATTTTTTGTTCCGTAATCAGCGGCATGATAAATGCGTTCAGAAGCATAACAACACTCATTGCAATCAGGAAATAATAAATCATGGGCTTCCGAGAATTTCTTTGTACTTTCATTATTGGTTCTCCCTTCAAGCCTTTTCTTTAACCCATATTTTAACACTCTTAATAGTCTAAACCTCACAAAAAACTTGTACTTTATGTGAACCCTTTTACAAATCTTGTATATAAAAAAAATAATTCATAAGTGAAACTTATTTTATTTTCCAACGTAAATACTATAGAATGAAATATAACTATTAAAAAAGAAATACGGAGGGAATTTATTAAATGAAAAAATTATTCGCAGCTGTGATTACTGCAGCACTTTTGTTTACGCCGATTGGAACAGCTATTTTCCAAGACCAACCTACAACGGTTGACGCCAAAAGGTATAGTTCAGGTAAGAAAGGATTTAACTTCAATAACAACACACAGAAAAACAACAATTCCTTATTTCAAAACAAAAAAGCAGATCAAAACACAACCAATAAATCTACTGCTACACCAAATACACAGAAAAAAGGCGGATTTTTCTCAGGCGGTTTAATGAAGGGATTAATGATTGGTGGTCTTGCCGGTTTACTATTTGGCGGCTTATTTGGTAACATGGGATTTTTAGGTGAGATCCTTGGTTTGATGATTAATGTACTAGCCATTATTGTATTAATTTCACTAGTTCGTGGTATATTTACTTACTTCAAAAACAAAAAGAAAAAAGAGGATGTTAATCCATGGCGGAGCTAGTACTAACAGAGCAGGATATTATTAATGCGACCTGCATTTATATTGCTCGGAAAAGGCAAGTAAAACCGGAAGATGTTGAAGTTGAATTAATGTTTGATGATGACTATGGCTTTTCTGCAGAAGTTTTTGTAAATGACCGAAAGCAAGTACTGACCCACGGAAATTTAATTGAAGCTTTGCGATTATGGCTTGAGGAGTTTTTAAACAGAGATCCATATGCAGGCATTCAGTTGGTTCTTGATGATGAAGAAGGTATTATTGCATTAATTAATTAAAAGGAGCCCCGTTTCAATCAAAACGGGGCTTTGTTTTCTTTTCTTATTTTTTCTTCTTTGACATTCTTCCTAAAATAAAGGCACCTGCTGTTAAGCCCAACACTGTATTTGTTTTCTTATTAAATACTGTTTTGGCAACAAGGTTTAAATTTTGAGGTCTTTCAGCAAGACGTCTCATGAAATAACCATACCAGTCCTTACCAAATGGTACATACGTACAGAAGTTATAGCCCTCTTTGGCAAGCTCTAATTGCAGCTCTCTTCTGAAGCCATATAACATTTGGAATTCGTATTTATCTTTAGGTATATTGTTTTGTTTAATAAACTTTTTCAAATGATTGATAATATGGTGATCATGTGTGGCAATGGAAGTGAACTTTCCATTTAATAGATGCCACTCTGTAATACGAATAAAGTTAGCATCAATCTCTTTTTTATCTTGGTATGCAAGCTCTGCAGGCTCTTTATAAGCACCTTTTACAATACGTACACGCATATCTTTATATTTTTCAACAAATTCCTGCGCACGGTGGAAATAGGCCTGAATAACCGTTCCAACGTTATCAAATTCCCTTGTTAACTCATCAAGAATGTCATAAGCAGGCTGTAAGTGCCCTGAATCCTCAATGTCAAAGTTAACAAACATATTGTAACCGCTTGCTTTTTCTAGGATTTCCTTAAGATTTAGCAGTGCGAAATCATAATCAATGTCTAATCCCAATTGTGTTGGTTTTAATGAAATGTGAGCGTCTACATTATTTTCGTGGATAGCTTCGATTACAGCAAGAATATTATTTTTTGCCTCAGTTGCTTCTTCTTTTTGATAAACAAATTCGCCTAGATTATCTACCGTACAAGAAATGCCATGCGCATTTAGCTCTTTAATACTTTTGATTACTTCAGGAATATTTGTACCCGCTACGACACTTTGTGCCCCCATTTTTAATCCATACTTTTTAGCAGCACTATTTAAAAATTGATTTTGAGAAAGACCAATGAAAAAATCTTTTAATAACATAGCGATTACCCCTCCACCGTAATTTTTTCGAATATATGAACCCGATATTCGACAATTTTCTCCGTTGTCAACCAGAGTTTATATTTCACTTATTATTATATTAAATTTTACTTGAAATTTCTTTGTAACAATCAACCAAAATATCTGTCATTTTTTGTGGAGAATTCACAATATTACTTTAGACCAAATGAAGAGGCAACTATGTGTATAGTTGCCTTTGTTACACCACTGTCTAGCTCCAGCGCCTATCGCCTAGCAAACTTCAGGTCTCCTCCCTACGCTAAGTCAACTAGGAATTGCTAACGCAATTCAAGTTTCCTTTATCGCTGTCGTTGTGCCCTCCAGTTTGTACGGCGATGAGCAAGGCGCTTCCGCTTTTCTATGCTTCTTCCGGAACATTTTCCTTAATACTTACCTTTACTTTGACAATTCTTCGGTCATTCATTTCCTCTACTGCAAAAATAATGTCTTTGTATTCGATAGCAGGACGTTCCTCAACGCCAGGGATATAGCCTAGTTGTCCAATCATAAATCCACTTAATGTATCATAATCCTGTATCGGGAGATCAATATTCAGAATGTCCTCAACTTCATAAAGATTTGTCGTACCTGCCATAATGTAATGATATTCATCAATTTCTTCAATCTCTACTACGTCCATCTCAGGTTCATCATATTCATCGAAAATATTTCCGACGATTTCCTCAATTAAATCCTCAATTGTGATGATTCCATCCGTTCCACCATATTCATCAATTACGATCGCCATATGGACATTATTCTTCTGCATGTCTCTAAATAGTTGGTCAATTTTGATTGATTCCAACACATAATACGGCTCTCGAACCAGTTCACGTAAATTGAAACTCTCCCTGTCTCCGCTTTCAATAAATTGAAACAGGTCTTTAACATGTAAAATACCGACGATATTATCTATTTTTTCATCATATACAGGAAGTCTCGTATATTTTTCCACATTGGCAACATGTAGTGCCTCTTTTAAAGTCGTTTCAACAGGAATCGAAACGATATTCGTTCTATGAGTCATAATATCCGAGACCGTTTTATTATCGAACTCAAAGATATTATTGATCATTTGTTTTTCTGTTTCTAGAATGGTTCCTTTTTCTTGTCCAACATCGACCATCATTCTAATTTCTTCTTCCGTTACATCTTCCTCATCTGCATTTGGGTCGAACCCAAGCATTCTTACCATTAAGTTTGTAGACAAGGTTAAGAACTTTACAAAAGGTGATGTAATTTTTGATAACACTGTTAATGGTGATACGGCAAAAAACGAGATTTGCTCAGCCTTTTGTAATGCGAGCCTTTTTGGAACAAGTTCACCTAGCACTAATGTAAAATAAGATAGGATTAATGTAATAATGATTGTAGAAAGCGTCGCAAGTGTTGATTGCGAGAGCGGCAACCCTAAATTATATAGAAATTCCGCAAGCCTTCCTGCAAAGCTACCGGCTGCAAAAGCACTCGCTAAAAATCCAGCAAGTGTAATACCAATCTGTATCGTTGCTAAAAAACGGCTTGGCTCATTTAAAAGTGTTTGTACCATTTTCGCCTTTTTATGTCCACTGTCTGCCATCAACTTTATTTTATTATCGTTCAAGGAAACCAGTGCCATTTCTGACGCTGCAAAAAATGCATTCAAAAGAATCAGTACAATGAGTACCAATATTTCGGTGCCCAAATAATCTACCTCCAGGTAATGTATAATGTAATCAATAATACTTTATCAGATTTACGTAAAATTGTATAATGACAACTTCGAAAAATAACTACTTTTAGTGTTTACTTTTAAAATTTTATCATTCTAATATGGATAGCAAGTTGACTTATTTCAAAAACATCTTAATTTTCCATGTATTTACACCTTCTTTCGATGTATATAATCAACTTATTTTATATGATTGATAATTTCATGATAAGATTTTCATAACAACATTACAAAGAAAGGGTTTGAAATTGCCATGGAAATCAAGAAAGTTTCAATTATTGGTTTAGGTGCATTGGGAATTTTATTTGGACATCATTTATCGAAAAGAATGCCAAAAGAAGATTTAAGAATTATCGCTGATAAAAACCGAATCCAAAAATACCAAACCGATGGTGTGTATTGCAATGATGAACGCTGTGATTTCAACTATATTTCCCCAGAAGAGGCTTGCGAGCCAGCCGATTTGCTTATTTTTACAGTTAAGTTTAATAGATTACAAGATGCCATTAAGGCTGTGAAAAATCATGTTTGGGAAAATACTATCATCATTTCTGCACTTAATAGGATTTCCAGTGAAGGAGTAATCGGCGATGCTTATGGAACGGACAAAGTGTTATATTGTGTCGCCCAAGGCATGGATGCAGTTAAGGTAGGGAACAAGCTTACGTATGCAAATATGGGAATGCTTGTTTTTGGTGACCAGGAACCGGGAATTATTTCTGAAAAAGTAAAAGCAGTTAAGGCGTTTTTTGAAAAAACGGAATTCGCCCATGAGGTTCTGACTGATATGAAGGAGAAATTGTGGGGGAAATTCATGCTGAATGTCGGGGTCAATCAAACAGTTGCCGTTTATGAGAGCAATTATGGTGAAATTCAAAAGGACGGCCCTGCAAGAGATATGATGATCGCAGCTATGAGAGAAGTTGCTATGCTCTCTGAAAAAGAAGGGATCACCTTAACGGAAGATGACATTACATATTGGCTAGATGTATTAAGTAAATTAAGCCCTGAAGGAAAACCATCAATGGCGCAGGATGTTGAAGCTAGACGTTTCAGTGAAGTTGATTTATTTGCGGGAACAGTTTTGGAGTTGGGTAAGAAATACGATATTCCCACGCCTGTAAATAAAGAGCTTTATGATAGGATTACAAAAATTGAAAGTGAATATTAACCATGTTATAGAAATAATCAATTTTTCCATTTATAATTAGGTGTGATTTATATCACACCATTTTATATCACACCATTTTTGTTTTCAAAAAACAGAAAATACATCACAAGGAGATCAATTTATGTGGTTTGTTTTTGCACTTTTAACAGCATTAGCATGGGGCGGTGCTGACCTATTTTATAAAAAAGGATCCGATAGCCATGATAAATACAGTCATCTTAAAATCGTAGCTATTGTTGGTTTAGTGATGGGGGTACATGGTACTGGGTACATGCTTATTAAAGACCTCACATTCGATCCAATGGACATGGTAAGATACTTGCCTGTTTCCGGACTTTATATTTTATCGATGACCATCGGTTACATTGGTTTAAGATATATTGAGCTTTCCATTGCATCTCCTGTACAAAACTCTTCTGGAGCTGTTACTGCCATTTTATTATTTATCTTTTTTCCACAGGACCTCGGGTTCTTTGATATTGCAGGAATTGTAATCATAACGTTTGGCGTCGTTGGTCTCGCCTTTTTAGAAAAGAAAGCAGAGGGTGAGGCGCTCAAATTAAGTGCCGTTCAAATTGATAAAAAATATCAAATCGGCTTTTTGGCCATTACCTTCCCAATTATCTATTGTGTTATAGATGGTTTAGGAACGTTTGCCGACGGAATTTATCTTGATGAAATGAAGCTGATAAGTGAGGAGGCGGCTCTTCTTGCCTACGAATTTACCTTTTTCATTTGTGCTGTCTTTACATTTATATTTTTAAAAGGATTTAAAAAGGTGCAGTTTCATATTTTTAAAGAACGTGATAAGGGGCTAGCGGCCATTTTAGAAACAACCGGGCAGTTTTTCTATGTTTTTGCAATGGCAAAAAACGCTATTATTGCAGCGCCACTTATTGCCTCTTATAGCATTTTTTCTGTGATATTGTCACGAATGATTCTTAAGGAAAAGCTTAGCAACAAGCACTATGCAGTTATTGTCGTTGTGATGCTTGGAATTATTCTGCTCGGGATTGCAGATGAACTATGAAAAACGCCTGATTAAAGTATTTTGGAAAGCATCCTTACTTTAATCAGGCTGTATTTTTCATTTTAAATTCCTTTCTTCCGCTTTATCCAAATTCCGTATGATAACAATTTTAATTTGTCCCCCAATTAATAGTTTCATGCAATATGACATTTGTCATATCTGCCACATGACAGGTATGTCTGCACAAACTCCTTTTAAGACCTTATTATTATAATTACTAAATCAAAAAATATGGAAAGGGAATAAAATAATGGCAAAACAAAATCAAATGATGCTAAGAAAACAAATGGTTCCTTATGAGAAATCAGAAATGAAAAAGAGTATTTTTCAAATATTAAACACAGTTTTACCGTTTTTCCTAGTGTGGTTTTTGGCTTACAAAAGCTTATCCATTTCCTATTTCCTTACTCTAGCACTTGCGATTATTGGTGCAGGTCTATTAACAAGAATTTTTATAATATTTCATGACTGTTGTCACTATTCTTTTTTCAAAAGTCGAAAAGCCAATGATATTCTTGGGACTATTACGGGAATTATTACAATATTCCCGTATCGAAAATGGCAGCATGATCATTCTGTTCACCATGCTTCGAGTGGTAATCTAGATAAACGCGGTGTGGGTGATATTTCAGTTCTTACGGTCGATGAATATTTAAAGTCATCTACATGGACTAAAATCTCTTATCGCCTTTATCGAAATCCATTTATTATGCTAATTCTTGGCCCAATCTATGTTTTTTTACTAAAAAATCGTTTTAACCATCGAAATGCAAGAGCAAAGGAACGTCTGAACACTTACATTACAAATATTGCGATTGCAGCAATTGTAACAGTATTTTGCCTTACGATTGGATGGCAAAGCTTCCTCTTAGTACAGGGCCCTATCTTTTTTATCTCAGGGGTAGCTGGAATTTGGCTTTTTTATGTCCAGCATACTTATGAGGATTCCTACTTTGAGCCGGATGAGCATTGGGATTATGTAAAAGCCGCAGTAGAAGGCAGTTCTTTTTACAAACTCCCTAAGGTCTTACAATGGATTACAGGGAACATCGGCTTTCATCATGTTCATCATTTAAGCCCAAAGGTTCCAAATTATCATCTTGAAGAGGCCCATAATAATACTGAAGCTTTGCAAAACGTCCCAACGATTACATTATCAACAAGTCTTAGCTGTTTAAAATTTCACCTTTGGGATGAGCAAGGAAAAAGATTCGTCTCTTTTAAACATCTTAGGACTTTGCCTAAAACAAAAATAAATCAGATTTCCGTTCAATCTAAATAGTTTCGTTAAAAATGTCCTCTCCTACTTCTTATCATAAAGATATTTGTAAGTAGTTGAGGATTTTTATGATAGGATTATACTAATATCAAATAAGTTTAGGACAAGAGGTTTATTTTATGTTCAAAAGGTATATTACCTTTCACAAAAATCATGGTATGTCACCTTACATATGGACAATTCTATATGTCTTACCGTTTTATTATATTTTTCAATTAGATTCTACTACTGAAATAGTTGTTGGTATATTACTTACGGTCTTGTTTTTTGCCATCTATCAAGTTGCCTTTTATTCTAAAGGATGGCTCGTCTACATATGGACTATTATTTTAATTGGGATTTCAGGGGTCACAACTAGCTTCTTTAGCTATATATATTTCGCCTTTTTTTTGGTACATTTTATCGGAAATATAAAAAAACAATCAACATTCCTTATTCTCTACATCGTTCATCTATTAAGCACTACCGTTTCGATTTATTTTAGTATTACACAGCATGGCAGTCTTTTTCTAAAGCAGCTGCCGTTTGTCATTATTGTGTGGATCAGTGTCATTCTTCTGCCCTTTAATATTCACAATAAAAATCAGAGAGGTCAGCTGGAAGAGAAGCTCCAGGATGCTAATAAAAGATTAGCGGAACTAAGTAAAATAGAGGAACGTCAAAGAATCGCCCGAGACCTCCATGATACACTTGGACAAAAGCTATCATTAATTGGCCTTAAAAGTGACCTTGCACGAAAATTAGTCAATAAAAATCCCGAGCAGGCTCGAAAAGAGCTAAAGGATGTCCAACAAACTGCACGGACAGCATTAAATGAAGTTCGTAAATTAGTTTCCTCAATGAGAGTCGTTAGTTTAAAAGATGAGATTGTATTAGTTACACAAATTTTAAATGCTGCTAAAATTGACTTTGAAGGTGTCAACCATTTTAAGCTGACCAATGTAAATTTATTGACCGAAAATATTTTAGGTATGTGTTTAAAAGAGGCGGTAACGAATATTGTTAAACATAGCGGTGCCACGATATGCTCCATTTCGATTGAACAAACATGGAAGGAAATCATCATGACGGTAAAGGATAATGGCACTTTTAAAGAACCTTGCGAATCAGAAGTGAAAGGGTCCGGGTTAGCCGGAATGAAGGAACGTCTGGAATTTGTGAACGGAAGTCTAGAAATTTTAAAAAACAAAGGGACAACTTTAATTATTCGTGTCCCTAATGATGTAAAACAGGTCGATTAGGAGGGGTGAAGATGATAAATATTGTTATTGCAGAGGATCAGCAGCTATTACTTGGAGCTTTCGGATCTTTACTCGAACTTGAAGACGATATGAAGGTCGTCGGAAAAGCTTCAAATGGCGACGAGGCAATAGCACTTGTTCGTAAATTCCAGCCAGATGTTTGTATTATGGATATTGAAATGCCCGGTAGAACAGGACTGGATGCAGCTGAAGAGCTTAAGGGCTCCGATTGTAAAATTATTATCTTAACTACCTTTGCCCGAACAGGTTATTTTCAGCGAGCTTTAAAAGCAGGTGTAAATGGTTATTTATTGAAGGACAGCCCAAGCGAGGAATTAGCCAACTCAATCCGCAGCGTTGTCGCAGGTAAACGGATTTACGCACCTGAGTTAATCGAAGTTGCTTATGGCGAAGGAAACCCGCTGACTGATCGGGAAATCGAAGTCCTTGGCCTCGTTGCTGACGGAAAAAACACAAAGGAAATTGCCGATGAATTAAGCATAAAAGCAGGAACCGTTCGCAATTATATCTCAACGATTCTTGATAAACTTGAAGTAAAAAATCGAATAGAAGCAATTAAGCAATCAAAGGAAAAGGGCTGGTTTAAATAAGTAAAACTCCAGCCTTTTTTCAGCACTGGAGTCGTAAATATGCCTCCATATTTTTCACTGATAATGGCTTACTAAAGTAATAGCCTTGCCCAATATTACAATTGCATTGTTTCATAAAAGTCAATTGGTCCTTACTTTCAATTCCTTCTGCAACTAACTCCATATCCAATTCTTTTCCCATTTGAACAATCATCTTTGTTAGAATCCCAGTTTTTCTATCAGTAAGAACTTGTTTGACAAATGATTTATCAATTTTTAAACAATCAAAAGGCAATTGATTTAAAACATTTAATGATGAAAAACCTGTACCGAAATCATCTAATGCTACTGTAATGCCAATCGCTTTCAACTGGCTAATCATATCAAGGGCTCTGCCTATATTATTCATAACGCTTTCAGTAATTTCTAACTCAATTAATTCCGGATCTAATTGGTATAGATCAAGCATTTCTTTAATAAAATCGACAAAATTGGAAGTGTAAAATTGCAGAGGGGAAACATTTAATGCCAATTTTTTAAAATGAACCCCTTGTTTATTCCATTCTTTAGCTTGTCTAAACCCTTCATTAATAACCCACTTGCCAATTGGAATAATTTCCTTTGTATTCTCAGCGATCGGAATAAATTCTCCTGGTGATACGATTCCATAAGATGGGTGATTCCATCTTATCAATCCTTCAATTCCGGCGAGTTTATTATTTTGCAAATTTACTTTAGGCTGATAGGTTAAAAGCAGTTCATTATTTTCAATCGCCCTCTGTATATCTAGCTCAAGTCTTATTGCTTTTTTGGCAATTTTATCTAGAAAAGAATTATAATAACAAAACTCATTACTGAGATTATCCTTGGCAAAGCTTAAGGCTAAATGTGCATTTTTTAATATCGTTTCAACATCATGGTTGTCTGATGCTGCACAGCGATTAATCCCGATACTGATTGACACATGTAAGTGTAAATCATCGTATACCTCAATTGGGTCTCTAAAGTTAAAAACTAACCTATTTGCGATTAATTCGATTTGTTCAATATTTTTTTCTTTAAATAAAAGGATTCCGAAATTATCGCCATGCAGTCTTGCAACAATCCCTTCATCCCCAACACAGTATACTAATCGCTCTGCCGCTTTTTTTATAACTACATCACCAACAGTAAAACCATAGGCATCATTAATAAATTTTACACGTTTTAAGTCAACAAACATGATTGTTAAATTTTCATTAGTACTGAATAATTCTTTTCTTAAGTAACTTTCAAATCTTTCTCTATTTAACAGACCTGTTAATTGGTCAAAACCATCTAATTCATGAATCCTATTTAGCACAAGAATCTTCACCCCACATATAGGTAAAAGTATTAATTTTTATATATTTTACATGCTATAACTACATATTAAATGATATTGAAAACTAAATATATAAAATTCAACACAAAAACTCCTTAATAAAACAATAAGGAGTTTGATGTTAATATTTATTTCAAACTGCGATTCAAAAACGCTTTCGTTCTTTCATGTTTAGGATTTTCAAATAGTTCTGTTGGATGGGCAGATTCAACGATTTCGCCATTATCCATGAAAACAACGCGATTTGCTACCTCTTTTGCAAATCCCATTTCATGCGTTACAACGATCATGGTCATATGCTCTTTTGCCAGATCCTTCATTACTTGAAGAACCTCGCCTGTTAATTCTGGGTCTAAAGCAGAGGTTGGCTCGTCAAATAACAGAATATCAGGATTCATCATCAGCGCCCTGGCGATCGCCACCCTTTGTTTTTGGCCGCCGGAAAGTCTCGCCGGATAGGACTGAGCCCAATTTGTAAGACCTATTTTCTCTAAAAGTTCCACACTTCTCTTTTGAATGTCTTGAATCGACTCTTTTTTTAACAAACGTGGCGCCATTTCCAAGTTTTCTTTCACAGTCAAATGTGGGAATAGATTAAAATGCTGGAAGACCATCCC
This sequence comes from Schinkia azotoformans, assembly GCF_035811335.1. Lineage (NCBI taxonomy): Bacteria > Bacillati > Bacillota > Bacilli > Caryophanales > Bacillaceae > Schinkia > Schinkia azotoformans. The sequence continues at coordinate 164,990 of NZ_JARSMD010000010.1, forward strand.
CATTTTGGCTGAAATTCTTTTTAATTCTTGGGGGCTTGAATATTGACCGTCTTTTACTAAATAGTCCCCATCGACACAAATACTGCCACCATTTATTTCCTCAAGATGAACAAGACTGCGGAGCATTGTACTTTTACCTGAACCTGAAGGTCCGATCACGGCCACAACATCGTTTTTATTTACATCAAATGTAATTTGTTTTAGTACTTCTAAAGTGCCATACGACTTTTTGAGGTTGGATACTTCAATGATTGCCATATCATCACCCCTCCCTATTCAAACTTAAACCTTTGTTCAAGTCGTTTAAAGAACAATGTTAATAGTAGTGTCATAATTAAATAAATGATACCAGCAACGAAGAATGGAACGATTGTAAAGTCCCGGTTAACGGCAGTCTGGGCAAAGTGCAATAACTCCGGTACCGCAACTGCGTATAAAAGTGCTGTATCCTTAACAAGTGTCACGGATTCATTTGCTACAGCCGGAAGAGCAATTCGGAACATTTGCGGTAAAATAATCCGCGTAGTTGTCTGCCATTTATTCAATCCTAGAACTTGAGCCGCCTCGTATTGTCCTTTATCAATAGCAAGGAGTCCTCCGCGAAAGATCTCGGCAAAATAAGCGGCATAGTTCAGGATAAAGCCTAGACATGCAGCCACGAACCGGTCTAATACTAAATATTCACCTACGACAGGCAGCATTGGCAGTCCGAAGCAAATTAGCAAAAGTTGAAGCAATAGCGGTGTTCCGCGCATAACATAAATGTAGGCATGAGCCAACCATGAAACAAGCTTGAATCTACTTTTTACAGCTAATGTTAAAGCAAACCCAAGCGGGATTGAAGTAACAATAGCAATAAAAAACAACAGGACTGTCATTTGTGCCCCTTCGAGCATTGGCTTTAGTATTGTAATTAAATAATCTAAAGACATGAAAGGATTCCTCCAAAAAAAGGGGCGGTCTCAGGTAGACTGCCCTTTTTAGCTTTTATTCAAAATTACTTAAGAACTTTATCTTCTCCAAACCACTTAGTTGAGATTTCTGCTGCTGTACCATCTTCATTCATTTCATCAAGTGCTTTTTGAAGTTTCTCTAAAAGCTCTTCATTCCCTTTTTTCACACCGATTCCATACTCTTCAGGTTCTAGCGTTTCATCAAGTACTTTAAATGTACCCTCTTGTTCAGCCATGTAATAATCAATTACAACTTCATCAATAACTACTGCATCCAGACGTCCACTTCTTAAGTCATTCAATGCTAGCACATTATCAGCAAACTCTGTTACTGTCTTAATTTTCTCCGCAATCGGATTCGCACTTAAAGCATCAGATGCAGATGAAAGTGATTGAAGTCCAACTACTTTACCTTCTAGGTCATTTAATGTTGCAATATCTGAATCAGCCAATGTAACAACAACCTGTGCATTTGCTAAATATGGCTTTGTGAAAAGAACTTTCTCTTTACGCTCATCAGTAATAGTGTATCCGTTCCAAATTAAGTCGATACGTCCACTGGCAAGCTCAGATTCTTTTGTTTTCCAATCAATTGGTTGGAATTTTGGTTCTAGTCCCATTTTTTCCGCTGCTGCTTTTGCAAGATCAATATCAAAACCAACAATTTCATTTTTCTCGTCACGGAATCCCATTGGTGCAAATTTATCATCAATACCGATCACCAACGGTTTTGTTTCTTGTTCAGGAGTTCCCTCTTTCTCTTCGGTAGTTGAACCTGTATTAGAGGAGCAACCTGTAACAATTAAAAATACTGCTGCCATTACTAGAATAATAGACGCAAAACGCTTCATATTCAGTAAACCACCTTTTTATGTTTATTTTTTTATTATTTCGCTTTAATACACTACCACATTATAACACTATAATATCGTATAAAACAATATCATTACCATGAATCTTACAACCTTACAAAATTGTAAGTTTATGTAAGGGAAAGCGATGTTTATTTTGTTTCAACCAAAATAAAATGAATCATATATTGAAATGGGGAGGCACAACTAAATGGCTCTTTCAGAAGCAAATATTTATCTATTTAGATTAATCAATGACTTAGGGAAACAGTATCCACATTTTAACTCGTCTTTCGTGTTTATTGCCGAATACATGGTTTATTTCCTTGCATTGTCTGTTATCTATTTTTGGTTTAGACGTAACGAACATAGTAGAATAATGGTCATATGTGCCGGTTCAACTTTTATCGTTTCTGAAATGATTGGAAAGATAGCTGGAAAAATTCATTCAAACTATCAACCCTTTTCCGAGCTGCCAAATGTGAATCAATTAATAGAAAAGGCAGTAGATAATTCATTTCCTAGTGATCATACGATTTTGTTCTTTTCATTTTGTATGACATTTTGGCTATTCAAAAAAGGAAGTGGACTTCTATGGTTGCTTCTTGCTATTATAGTTGGTATTTCTCGAATTTGGGTCGGCGTTCATTATCCGGCTGACGTTATCGTTGGGGCAGTGATTAGCATATTCTCTACGATCGTTGTCTACTTCACTTTACCGAAGTTAACGTTTATCAATCATGCTCTTGAACTCTATGAAAAAATCGAGCGTTATGTATCACGTCCAAAAATAAAAACAAAAGATTTCTAAGTAGCTGGATGATTTTTGTCCAGCTTTTTTTGGTAAACTTTTAAAGAAGGAACTATGAGGAGAATGCACATGTTTAAAATATTCATTGTTGAAGATGACAAACAGCTTGTACGCTTATTGGATAATAATTTAACTAAATTCGGGTTTGAAACAAAATCAGTAGATGATTTTGAAACAGTAAGAGCACAATTTGAACAATATCAACCCCATCTTGTGTTATTAGACGTCAATCTCCCTAATTTTGATGGCTTTTATTGGTGCCGCCAAATTCGGACGATCTCGACATGTCCGATTCTATTCATCTCTGCCCGGGATAGTAAGATGGACCAAGTCATGGCTCTGGAAAACGGAGCGGATGATTATATAACAAAACCATTCGAATATGAGATTGTCATTGCAAAAATTAATAGCCAGCTAAGAAGGGCCTACGGTTCTTATGCGATATCCAATAATGAAAGAACAACGACTGTTAATGGATTGAAGCTTGATGTGGAGAAAATGAAGCTTTCACTACAAGAGAATGAAATTGAGCTCAGCCATACGGAAGCGAAAATTTTAGATGAATTAATGAAAAAAACTGAACGACTTGTGAGCCGGGACCGTCTTTTAGAAAAAATTTGGGATGATCAAGTGTTCGTGGATGACAACACTTTAAATGTTTATATTACACGTGTTCGGAAGAAATTGACGTCATTAGGTATTCACGATGCCATTCAAACCATTCGAGGCCAAGGCTATCGGCTGCTTCCAAACTGGGAGGAAGAATAGATGAAGCTTTTTATTCGTGACCAACTTCCATTTATTTTTGTATATTTCATGCAAATCGGAATTATAACAGGGGTTTACTGGCTAGATGGCTACGAAAATTTAAAAATAAGCTTATATGCTGCCCTATTGAGCATCATTTTACTCGTTTTCTATCTTTTTATCCGTTATCGTACACATCGTTTTTTTTACAAACGACTTGAAACACCATTAGCATCATTGGATGAATTTCCTGAAAAGGTGGAAAAAACACCGCTGTCTAAAAGCTTGCACCAACTTCTGACAAGTCAATTTCGATTTTATAAAACTGATATTCATCGTTATAAATATAAGTTAGAAGGCCATATCCAATTTATCAATCAGTGGGTCCACCAAATGAAGACACCTCTTTCCGTCATCCATCTGCTGATCCAAGACGAAGATGATTCCCGCTTTACGATAATTGGGGATGAACTGGACAAATTGAAGAAGGGATTGGAAATGGCATTGTATACTGCTCGTTTGGATTCCTTTGAACACGACTTTTATGTGGAATCGCTTGATCTCGAGGCCATTGTTCGTTCTGTCACCTCCGATCAAAAACGTCTGTTTATTCGCAAACGCGTCTTCCCGTCCATCCATTTTGATGAAAAAATTACGGTTGCTTCCGATGAAAAATGGCTTTCTTTTGTTTTAACACAAATTATTACGAATGCTATTAAATATACAATCCATGAGAATCAAAAAATTCATTTTCGTGGCTACAAACAAAATAACCAAGTCATTTTAGAAATACGAGATGAGGGTGTAGGGATTCCCAAAAGCGATTTGCCTCGAATCTTTGCCCCCTATTTTACTGGTGAGAATGGGCGGAATTTTCAAGAGTCAACGGGTATGGGACTTTATTTAACTAAGCAAATATGCGACAAACTCGGAATTAATATCGACATTGAATCGGCTCCTAATGAAGGGACCACTGTAAAACTAAATTTTAATTCTTACAAAGTTGTAAGCTAACTGTAAGTTTAAGAAATAGTTGTTCCTCCTTGCACTGGATAAAATGAAGATAGAAACGGTTTTAGGAGTGATGAGTTTGTCAATTTTAGCTGTAAAGCATATCGAAAAAATTTATGAAGGCAAGGTTGCCCATAAAGCTTTAAATAATATCAATTTTTCAATTGAAAAGGGTGAATTTGTTGGCATTATGGGGCCTTCGGGTAGTGGAAAAACGACCTTACTGAATCTTATTGCAACAATCGATCAACCAACTGCAGGAGAGATTGTAATTAACGGAAAAAACCCTCATCTTTTAAATCGAAAAGAAACCGCCTTGTTTAGACGACATGAACTTGGTTTTGTTTTTCAAAACTTTAATCTGTTAGAAACTTTAACGATTGAGGAAAATATTATCCTTCCACTAACACTGGATGGGGAGAGGATTAGTGAGATGGAACAAAGATTACAAACCATAGCCAAAAAGCTGGGGATTGAGCAAATATTAAAAAAGCGGACATATGAAATTTCCGGCGGGCAAATGCAGCGCACGGCCATTGCACGGGCGATTATTCATCATCCTTCGCTTATTTTGGCGGATGAACCTACAGGGAACTTGGATTCAAAAGCATCCAAAGATGTAATGGAAACCCTCTCTTCTATTAATAGAGAGGATGGGGCAACTGTTTTAATGGTAACCCATGATGCTGTTGCTGCCAGCTATTGTCACCGTGTCATTTTTATAAAAGACGGTCAGCTTTATAACGAGATTTACCGAGGCGATAACCGCCAAGCATTTTTCCAAAAGATTATTGATATGCTGGCTCTATTAGGAGGGGATAGTCTTGACCTTTCCACAGTTCGTCTTTAGAAATGTCAGCCGTAATAAAAGAACTTATGCTGCCTATTTCTTTAGCAGTGCCTTTTCTGTCTTGATTTTCTTTGTTTATGCCCTTTTTATTTTCCACCCTGATATTAAAGAGGGGGTTACACAGGCACTTGCCATACAGTTAATGATAATAGCAGAAGTCATTATGTATGTATTTTCTTTCTTGTTTGTTCTATATTCTGTCAGCACTTTTTTAAAATCACGAAAACGGGAATTTGGAATTCTGATGATACACGGGATGACAAAAAGCCAATTAAATGCCATGGTCTTTTTGGAAAATATGTTAATTGGGATCGGGGCCATTGTTGCCGGCATTGGCGCAGGCATGTTGACTGGCAAACTATTTTTAATGATAGGGGCAAGGATGATCGGAATACCACCTTTACCTTTTTATTTATCAGGTAAAGCACTACTTCTTACGATCTGTGCATTTGTAATTTTATTCTTAACTATTTCATTTGTCACTACATTCCTTGTAAAAACAAATAAGTTAATTGATCTATTCCAAGCGAATGAAAGGCCAAAAAAAGAACCGAAAGTATCCACTTTCCTATCGATTCTTTCAGCATTCTTACTTACAATCAGCTATATTTTAGCGGCAACAGCCACATTGCAGACCTTATTCTTTCTCATGTTGCCTGTTATCACGATGACGGTTATTGGTACGTATTTCTTTTACACACAACTGTCCGTATTCATTACAAAAATGCTACAAAAAAACCGGATGGTGTTTTGGAAAAAAACAAACTTACTTACAATCTCCAGTCTAGCGTACCGCTTAAAGGATAATGCCCGAATGTTTTTCATGGTCACTATTGTTTCCACCGTTGCCTTTTGTGCAGTTGGTGCTCTAGCATCTATGAATGTGATGAACAAGCAAATTGCAAGTGAATATCCGGCTGCTGTCACATATCTGGCAATGGATGATCAACCGGTTCACAAGCAACATTTACAGCAGATTGAAGATGAGTTGACTAATAAAAATATTGAGTTCACAACCAATCAAGTACCGGTAAAATTTATCGAGTTTGCATCCACAACAAATGCTTATCCTTCGAAGCAGCTGGCTGTTCTTTCTTTTTCTAGCTATAAAAAGATTTCGGAAGCGGCGGGCTACGGCGGATATTCTGAAAAACCACCTGCTGCCGAGGAGGCTTTGGCTATGCGGCAAGCAACACTTGAACGCTTTAAATCATCGACTTATACATTAAAGCAAAACCAATTTCAGCTTCAAACAACGAATCTTTCAAAACATGTGACCACTCCATTTACAATCATTCAGGACGATGGACTTATTGTAAGTGATGAGTTATTTGAAAAGCTTTCGGCTGTTAAGACCGGTTTACTCACCGGCTTTTATACCAATGATCTTAAAGCCACTGCGGGAATAGGAGCAAATCTTACGGAAAACGGAAGAGCCTTTCTTTCAAAAGAAAACCCTTTTGCCATGACTGTCAGCGGAACGATTTACGAAATTCAAATAAACATGTATAAAATGATGCTATTTGTTGCCTTCTTAATTGGCGCCGTCTTCTTTATTGCGGCAGGAAGCTTCTTATACTTTAGACTTTATGCTGATTTAGAGTATGATCTGCGCCATTATTTAACGATTAAGAAAGTGGGCTTAACCGACCAAGAATTGAATATAATCATTACCCGCCAATTAGCCTTACTGTTTTTTATCCCGGTTATTGTAGCAATTGTCCATAGTTCTTTTGCCTTTATGGCATTGCAAAGTCTTTACACATTATCAATTGCTGGGGAGATGGCGGTTGTACTTGGTAGCTTTCTAGTTGCTCAGCTTGTATACTTTTTCGTGATGCGATTTCGATATCTACAAAGTCTTAGAAATTCGTTAATCATCTAAATGCAATCCATTCTTGCTTCTGTGAGAATGGATTTTTTTCTATAGATCGCCCTTTAGCAAATCATTTAAAGTAGTATGATCTAATAAATTGGCAACTGTATCTCTTACAAGGGCCCATAGAGGTTTTAATAAACAACCCGCCTCAATCGGACAACTTTCATATGAAGTAACACTTACACACCCCATCGGAGCAAGTGGGCCCTCTAAATTCCGAATAACCTCTCCAATGTTTATTTCATCAGGACTTCTGCTTAATTTATAACCTCCATTCACACCTCTTCTGCTTTGTACGTATCCATTTCGTTTTAATTGTAAAAGAATTTGTTCTAAATAATTGACTGGTACTAGTGTTTTATCAGAAATTTCCTCGATTGTAATAACCTCATTATGTTTTGTGCCCAAATATATTAAAGCACGCAAAGCATATTCTCCCCGACTTGAAATTTTCATGTCACACTCTCCCTTAGTTGGCCTTGTGATAGTAGCCCTTTTTTGTTAATTAAAGAACCCACCCATAGGATTCATCATACTGTAGATTTAGAAACTTGATTAGTTTAATCAACAATTAAGGAGTTTTTACCCCATCTTATTTCTAGTCTATTCGGTTATGTAAAAAAAAGGAGAGATAAATTTTGAGAAGGTTAGTTTTACTCGCATTAATTGGTTTAGTAGCACAATTAGTTGATGGTTCTTTAGGAATGGCCTATGGGGTAACATCCTCATCGTTACTGCTTATGTTTGGAATTGCACCAGCGGTTGTTTCGGCATCCGTTCATATGGCAGAGGTAGTAACAACTGCTGCATCTGGTGTCTCCCATATCCGCTTTGGAAATGTCGATAAACAGGTTGTCTATAAATTAATAATACCTGGTTCCATCGGGGCTTTTCTAGGCGCCTGTTTCTTGGGCAGTATACCCGGGGATGTCATTAAACCATATGTATCCTTCTTTTTACTACTGTTAGGCGTTTTTGTAATATACCGGTTCCTCTTTAAATTTAATCCCGCACAGCAGCTATCAAAGAAAACGATGCCCAAAAAACATTTTTTACCCTTAGGGTTTATAGCGGGCTTTTTTGATGCAACCGGTGGAGGTGGATGGGGGCCAATTGCTACCCCGGTGTTATTAACGAGTAACAGGATGGAACCAAGAAAAGTAATCGGTTCCGTTGATACAAGCGAATTTGCCATTGCTGTATCCTCCACATTAGGATTTTTAATAACTTTAGGATGGTCACAGATCAATATTCAATGGGTTATTGCCTTAATTATCGGCGGGATTATTGCAGCCCCAATTGCTGCTTGGTTAGTAAAGATTATTCCGACTAATCTATTAGGCACTCTCGTGGGCGGAATTATTATTATTACTAATATTAGGACATTATTAGCAGCATTAGACGTATCCTATTTAGGGAGCCTTTACACCTACATTGTGCTTGCCGCACTTTGGATGATCGCTGTAGGAAATGTAGTTTGGAAGATAAGGAAAAATAGTTACAGCAATCAACAAAGACGACTAAAATCATTATGATTTAGTCGTCTCCGGCATTATTTCTCTTCCCTTGCTTTTTATATTGTTGCCCCAACTAAAAATCCTTCAGCGGTGGCGTCAATAATACGTCTCGGTTGATTTACATCTCCGATTGTTTGTACATTATTGTATTTTGCTTTTAATTCATCAATAAAATGATTGTTTGGTGTGTATCCAGCCGCAATAATGACATGATTGACTGGAATTTCACGATCTTCAAGGATTACTTTATCTTCTTTAATTTCAACTACTTTTGCACTTGTAATTTGTTGAACGTTTCTTTTTGCCAGATATTCAAAAAGGTGACCATAGACAAATGAGGTGGGATTGTTGTTGATGATAAGTCCGGTTACGGTTTCTATAACCGAGTCGGGAATTGGCTAGTTTTGATGATGGATAACTCGATTTTATCCTCACCAAACAGAGCTTAGGAGACGTTTGATGATAGATAACTTGATTTTATCCTCACCAAATAGGGCTCGGGAGACGTTTGATGATAGATAACTTGATTTTATCCTCACCAAACGGAGCTCGGGAGACGTTTGATGATAGATAACTTGATTTTATCCTCACCAAACGGAGCTCGGGAGCCATTTGATGGTAGATAACACGCAGTTATCCTGCACCAAATTATATCTCAGCACGATTTGATGATGGGTAACTACTTGTTTTCTCTTCTTCTTTACTTATTAGGAGACTACCAATTAACCCCAACAACGTAAAAGCTACCGGAATTATAAATCCGTAATGATAGCCAACATTACTTGCAGTTATACTAAAATGATCTAATACCCTTCCGAAAAGGCTTGGAAGTAAAACGGCACTTAGGAATCCCCCAGTATTGGCAAAACCTGATATTACGCCAACTTCGTTTACAGGAAAGGATTCGCGGACGATTGCAAATGTTAATGCACTTGCACCATTACCGAAGCCCAATATAAAGAAAAGAATAATTAATAGAGAAAAAGACGGCTTTCCATTTAATACTACTAAAGCTAGCCAAACAACCAAAACAATCGAATAGATAAATACAAATGGTTGTTTGATAGAATTAAGACGCCCAGAAACCCAAGTTGTTAATGGTGCACCGATTATGGCACCAAAAACACCAAGCATGACAAGCTGACTCGCTCCAGAACGCGTTAACCCATAGACATCCATACCGTAAGGAACTGCCCACGAGCCAATAAATCCAACATACGTTCCCACTAATCCAAAGTGACATAGAAACACGGCCCAAGCCTGCCTGTTTTTACAAACCCGTAATAAAAGGCTCGAAGTTTTTTCACGATTTTGCTTAACTGCTTTAGGAAAAACGACGGGATTATCTTTTCCAATTTGCTCTGATTTTTTTATAAGAATTAAATATAATAGGAGTCCACAAATACATAAAATGATTCCTACAGTTAAAAACGGTGGTCTCCATCCTGTCAAAGCAATCCATTTTGAAAATGGTACGGTTGCCAATAAAAATCCCAGACTGCCGCTCATTCCAGCGAACCCTATTAATTTAATAAATTCTTTAGGCTTAAACCATTGGCTTAAGATCGCCACCAAATTCACCCATATCGTAGAGTCACCAATGCCCACCAATAATTTTGCAAAAATAAGGACATATTCATTGGGAGCTATACTATAGACAATCGTTCCGATTCCATTAAGAAGCGTTCCTACAATCAGAAAATAATTAGGACCGAAACGGTCTGATAAAATCCCAATCGGTATTTGCAGCCCCGTATAAGCTAAAAATTGAATACTTGTCAGTAAACCGATAACGGAAGCGGAAATTCGAAAATCTATCATTAACTGATCCGTGATTAATCCCGGCGCCGTTCTTTGACTAACAATCAAAAAGTATGTGAATAATACCGCTAAAAAAACAACCCATCTATAATTACTGTTCTCTCTATCTTCCAATTTACCTCTACTCCTGTTTCATAATATTTCTTAATTATACTCTAAGAAAAACACGTAATTTGCCCATAATGGCAAATTACGATGTACCTAAAGGCCCTATTTTCTTATACTTTAATCTATAAAACCTTATACTTATAGTACAAAAAAAATCTAGAGGCAGAGCCTCCAGATTCCTTGATTAAAATTTTTAATTGGTAAAAGCATGTCTTAACCAATTCTTTCCTTCCACCAATCTACTGACCATCATCGCGCAAACCGTGTTTCCAGTAGAATTCAACAAGGTTGCTGGTGCATCAATAATCGTACTGATTACAGCAATAATTGGCAGTACTTCAGGAGGAAATCCAAAAACGCTTAGAATCAGCATTTCACCAATCATCCCGCCGCTAGGAATTGCCCCCATCACAGCCCCAACCAAGAACGAAACTGCTAAAATCGCTAGAATACTCGACATACTTGTCATATCTTTTCCGAACAAACTAAACAAGAAAACTATTTTAAAAACTCCACCGAAAACAGAGCCATCCTTATGTGTATTTGCACCAAGCGGAATAATTGTTTCAGCTATATCATTCGGTACGCGCATTTTTTTCACTGCATCAAGATTAATAGGAATACACGCTGCACTTGAGCATGTTGCGATTGCTGTTACGGAAGGGGTAATTGCATTTTGCCAAAATACTTTTACACCCTCTCTTCCTCCAGCAATAAAAGCATAAAGTGTAAAGAAACCAAAATAATAGACAAGAGTAATAACAAGATATAATGCGAAAACACGAGCATATCCTTCCAAAATTTGTGGCCCAAGCTCACCGATAATCGTTGCAAAATAACATCCAAGTCCAATAGGAGCATAGTACATAATGATCTTTACAAATTTCATCATGATAGCTGAACCAGCAGATAACACAGTAGCGAATGGCTTCCCTTTTTCGCCAACAAGCGCTGTAGCTAAACCGAATAAAATCGAAAACACAATTAACTGCAGCATATTACTTTTTGAAAACAATAAATTAAAATCGGAAACGGAGAATGTTTTTACAAGCTGACCAAGTAAGGTTAATTCTTCAGCCCCTTCGTCTCCTCCAGTGTCCGCCATTAAACTCTTAATCGACTCAACATCGGCATTTTTTAAAGGGTCAAAAATAGATATCCCGATAAATCCCAAAACTGCTGAAATGAGAGCCGTTATGAGAAAGACAATCACGATACTTCCCATAATTTTTCCTAGCCTTTTCATGCCGCCCATATGGGCGATAGCCGAAGAAATACTGAAAAAGACTAAAGGCACAATAATCATAAACATCAAATTTAAAAATAAATCCCCAAACGGTTTGACAACTGTCGCCTTCGGACCAAAAATAATTCCGGCAGCGCCACCTATCACGATCGCAGCCAATAATAAAATCGTTAACTTATAATTTGATAACAATCTTCCCAAGATTGCCACTTCCCCCATTTTTTATCTTAAGATAATAATACACCATAAGGATACAAGCCAAAAAGAGGGAGCATGGAAAATTCTTTAATTCGACAAATTAAAATTATTAATTATAATTATAAGGTATGTTAATAATCATATAATTAGATTAGGACTTAGGAATAGCGCAAGGAGTGATAATTAAGTGTTTAAATCATTTTATACAAAAGTCTTTGTGAATTACTGGAATCCATATGTTGCAGTTGGATTAGCCGGAGTACTTAGTGCTTTTTATTTTGCCTTGACCGGAACTGTTTGGGCGGTCACAGGGGAGTTTACCCGATTTGGAGGCCATCTACTTCAATTTTTCGGTGTCGATATTTCTGATTGGGCATATTTTAATCTCGTCACCATGAATGGAACAACCTTTACCCGCACCGATGGTTGGATTATCATTGGAATGTTTGTGGGTGCCTTAATTACCGTTTTGCTAGGTAAAAATTTTAAAATTCGTGTTCCACAACAAAAACGACGTTTAGTTCAAGCTTTCATCGGTGGACTTATTGCCGGATTTGGTGCACGTTTAGCTTTAGGCTGTAATTTAGCGGCATTTTTCACAGGAATCCCACAGTTTTCTTTCCACTCATGGATTTTCATGGTGACAACTGGGATTGGAACATACTTAGGAGTAAAAGTTATTAATACAACATGGTGGCGCGGAAAGCCAAATCTTCAAAGAAAGAAACCTACTTTAAGTAATGCCGTACCAAAACAAGCCAAAAATAGTAATATTCAAGTTTATCTTGGAATTGGCATTGCCTTCATTTTTGCTATTATACTAGTTTCATATGTTGCAAATGGTAAAGCGTTATTAGCAGCTGCAGCCTTATTTGGAGCTGGATTTGGTATTCTAATAGAAAGAGGACAAATTTGTTTTACATCTGCATTTCGTGATTTATGGGTCAGTGGACGTGCCACTATGACCAAAGCATTGGCTGTAGGGGTAGGCATAAGTGTAATTCTTACATTTATCTTCCTTCAATCTGGAATGGAAGCTGTTATTAAACCAGCTGCACCAAGTACTTTTATTGGTGGTCTTTTATTTGGACTTGGTATCGTTCTTGCTGGTGGTTGTGAAACAGGATGGATGTACCGTGCAATGGAAGGGCAAGTTCTCTTTTGGGTTGTCGGTTTAGGAAATATTACAGGAGCAACAATACTCGCATATGCTTGGGATCATCTTGGTTTTTACAGCGTTTTAACAGAAGGATGGCCTAAATTGAACTTAATCGAGGCATGGGGACCTTATCAGGCACTGTTTGGCACAATGGCTATGCTTGCTGCATGGTTCTTCTTGTCCAATTGGTGGGAAAAGCATTATCGTTATGGAAAAGGTTTGACAGTCCCAGAAAAAGATACCTATATTGTAAAACCTGCTGTTAAACAATAATGATATTGAGGGTGAAAAAACATGAACGAAGAAGCAATAGACTTTATCTTAGATATCCGTGGTGAACCTTGACCGTATCCAGTCATGTATACGCTGGATGCGTTACAAACAATGAAAACTGGCGAAACATTACAAGTAATCGCCGATTGTCCGCAATCTTTCATCAGCGTGCCTGAGGAAGTAGTTAAGCACGGCTACGAATTGATGAAAGAACCGGAAAAACAAGGACCGGATTTATATTTTTATATTCGTGTAAATAAATAGATAAAAACAAAAGGCGGTCAATGTGAACCGCCTTTTTAAATATCTTCACTCAGAGTAGCCACAGTTCCCGACCCTCTGGTTCATTCATTTTTTGTTTTTTTCGTTGACTCATACATTTTGTTAAAACGTTCCTCAACTTTTGCAAAAATTGTATTGGAAGGATATTTTCCTTTTTCGTTCCGTACATTTCCTGCACTGACGCCTGTTAATATTTCAATGCCTTCAGCAATATGGCTGATTGCCCAAATATGAAATTGGTCCTTGTTGACTGCTTCCACAACATCATCTTCAAGCATTAAATTTTGAATATTTTGTTTTGGAATGATCACGCCTTGTTTACCGGTTAGGCCTCGCTCTTTACAAATATGGTAAAAGCCTTCAATTTTTTCGTTTACGCCGCCAATGGATTGGATTTCTCCCCATTGGTTTACTGATCCCGTTACCGCTATACCTTGGTAAATGGGCACCTCAGCAAGAGATGAGAGTAAAACATATAATTCCGTACTGGAGGCACTGTCACCATCAATTGTTGAATACGTTTGTTCGAAGGTAATGCTTGCTGATAATGGAATTGGACGATTTTTTGCGAATTCTCCGGAAAGGAAACCTGTTAAAATCATCATACCTTTATTATGAATTTGACCACTTAGGGCAGCTTCTCTTTCAATATTCATAATCCCGCTTTTGCCAACGTAGGTTTGAGCTGTAATTTTCGTTGGAATTCCAAATACTGAATCCCTTGTACCTAGAACAGCTAGACCATTAATTTGTCCGACTCGTGAACCGTCTGTTTCAACCATGATCGTGCCGTTATTGATCATTTCTCGATACTGTTCTGTTACATGATTAGAGCGAAGCGCCTTCTCAGATAATGCTTTTTCAACATGCAGGCCATCAACAACAGATTCATTGTCTAATTTCGCCCAATAGCTAGACTCCACTAAAACCTTTGTGATTTCATGAAAATTCGTTGATAGCTTCGATTGTTCATCCACTAATCGGGAGCTGTAATCGATTACCTTTGCAATCGCCCGGCGGTGGAATGGGAGCAGCCCTTCTTGGTCCACGAAGTTTTTCACGAATCGTGCCATTTTCCAGCTGTTTTCTTGATCCTTGTCCATTAGCGTAACAAATTCCACTTTTACTTTGAAAAGCTTATGAAAGTCTTCATCGAATTCTGCCAGAAAGTCATAAAGATAATAGGAGCCAATAATAATAACCTTTAGATTCAATGGAATCGGCTCCGGTTTAATTCCGCTTGTAGGAATCACTACATTGTCCTCATTTAAATTTTCAATCTGAATACTGCCCGTTTGCAGGGCTCGCTTCAGTCGAATCCAAGCATTTGGATGCTGCAGAAGTTCTGTTGCTTGCAGGATTAAGTAACCACCATTAGCAAGATGCAGTGCCCCCGGCTTCACTAAAGTGAAATCTGTATCCCAGCTTCCCAATGAACCATGGTATTCTACTTTTCCAAATAAGTTATGGTAGGTTGGATTTGTTTCATAAATGATTGGTGCCCCGTTCAAATTTCTTTGGCTAACAAATAAATTGACCGTGTAGCGACGGAGGTATTGTTCCTTGGAACCCATCAAAGCATTCATAATATTTTGCTGCTCATCTTGCGGCTTATCCTCGATGAAAAATGAAAAATGAGTGACTACATCGTGGAAATAGGCTTCAAGGTATTCAAGCACTTTTTTGCTCTCCTTATAGGTTTCTCTAAGTGGTTGAAAAAGCTCCTGAATGGAATTAGCAGCTGTTTCCATCATAAATTGATTTACCTTTTTCTTTAGTTGGTCCTCTATTTTTAGAATTTGGTAGATGGTTTCATCAATTTTATTCTCAACTAGATTTTCTCTGTCCTTAATCATCTTTTTGTTCGTATCGGCTAGTTGTTCAAACTCCTTTATTTCCATTGGACGGCCAAAAAATAGTGGGATGGTTTCAATTCCTGTTGGAGTCCGTTCTATTTTAATTTGATTTTCCAGGGCATAGGCATCAGTCTGTTCCCAAAGATCTTCTATTTCATCCCGAAATTCATCTAGTATTCTCCGTTTCTCTTTTTCAAATACTTCACTAGTAAAAGACGAGCGGATAAGTCGTTCAATATCAATTAATAATACTTCCATTTCCCGTTGAAATTTCTGCCCCATGCCAGCTGGAAAAGGGATCACAAGCGGCATATCCGGATTTTCAAAGTTATAGACATAACACCAATCAGTTGGTACTGCTCGCAGCTCTGCGACCTTTGAAACACTATCTAAGGCGTACGTCATCCTGCCAGTACCTGCAGGGCCAACTACGAACAAGTTATATCCTGATTGTTCAACGGCTAGTCCAAAATTCATTGCCTTCTCAGCACGTTTTTGCCCTATCATTTCATTTGGCAATTTCTCAAGATCATCTGTTGTCTCAAATGAAAAATTTTCTGATTCAAACTCAGAACAAAGTTTTGATGCAGGTACCCGGTGAATCGATAAAACATTTTCATATTCTTGTATGTTCATATTTAACCCCTCGCTTTACCGTCTTTTCCAAATTCTATCATATTTAATATCGATATTTGTTTAGAAAAACACGAAATTTGCCCACTAATGCAAATTTCGATGTTTTTTCTTATACTGATTTCAATAAAAATACATACTTATCAGTACAAAATACAAAAAATTCCACTTCCTAGAATCAGAAAGTGGGAGTTTTCAATCCTGAATATATATTTTCAATGTATTTCTTCAATTGTGTTTGATGCGATTCAATTAAATTTAAGAATTGAACTGAAAAAATGTAATCGCCATTTTCACTAGTAGCATGAACATTACGGCTAATCACAACTTCATCATCGTCATCGCCAAAGAAAGGGGGGCCTAATTTTATTTCGATTAAATTTCCTTGTGAGATATACTTACTTCCGGTAAACTGTGCTCCTCCTAAACTAATATTTAAAAAGCTGCCTTTCTCCCATTTGTAGTATCTTGGTGGAAATTCGCGGTAAAACATTTCAATTTCATCTGCAATCGGTAATCGAGTATCTTGCCGCTTACTCTGAAACTTAAGATCAGAAACCGCCTTCAACAGTAAAATTCGATCATTGTCTCGTAGACTATCCGATACTATTTCTACATCCAACAAATGAATCTCATGGTCAATGGTTTCAATTGTAATCCATAACGGCTGCTTTCCGAGGGGAACGGACTTTACCTTTTCCTCCAATAATTGAAGCTCAAATAGTTCATCCTTAATTAGCACAATTTGACCAATCCATAATTCATGTTTATGCTTTAAAGTGCAGATTTCACCAAGAAGATGAGGTTCCAAATGATAACTCATTAGTTTTCCCCCCTATCGATAAAATGGAGATTTCAGCTATAAATCATATCTATTTATATTATAAATTCATCTTGAAAACTCATATTCCTGTATCATATTATGGACATTGCGTGACAAAATAGAAAAGCTTAAAGCTAGTTCAGCGACGTATAAACTGGAGCACATCGACTGAGGTAAAGGAAACACGATGAGCCATTAGCGAATCGATGTTGACTTATCGTAGGGAGGTGGGCGAAGTTTACTAGTCGCTGGGTGCTGGAGCTAGACAAAAAAAAGCGGACGATCAACCATTGTTAACCATCCACCATCGATAATTGCTGCGTATATAATTGAAGCCATTGGCGTTTACGAACTTTTCTAGGAAGAAATTTCCGTATATCATCCTCGTTATAGCCAATTACCATTTTTTTATTATCAATGATGATTGGATTTCGTAATAAGCCAGGATGACTTTCAACTAAATTTAGTAATTCCATTAGAGAAAGATCCTCAAAATCTAAATCAAGATCTTTATAGATTTTTGATCTAGTTGCGATAATTTCATCTGTTCCTTCTGATGTTAATGACAGTACCTCTTGAAGTTCATGGACTGTTAATGGATTCTTAAAAATATTCCTTTCAACATAGGGAATACTATGTTTTTCAAACCATTCTTTCGCCTTTCGAAACGACTCACACGGGGATCCATAAATTGTTACAGTCATCAACCAACATCCCTTCTGCCTTAGATTTTCTTTAAACCCTTTTTCAATAATTCAATTTCAATTAAGTAATTATTCATAGCTTCTTTTTCAGATAAATTTTGTGCAAATTTTTCAATTAGATTGCGTAGTGTAATCGTTATGACTATTTTCATTAGATGAAGTAATTCTTGATCATTGGCAACATTTAAATCATCTCTTTTAATAAGCAAGCTTATTTTTTTAAAATGTTCGATATCACCGTCTGCATGAAAAATTTCATTAAATTTATTTTCAATTTCATGCGTCATATTCAAAAAGACATTTTTTAAAAAATTAATATTTTCACCTTTTGATAGTTCTCTTACCGTTAATCCGTACAATTCAGTCATCGTATCAAATAAGTCACCATCACACTTTTGCAAGGACAAAATGAAATTCTCTTTATTTTTAAGTATTTGTTCTTTTAATAGAAAGAAGTACGCATCCTCTTTGTCTTCAAAATATTGATAAAAGCTCCCTCTCGGTATGTTCGCCGCTTTAACAATATTAGAAATTGAGGCATTATATAATGGAACTCTGGAAAACTCTTGTTCAAGTGCTTCAATCAATAATTGTCTCTTATCCTTTGCCAAATTAAAAAAAGTAATTTTGGGCAAAATAATACCTCCTGTTCATTCGGAACTATTTACCCTTTCCATTAATAGTAATATACAAATGTGTCCTAACGATGTCGAAACCTTGAATTCTTTATTCTATTCATTATTATGACACTTTGTCATGCCCTTTATACTTAATTTTAAATGACACTATGTCACAAGTCAACAAATAAATGACAACATGTCATTTACTTTGAGCCATAGGGTCTGCCCCTGGGACAGAGGATCGGGTTCTCTGTCCCAGATTCAAATGTGTTATTATTAGAAACAAAACTTTAATGAAAATTTAATGAAAAGGAACTAACTACATGCAAATAGAAAATAAAGCAAAACTGGGACCCCTTTTATCCTTTGAATATGTTGATTCTTCCGGTGAAATACAACCACTTACGTTTTGCAATCCACAAAAGATCATTGTTGCCCATACAATGGATGAAGTGTTAACGAGCCTGCAACTAGTACAGGATGCGGTTAACAAAGGATTCTATGCTGCAGGATTTCTATCCTACGAAAGTGCGCCAGCCTTTGATAAAGCTTTAAATGTAAGTGAAGGACATTCTATGCCGCTTTTATGGTTTGGCTTATTTTCTGAGCCCCAGCATTCTTCGTTAAGCAGTTCAGGCTCATACAATCACACGCAATGGCAGCCTTCCATTAGTATGGATGATTACCAGACTGCAATTTCAGCTATCAAGCAATTTATTGCAAGCGGAGATACGTATCAAGTCAACTATACGATTCGGCTTACCTCCCAATTTCAAGGAGACGATATCGCCCTTTTTGAAAAATTAAAAAAGGCCCAATCTTCAAATTATTGCGCTTATATCAATACAGGAGAACATAGTATAATTTCTGCTTCACCTGAACTTTTTTTCCACTTAAAAGAAGATCGGATAATTACACGTCCAATGAAGGGGACGGCTAAACGCGGGAATTCTATAACAGAAGATGAAGCAATAGCCAAGTGGCTCTATCATTCAGAAAAAAACCGTGCTGAGAATGTCATGATTGTCGATTTACTTCGCAATGACCTAGGAATGATTGCTGAATCTGGATCTGTTCATGTTCCAAAGCTTTTCGAAATTGAACGATACCCAACCGTTCATCAAATGACATCAACAATCACGGCAAAGGTATCTGAAAACACTACTCTCGTCGATATTTTTAAAGCACTTTTTCCATGCGGATCCATCACTGGCGCACCGAAAATCAGGACAATGGAGATTATTAAGGACTTAGAATCAACTCCACGCGAAGTATATTGTGGAGCTATCGGCTTTATAACACCGCATAAAGAAGCAATCTTTAATGTACCGATAAGGACGGTTGTAATTGAACAAGGGTCTGGTGAGGCAATCTACGGGGTTGGCGGTGGTGTAACATGGGATTCAACTGTGGAGGGAGAGTATAATGAAATACTTGAGAAAGCTAGCTTCCTTGAGGTGGAGCGCCCAGAGTTTCAACTACTTGAAAGTTTATTATTAATAGACGGAGAGTATTTCTTATTAGAGAAACATCTCAATCGTTTACAAAATTCGGCTCAATACTTTGGTGGATTTCCCTTTAATAAAGAGGTTATTCAAAAAGTACTGCAAGCCTTTGCAAAGGAAAATAATATAGGAAGGTTGAAGGTTCGTTTCCTCTTACCGAAAAGTGGAAAGATGACAATTGAAGCTAGCCCCATCATCCAACCGGAAGAACCATTGAAGGTAAAGCTAGCTGACAAACCTATAACAATAGATAATCCATTCTCGTATCATAAAACAACGAACAGAGATGTATATACTCAATTCCAAAAGAAATTCCCAGATGTCTTCGATGTCCTTTTGTGGAATGAATCCGGGGAATTAACGGAATTTACGAACGGCAATGTTGTTCTGGAAATGGATGGCCAACTATGGACACCACCGATTACTAGCGGCCTATTAGCTGGCACTTTTCGGGAATCATTAATCGATAAAGGAGAAATTCAAGAAAGGTCATTGACATTATCTGATTTAAAGAAATGTACCAAGCTGTGGTTTATAAACAGTGTACGCAAATGGGTCGAGGTCAAAATCATTTAGGGTGAGCCACAAGGTCTCGCCCCATGGCTATTTAGTGAACATATGCCAAAAGAACTATTATTATTTTACTGATATGGTAAAATTATACTAGAATGAAGATCTTCACTTTTATCGCAAAAGGGGAAATCATTATGACTATACTAAAAAAAGGGATAAAATTGAACTTTGCGATAAGTCTATTAGTGGTTTTTACTGTCTTTAGCACTACCCTCATAAACTGGTATTTATCAAATCAAGACTTGAAAAATACTTTAACAGCAAATCATTTAGAAAATAACTATCGTTATGCACAGAAGGTTTCCATAAATACAAATGTTTTACTTGATGATATTCAGCATAATCTTGGTACATTAGCTAAAATTATTGGTCAGCAAGAATTCAATCAAACTGATTTAGATAATTGGAGGACCGGCAATAGTGGTTATTATAATTCACTATTTATCACAGATGCAAACGGTATTGTTCAATTAATGAGCCCTCAGGCGGTTCCAAACAATAAGGGCGGAGTACAGCCTGGAACGAAAATTAAATCTACACTTATGGAGCAGGCTTTACAAGAGAAAAAACCGTTTATTTCAAATCCTTATTTGGCACAAACCGGGAACTTAATGGTGCTAATATCCTATCCGATTTTTAGTGACGAAGGAATTTATAAAGGTGTTGTAGACGGCACAATCTATCTCGAAAGTAATAATTCTCTTAAAAGACTACTAAATCATCATGAGTTTTTGGACAAGTCCTCTGTTTTTGTTGTTGATCGTTCAGGGACTATTATTTATCATCCTGATCCTGGCCAAATCAATAAATCCATTGCTGATCATCCTCTTGTCCAAAATATCATGAAGGGGAAAAGTGGTTCTGCTCAAATTATTAACAACAGGGGCACTGAATATTTTTCTGGTTATGCCTTTGTAGAAAACACTGGTTGGGGAATCATTGCACAAACGCCCACTTCTGTTATCGAAGAATCGCTTCGCATCTTAACAAAAAAAACTATTATTCAATCACTTCCGCTTTTATTAGTCGTTTTAGTACTTGGATGGATTATTTCAAGTCACATTACTAGTCCAATTAATAAGTTAGCAAGATTTTCAGAAGAAGCCATTCTTCCTAATAAAGACACTAAATCCATTCGTCTGATTGAAATGAGAGCATATATATATGAAGTTCGTCAGTTGTTAAAGCATATTCAAGAGCATTTTCAAGTATTAACGAATCAAGCCCATCAAGATGGTCTAACTGGATTAGCCAATCGAAGGGCTTTTGATCAAGATATCCAAAAACTAATAGATCAACAAATCCCATTTTCATTAATTATGGCTGATATCGACCATTTTAAAGAAGTTAATGATGAACATGGTCATTTAGTTGGAGATGATGTGTTAAGATTTCTTGCTTCGATCATGCTTGACATAATTCGGGGAGAAGATTTGTGTTATCGCTATGGTGGTGAAGAGTTCGCAATCATCATTAAAGAAAAAAATGAGGAAGAAGCCTTTGCTCTAGCAGAACGATTGCGGATTAAAATAGCGGAAACGCCGAGCCCTATCGGAAAAGCTATCAATATCTCTTTGGGAATATCTTCATACTATAAGAAAGACCAGCTACCTGAAAGGGTCATAAAAAGAGCTGATACAGCCCTTTATCAATCTAAGCATAATGGAAGAAATAGAACTACCATCTACCGTTCATAATAATGCGGGGCAAATTAATGTCCCGCTTATTTGGCTATATGAACTTTTAATAGCTTTCCTTTTATCGTGGTTGTCCTCATTGTTTGTAAAACGAGTGGTCCCTTGCCATTTAATATTTCAACAAAGGTTTCGTTTTCGTGGATCGTAATAATTCCAATATCATCATCCACACTAATACCTTCAATCTTTGCAATAGTGCCTACAAAATCTACAGCCCGAAGCTTCTTTTTCTTGCCACCATTAAAATATAACCGCATGATGTTTTTGTTTAATTTTGCACTTTTATCTTCTTTTAGCGTAGGTTTTTCGTTAATCTTCGCTTTAAACGCTGCCGTTTTTAGCTTAACTTCTTCCTTTGAAGGCGGATCTTTTCTATGTAATTCAAAACCTAAATATTTTTCAATTTCAGTTAAGTACTTTTCTTCAAGTGGATCTATAAATGTTATCGCTTTTCCCACCTTGCCTGCCCGCCCTGTTCGCCCAGTGCGGTGTACATAGGTTTCTTTTTCACGTGGCATGTTATAATTAATTATTAGAGTAATATTCTCAATATCAATTCCTCTAGCTGCCACATCTGTAGCGATTAAATACCGGAATTTCCCTCTTTTAAAATCATTCATAACTGCAAACCGCTCTTCTTGGTTCAGACCTCCATGTAATTTTTCACATGGGAATTTAAATCGATTTAGTTGCTTATGAACCTTATTTACTTCCTCTTGAGTTCCGCAAAAAATAATACAGCTGTCTGGGTTTTCAACTGTAATTACTTCTTTAAGAAGGGGTAGTTTTTCTTCCCGCTCCACTATTAAAAGTGAATGATCAATTTTATCTATAGTAACCCCTTTATCCTGGATATTTATCTTGATTGGATTTTTCATATATTTATGGCAGAGATTTTCGATATCATCAGGTAAGGTAGCTGAAAAAACACAAGTCATCCGCTCTGTTGGCAGTTTCTTAATAATCGCTTCAACTTGATCAATGAACCCCATGTTTAGCATTTCATCTGCCTCATCAATAATTAGAAATTTCAGCTGTCCCACCACAAGTGTACCTTTTTCAAGATGATCTAGCACCCGCCCAGGAGTACCAACTACTACATGTGCTTTTTGCTTTAGTTCTAATTTCTGTTTTGCAAACGACTGCTTTCCATATACAGCAACAGCTTTGATCCGTTTAAACCTACCAATATTCGTTAGATCCTCTTTCACTTGAGCAGCCAGTTCGCGGGTTGGTGTAAGAATTAGTGCTTGAGGCTTGTTTTCCTCCCACGCTACCATCTCACAAAGGGGTATACCAAAAGAGGCCGTTTTACCACTACCCGTTTGTGATTTTACTATCAGGTCTTTTTTTTCTAATGCAATCGGTATTACTTCAACCTGAACTTCAGTCGGGTTTTTATAGTTCAAGCTTTCAAGTGCTCTTACAATCTCTTCACTTATTTGATAGTCCTTAAAGCTTTTATTTATCGCCATTATTTATAGACCCCTATTCGTCAGTGTTCTTCTATTAAATAAAGGTAATCTATTTTATCAGCAAAAACAAGGCATAGAAAAAGAGTAGATGATTTCTCTCATCTCCTCTTCCTTAGGATCAACCTTCTTCATTTATAATGACACTTTTTCCTCTCATTTTTAAAATCATTGGAATTACCATCCACAATACTGCTATAATTAGGAAGCTTAAAGATAACGGTTTTTGTAAAAAGATCATGAAATCACCGTTTGAAATCGTCAATGCTCGACGCATATTGTTTTCAATCATTGGACCTAATACTAGTCCTAATACAAGCGGTGCAACCGGGAAGTCATTCTTAGTCAAATAATATCCAGCAACACCACAGCCAAGAAGAAGCAAAAGGTCAAATGTAGTAAATTGGACTGCATATACCCCAAAAATGGAAATTGCAATTATAAACGGTAGTAAGTATTTCTTAGGAGTTTCAATAATTTTTGCAAATACTTTTACAAGTGGCATATTTAATGCAAGTAACATCAAGTTACCGATAAACATACTGGCAATTAATCCCCAAGCAACATTTGGATGATCTGTAAATAGTAATGGACCTGGCTGAATATTATACATAATCAAGGCGCCCATTAAGATTGCTGTTGTACCTGAGCCGGGGATTCCTAATGTTAGTAATGGAATCATCGCTCCACCCGATGCCGCATTATTAGCTGATTCAGGAGCAGCTACCCCTTCAATCGCACCTTTTCCGAAATTCTCACGATTTTTGCTCACCTTTTTCTCAGTAATGTAAGAGAAGAAAGAAGCTAATGTTGCACCAGCCCCGGGAAGAACGCCGATAAAAAATCCTAGTAAAGATCCACGCAGAATCGGAGCTGTGCTATCCTTAAGATCTTTTTTCGTAGGAAAAACACGTCCAACCTTTGCAATTTCTCCATCATCATCTTCCTTGTGGAGAATCGTTTTAAATACTTCTCCTAAAGCAAATAAACCTACCGCTACTGTTAAAAATTCTAATCCTGAATATAATACCGGAATATTATACGTAAAACGGGCTACCCCTGAGACATTATCCATACCGATCGTTGCAAGCAACAAGCCCACAATTGTCATAATAAGTGCCTTTGTCATTGACTTTCCGGCAAGTCCACTAACGGCACAAAGACCGAGAATCATTAGTGAAAAGTACTCAGCAGGACCGAAGGATAAAGCGACATTTGACAACGGCTCGGCTAAAATAACAAGTCCAACTAATGCAACAATCCCAGCAACGAAAGAGCCAATCGCCGCAATGGCCAATGCCGCACCAGCCCGGCCATTTTTCGCCATTTGGTAGCCGTCCAATGTCGTTACAACAGACGAAGACTCACCTGGCGTGTTTAATAGAATGGAAGTAGTTGAACCCCCATACATCGCACCATAATATACACCAGCTAATAAAATAATAGAACTTGTCGCAGCTGATTCCGGGTCAAGTCCCGATGTTATAGTGGCTGTTACCGGTATCAATAAAGCAACCCCACTCATCGGACCAATTCCCGGTAGTACACCTACTGCTGTTCCAATTAATACTCCAAAAAATGCAAATACCAGATTATGCCACTGCATAGCAAGGGCAAAACCATCACCTAGAAATTGCAACGTTTCCATTATTTCCACCCCCTAGCTGAACCATGTTGGAAACCCCGGTAATGTACCTTCTAAAACCTCTACAAAGAGGAAGTAAATACCATAAGAGAATGCACCTGAAATTAATAGTGTTTTCAACCACCCACCCTTCTGCATCACTTGGAAACTAATTGTTAGGAATAGGAAGGTCGTAATGACGTACCCTAATGTTTCAAGTAATAAAGCGTAGAGAATCGCAGAAACTAAAATAACAAGAAATCTTTTATAATCAAGAGACTCTTTATTTTTTCCCTTATTTACATATTTAAAAGTTTCATAGAAAAGCCGACAGCTTAATATAATTAATAATGCTCCTAAAACTTTCGGAAAAACATCCGGTCCTACATTACTTCCATAAGAAGACGTAGAAATCTT
The DNA here is from genome assembly GCF_035811335.1 of Schinkia azotoformans. Classification (NCBI taxonomy): domain Bacteria; kingdom Bacillati; phylum Bacillota; class Bacilli; order Caryophanales; family Bacillaceae; genus Schinkia; species Schinkia azotoformans. The sequence continues at coordinate 190,620 of NZ_JARSMD010000010.1, forward strand.
AGTGCTTTCAACTATAATTCCAATTCCTAATACTAAGAAGATAATACTGGAGTAACGATCAAATGTCTTACTCATCTTCATACTCACCACCTAATCAAATGCGCCTTGGCGTATTTGCGCCCAGATTTTTTCGAGCTTGCTCGAAAAACTACCTCTAAAAATCTGAGGCATCCGCCGGAGGTTTTACTTTAAAGTAAAGATTAGGAGAAGAGGACAATCTCTTCCCCTGGTTTAATCAAATTCGCCTTGGCGTATTATTTTTGCATTCCAAGTGCTGTCAATAATTCAATAATGTCTTGATCTTGTTCTTCTAAGAATTTCGTGAAGTCTGCTGAGTTTTTATACTCGCTTGCCCAACCATTAGCTTCTAGCTCTTTTAACCATAATTCATTTTCAGATAAAGCTTTTAATTTTTCATCCCAGAATTTCAATTCTTCTTCTTTCATTTCTTTCGGTCCAAAAATTCCACGCCAGATTGTAAATTCAGCATCAACTCCTTCTTCTTTAAACGTTGGAATATCAGCTAAATCTCCACCTAAACGCTCAGTAGAACTAACGGCAAGGACACGAACTTTACCAGCCTTTAAATACTCTGTAATTGATGATGCATCTGTTCCAATAAGGTCGGCATTTCCGCCAAGTAATGCAGCAATGGCTTCACCACCGCCATCATAGGAAACATACTTCACTGCTTTTGGATCAATTCCATATTTAAATGCTGGTAAAACTGCCACTAGGTGGTCCATTGAACCAGGGGCTGAACCTCCAGCAACAGTTACTTTTGTTGGATCCGCCTTAATTGCATCAAGAGCAGATTTTAAATCTTGATATGGAGAATCTGCTTTTACAACAATCGCACCATAATCCCGAGTTAATTGTGCTAAAGGAGTTGTATCCCTATATCCATATGGACTATTTCCTTCTTTCTTATCATTGTTAATTAGGATTGGTGGTGAACTTACCATTAACTTGTACGGATTAGCCTTTTCCTGTGTTGCGTACTCTGCCATATAAACAGCGCCGCCACCACCGGGTTTATTCTCGACTGTCATCGTTTTATCTACTAATTTTGTTTCAGCAAGAACTTTAGCAACTGCACGTGCAGTTAAATCCCAGCCTCCACCTGCACCAGATGGCGCAACAATTGTAATTGGTTTTTCCGGATAAGCGGATGCTGCAGGAGCCCCTTCGGATTTAGTGTCTGTACTTGCTTTCTCTCCCCCGCCCCCACAAGCGGCTAGGCTTAGTGCCAACATACCTGAAAGAAATACTGCAGAAAATTTTTTAAGCTTCATTTTTAAATCCCCCTTTGTATTTTTTTATCGAAAAAAGACAGCGTTGTAAGCGCTGTCTTAAAATTATCAGAACATTATCTATATTAGAAGTATTAGGTCATAAGTTATATAAACCACTTAAACTTCATTTTGTTCATAAAAATCACGAATGAACACGGAAATACCTCCGCTCAGGACGGCCAACATTTCCGTAAATAAGCTCCGCATAAACACTTTTCTTAGATATTAAATATTCTAGGTAGCGTCGTGCCGTTGAACGACTTACACCAGACTCCGCACTTAAGGCTTCTGCCGTGATTCCTTCTTTACCAATCGATTCAATACATCTTAGAATTTTTTCTAATGTTAAAGGGTCAATTCCCTTTGGAGAATCATTTGCTTCACTCGTCCCGGCTTTGGTCCTTGTATTCCATAAACTCTCAATTTGTTCAGGTGTCAGCTCTTGATTTCCTTTTAATTTTGCTATCTTATGTTGGTAGTTTTCAAGGCTTTCTTTAAAACGATCAAAGGTTAAAGGTTTAATAATATAATCAAAAGCACCACCACGTAAAGCATGGCTGACAATGTCAACTTCAGATGCAGCGGTAATCATAATGACATCAATTTCTTGAAAATTTTGGCGAATAAACTTAATCAATTCAACGCCTTTCATGTCAGGCAAATAAACGTCAAGCAAGACTAAATGTGGCTGCACAACCTCTAACCACTCTTTTGCCTGTTCCCCTGTTGTTGCTGTTGCAATCACTTTAAACCCCTCTATTTTTTCCGTAAAACGACGATGAATTTCTGCAATTCGTGGGTCGTCCTCGACAATTAACACTTCAATTAAATCGGACATTTTACTCCAACCTTTCCTTCGGTATTGCTATAATGAATAGAGCACCCTCCCAGTCCCCTCTTTCGATAGCCAACGTTCCATTTAAGTCTTCAACCAATTCTTTTACCCTCGCCAGACCGTATCCACGGTTGCCGCCTTCCTTCGTTGAAAAGCCTCTTTTAAAAATACTGGATATCATATGATCTTCAATTCCAGGACCCGAGTCTTCCACCTCAATCAACAAATCATCACCAATATCGGTAATAAAAAGCCTTACTTTTTTATTTGTTGGACCGTTTTTTGCAACTGCCTCAAAAGCATTGGTTATTAAATTACCGAGAATGGAAACTAAATCGCTTTGGTCTATATGGCTTGGCATTTGCTCTATACTACTTTCCTGGTCCAAAATAAAATCAACTTTTAATTCGCGGGCACGATTATAAAAACCTACTAAAATTCCACCTAACCAAGGATCATTCAATTTTTCCATAATGAATTTGGCAATGCCTTGTTGAACAGTTGTTTCTTTATGAATCAGTTCCATTGCTTCATCATAAGCTTCCAGCTGTAATAGACCTGATATTGTATATAAAAGATTATTGAACTCATGGGTTTGCGCTCGAAGGGCTTCCGTATACCTTTTGACCTGTGATAATTCTTCTGTTAATTGGTCCATCTCCGACTTTAATCGGAAGCTTGAAACAATACCAATTACGTCCTCTTTCACCTTGACAGGCAATTGATTGACAATTAATTTTTTCCCATTAAACTCCACTTGTTTATCGAGTTTTTCTTCTCCAGTACTTAAGATTTCCAGCATCGCCGTAGTTGGAATAACCTCCCACACGGGTTTTCCGACAACTTTTCCCTTTTCAAGTGAAAGAATATCATAAGCCACACGATTGACTATTACGATTATTCCTTCTTTATTAACCACAATAATTCCTTCACGAACAGACTGAATGACCGCATTACGAACAGTATACAGAGCTGAAATTTCCTCTGGTTCAAGCCCAAACATACCTTTCTTAATTCTGTTAGCAATATAGATTGAACCTACCGTACCTATGATCAAGCCAGCTAAAGCTATAAGAATAATAAAAGGTACATAACCTTTAACATCATTTTTGATATCGTTCATCATAAACCCAACTGAAACAATTCCAATAATGTTATTATTATCGTCTTTAATGGGTGCCTTGCCACGAATTGCCCATCCTAAGGATCCCTTTGCTTTCGATATGTATGACTCCCCATAAATTAACGCTTTATCATTATCCCCTCCCACCATCCTTTTTCCGATTCTTTCAGGAATTGGATGTGAATAACGGATCCCTTCATTATTACCAACGACAATATATTCAGCGTCTGTCTCTATACGTATTTTTTCAACCACAGGTTGAATGATCTTCCATGGTTCATTTGTTTCAAAGGCATTACGAATTTCCGGCATTGACGCAACTGTAGTAGCTACATGCAATGCATCTTCTCCAAGCTCCTGTTCAAATGATTCAGAAAATATTTTATAGAATAACAAGCTTGTTAAAATAATTATAAAAAGAATTAGGGTAAGTGTAAAAATTGTAATTCGATATTGAAGTTTTATGTTTTTTAGCGTTTTCATTTTACCCATCCTTAAGTCGGAAGTAGTTAAATTATACTATAGATACTGTTGTATGAAAATTTCAATGATTAAAAAAAGGACCACTCTGAGCGAGTAGTCCATTTTCTAGTAGTTGTTTATTACACTGTTAAGCTAATTGATAAGAGAACTTATGACTCTTTTTCGTATAAACATAGCCTTCCATTATCGTTCTTGCGGTTCGTACAACTTTAATAGCACTTATATGACCTCCAAGAAATTCTACCTTTGTTTCCATAATTCCACCTGGGTGTGCTAATCGCAAAACATCATGCTTAATATTTATCATATCTGAAAGAATGCTATCGTTCAAAAAAGCCCCTGTCGATGTACAAATTGCACCTGTGATTGCCAAAGCTTGATGTGGCTTTTGCATTGACATCATCCTAATCATTAAATCCATTTCTGAAGCATTTCTTTTTGTTCCAGTAATATCAATATAATCCATTGGAGGTGCAATTATCGTCATTTTCGGTACAGCCGGGGATTTCAGTGTTGCAGATTTCCGATCAGCAAATCCGCACATTTCAGCCGCAATCGAACGGATCTCCTCTAACTCATTAAGTTTTTCTTCAGTATAGTCAGAAGGTGACTCATTTCCAATTAAACCAACGTCCTGAGCTCTTACAAAAACTAAAGGATTAGCCGCATCAATAACGGAAACAGGAATCAGACGATCCTTTGTTTTGATCATATCAATTGGATTTCCAGTTGGTAATAGTTTACCTGTTACAGCACCTTCAGCCCGATTAAAAGATAGATAAATAGGTGCCCCTGTCCCAGGAACTCCAGGAATAGAACAACTTCCTTCTGTCTTCACTTGTCCATTTTCAACTTCAACTTCCGCTGTAATTAACTTTTGTGTATTTGTATTAAAAATCCTTACGATTGTAATTGGTTCCTTAGCAGCTACAAGTCCTTGTTCGATTGCATATGGGCCCACTGCAGATGATATATTACCGCAGTTTCCCTTAAAATCTACCATTTGATTATCAATACTTACTTGGGCAAAAGTGTACTCGACGTCATATTCAGGTGAATCTGACTTCTTAATAATGGCTGCCTTACTCGTTAAGGAATTAGCCCCCCCAAGACCATCGATTTGTCTACGGTCCGGACTGCCCATGATATCAAGTAAGAAGTCTTCCCAATGAAATCGGTTTGCAGGCATATGTTCAAAATTTATAAAAACCCCTTTACTTGTTCCCCCACGCATAATTACTACTGGTACTTTCATATCGCTAACCACCTTTGCTCGGAATTTCTCACTAGTAGTTCCTTTAAAAATATAGTATGATAGCTCCAATCATAAGTGAAATACATATTTTTTAACTAAAATCTAAAAAAATACTTATAACCTAATAAAAGGAGAACTGCAAATATGGATGAAAAAGACTGGACAGCAATTAGCGTATTGTATGAAGAAAAAAATATCAGCCGGGCAGCAGAGCGTTTATTTATTTCACAGCCGGCCTTAACCTATCGACTAAAAAACCTAGAAAAAGAGTTTGGAACAAGTATTTTTTATAAAATAAAAGGAGGCATAGAGTTTACCTCTGAAGGTATACATTTAGCAAACTATGCTGAAGAAATGATTCAAAAGCTTCAAAAAACGAAGGATTATATGTTAAATATGCAAAAGGAAGTGCGGGGAACGTTACGTCTAGGTGTATCTAGTAACTTCGCACAATATAAGCTTCCCAAAATATTAAAGAAGTTTTCAACAAAATATCCCCATGTACAATTTAATGTCAATACAGGTTGGAGTACGGAAATTATGCAGCTACTTGATAGTGGGACAGTTCATTTAGGAATATTACGGGGAAATTATGAATGGTATGGAATAAAAACGCTTCTCCACAAGGAAAGACTCTGTTTAATTTCAAAAAAAGAGGTCCAGATAAGTAATTTACCCAACCTTCCATTTATCAATTATAAGACAGACAGTTCACTAAAAGGTTTAATAAACGGATGGTGGCAGGACCGTTTTCCAGAACCCCCTTTAATTACCATGGAAACAGACCGACAAGAGACTTGCAAGGAAATGGTAAAAAATGATCTTGGTGTTTCCATCTTACCTGAAATATGCATGCAGCCTTCTGATAACTTGTATACTTATGGATTATCTTATAAAAACGGGGAACCGGTATTAAGAAATACATGGTTAATGTATAGCCAGGATTCTTTAAATCTCTCTTCTGTAAAGACTTTCGTTAATTTTTTAAACAACCATACCAATCTTAATGGTGATGTAGAATAAAGGGATTATAAAATTTTTTTTAAAAAAACTTAAAAAAATATCTATTTCACTTATCAGTAGGTTTATAATATTCTAAAAATAGTAAACAGGAAGTTAAGAAATAATGCAAGAAATCGTAGGTTTCTTATTTTATTTTTTATTCCTTATTTGTAAGCGATTTCGATACAGGAGGGGATTTTTTCATTATGCTTACTTTTCTAGGATCTTCAATGGTAATTGTATTTACCTACTTAATTATGTCTAGGCGCTTATCACCAGTTGCGGCGCTTGTAATCGTTCCGATTATCTTTGCATTATTCGGCGGTTTCGGTATTGCAGAACTTGGGGATATGATGGCCGATGGGATAAAAACTGTTGCATCATCAGCTGCTCTATTATTATTTGCTATTCTATTTTTCGGTATTATGATCGATGCGGGTCTATTTGATCCACTTATTAAAAAAATATTAACTATCGTTAAAGGGGATCCTGTCAAAATTGCGATAGGAACGGCCATTATTGCAATGACTGTAGCATTAGATGGTGACGGAACAACAACTCATATGATCACGATTTCCGCTATGTTACCGCTTTATATGCGGATTGGTATGAATCCACTTGGACTAGCTACAATCTCTTTGCTATCTGTCAGTATCATGAGTGGGATGACTCCTTGGGGAGGACCGGCAACAAGAGCAATCGTATCTTTAGGCTTAGATGCCAATGAATTCTTCGTACCGATTCTACCTACTATGCTAGCAGGTATGGCTTCAATTCTATTCATTGCTTTTTTAATCGGGAAAAAGGAACGTGCAAGACTTGGGGTTATTGATTTAGATATTGCTGCTAAGAAGAATTCTTTTGCTTTTGCTGAAGCGGCAGTAACAGCAGCTGCTACTGTACAGGATGATATTAAACGTCCTAAATTAATTTGGTTCAATCTTCTTTTAACAGTTGCCGTTATGGTTGTTTTAATTGCAGGAATATTACCTGCAGCAGTAATATTTTTAATTGGGTTTGTAATCGCTGCCATGGTTAACTACCCAAGTATACAGAAACAAAGCGAGCGCATTGCCTCACATGCAGGTAACGCTATTACTGTTGTAATATTAGTATTTGCTGCTGGTATTTTTGCAGGAATTTTTTCCGGTACAAAGATGGTTGATGCTATTGCCAATTCCATGGTATCTATCATTCCAGAGTCCTTAGGTGGATTCTTCCCTACCGTTGTTGCTTTAACGAGTATGCCACTAACTTTTGTTCTATCCAATGATGCCTATTACTTTGGAGTTTTGCCGATTTTGGCTGAAGCAGGAGCTGCTTATGGTGTTGATCCATTAGAAGTTGCAAGAGCTTCTGTTTTAGGACAACCGGTTCACTTTTTAAGTCCACTTGTAGCATCAACATTTTTACTTGTTGGTATGTTAAAAACAGATTTCGGAACAATGCAGAGATATGCATTTAAATGGGCTATATTATGCTCGTTAGCCATTATTATAGTTGCTTTCTTAACAGGGGCTATTTAATAAATAAATTAGTCAAATAATTATAAGCTTCCATATATTGGCGATGAGGCTGACTCTTAAAGGGTCAGCCTCATCCAATCTATTCATTTGCTGATTGAACAATTATGGTTACAATTTTCTTGGCCAGATTCATAACTGTATATAGACGGGTATCATTTAGAAATTGCATAGTTGGTAATGGATCTATATAGTTTACTACTCCTGAAAAATGATAATCCCCTACTTCTGGCAAAACTTTTTTTAGAGCTTTACCTGGAACAAGTGGTCCTTCCTTAAATAAAACATGGCCTACTTGGTTTTGTTCACCTAAACATGCATCTATACTAAAAATAAGAGTTTTCTTAAATTGTTTTTTTATGTCCTTTAACGTATCTTTCAAATTAAAAGCATGAACAGGGGTTTCTAAAGTACCATATACTTGATATGGTACTTTATGTTCTTTAAGCATAGTTCCAACTAGAGGACCAAGCGAGTCCCCGACAGACCGGTCAGAGCCGATGCAGAGAATGATAATATCTTCTATTTTATAACCAGAAGAGCGAATAAGCTCTTTCATTATTAAAGCTAAATTTTCAGTACTTTTATCATTGGAATCTACAGAATATATCTGTATCTCTTCTCTATTGTATTGACTCATCCTCATTCTCCTTTTTACGTTGGAATCGGAATTTAGCATACATGGTGTTTGTTAAAAAATTAATACCATATTTTAAATATAGACCAAATAATACAATATGTGTAATAACATTTTGTTATATATCAGAAAAAAGTAATGGTTTCTTAAACTATTGTTTTGAAAGAAGGTAAAGTAAGTGAAAGGCAGCAAAGGTTTTTTACGAATATTTTTATTTGTAGTCTTAAGCGGGGCCGGTGGGTTCCTTCTATCCCTCACCGGCCTCTCAATCGGTTGGATGATTGGTACATTAATTATGGCGACTGTTCTTTCTTTTACACGACCGAAGTTTTTGAGCATACCCAATAATAAGGCAGGCATCCCTAAATATTGGCTATATATAGGGCAATGTATCTTAGGAATTGAACTAGGACAGAAAATGAATACCACTGTATTATTTACTTTTAGAGATAATGGGCTGGCTATTTCTATCATGCTTCTCCTGTCTATTTCTTTCTCCTTGCTTGCAGGGTTTATTTTATGGAAATATAGTAATTTGAATATGCTAACTAGCTTTTTCGCTACTGCACCTGGAGGAATGTCTACGATGCCTGGCATTGCGGATGAAGTAGGTGCCAACACTGGGGTTGTTAGTATCATTCAGACAGTCCGTGTATTTTTAGTTATTCTTACGATACCTGTTCTTCTATCATCTTGGTTTAGCAATCAGGTAAACACAGAATTTAGCAATATCATTTCTAGTGAAACTATCAGTTTTGAGCCTAATCAAATATTAATGACAATAATATTAGTACTTGTAGCAGTTGTTGGGTATTTTTTAGGAAAATATTTGAAATTCCCAGCTCCATGGTTGATTGGGAGTATGGTAAGTGTAGCTATCTTCAAATCATTTAGCCCACTATTTTTTGGTCACGATCTTTTGGCATGGTGGCCTCATGAATTGATTATTTTTTCTCAAATTTTCATCGGTGCAAGTATAGGTTCTCGTTTCATTAAAAGTATGTTTATTGGGATAAAGAAAACTTTAATTATATCTTCCTTGTGCACAATTATTCTCATTTTCTCTATACTTGTCTGTGCATATATTGTATCAACTATAACCGGGATAACATTTATCACCTCAGCCTTAGCATTTGCGCCTGGTGGTGTCGCTGAAATGACCACTACAGCCGTTGTCCTGAAAGGGGATCCTACATTTGTCGTGGCCGTGCAAGTACTGCGGATAATCGCTGTATGTGTAACTCTACCTCCTGTTTTTAAGCTTTTAAATTACTGGGATTTAAAGAAGAATTCACATACCCAAATTTCGGCATAGTAATGGAAAATTGACCAGGGAGCCCCCAATGAGACCCCTGGTCAATTTTTATTATTGTTCTTCACTAAAATCTTTTAATCCAAGAAAATATGTTCCACCGAATAAAAATATTCCACTAATTAAAAATACAGATATTACCCCCATCCAAGTACCGATGAGACCAAAAAAGAGAGGAGCTATCAGTTGAGAAAGACGGTTTGTAGAAACCCTTAGGCCAAGTACTTCACCGGTTCTGGTTTTCGGTGATGCGCTGTAGGTGGTCGACATCGACAGAGGCTGACCGCAGCCTAAACCAAAGCCCATCAAACAGCTGTAAAAGCCTAGCAATAGTATATTGCCTGTAAAGGGCATTAGAGAAAAGGCGATTCCAGCAACGATAATCGAAATGCTTAATACTTTATCTCTTCCTAATAAGGATGTAATTTTGGGCAGGGCAAATCGAATAAATAACATGGCTAACCCTTGTACAGCTATGATCCATCCAATTGTAGAGTCTGAAATATCGTATTGTTTTGCATATAAAGGAAAATATGCTACAAAAATATCTCTTGAGTATAGGACTAAAGCACTTGAAAATAATGCGCTTCGTAATAAAGGCATTTTTAAGAGGCCAATGGAGGACAAGAGTCCAGCTTTTACAGTGTTATTTTCTTTTATAATAACTGGTATTTTAAAAGAAAATAACATCGTAAAAATACTAATAAATACCGAAACTAGAAAAGCATCGGCATATGAAAAATGCTCTGAAATATAACCTCCAATAATAGGTCCTACTAGTACGCCTAAAGCTGTCGCCATTCCGAACCAACTGAAATAACTATCACGATTTTCGAGAGTTGATGCATTCCCTAGAACATTTTGCAAGGATACTACTAAAAATATATTGGCTATTCCAACAATAATTTGACTTAAATATAAAGCCCACATCGTATGAAAAAAATAAGGAATAGCCATCGAGATTGTTAAACCAATAAATCCTAATAAAACCGGCAGCCGATCTCCAATTTTATCAGCAATTTTCCCAACATGAATCGCAAAGATGAGTGGAAAAAAGGCAAAAGCGGCTGTTAAGATGCCGATTTCAAAAACAGAAGCACCCAATTCTGTTGCAAATAATGTGACTACTGGTCTTGTAAGGTTAATAATCGTCATATATCCAAATATCATAATCAGTACAATTCGTAAGATCATATTCATCCCCTCAACTAATTAGAGAAAGCAGTAATAATTAAAACAACCTTAAAAACTATGTCTAATCACCTTTAGCTTTTCAAAACTATCTTTCAAACCTATCTTTGAGTTGAATTCTCTCAATTATAGCCTCAGTAAACTCCGTAGTAGACGCGGAACCACCCAAATCCTTTGTTTTGATTCCATCATTAATAACATTCAATATTCCACTCTCAACCATGTGCGAAATTTCAGAAAGCCGCGGTTCTTCATGTCTACTACTTAACCAATCTAATAACATAACCGTTGATAACATGATTCCCATTGGATTTGCGATATTTTTCCCTGCAATATCCGGTGCCGAGCCGTGTGCTGCTTGAGCCATTGCCATATTTTCATTATTATTGATTGATGGCGCAAGCCCTAAACTACCAACTAGTTCTCCGGCTAAGTCAGATAAAATATCCCCAAACATATTCTCTGTTACAATTACATCAAAATCCTTTGCCCGCCGCACTAAATGAGCAGTCATCGCATCTATATGGTAATCATCTATTTTGACATCTGGATAATTCTGAGCCACCTCACGACAAACATCTAAGAATAGACCTGAGCCTAATTTGATGACATTCGCTTTATGAACAATCGTTACCTTTTTCCGCCTTTTTTCTGCCATTTGAAAAGCAGAATGTGCTATTCTTTCAATAGCCTTTCTAGTAAATACACCCGCTGAAATAACAACATCAGGCGTTATCTTCCATTCTCCTTCACCTACGAACATATTTCTATCTGGGTAGTAACCTTCTGTATTCTCGCGGAAAATAACCAAGTCCGCTTCCTTGACAACCCCATTTATCCCTGTGATTGTTTTTGCTGGACGAACATTCGCATACAAATCAAAATAATGTCGTAGTTCTCCACTCGGATTACGTTTTAACTTGTGTTCTTTTGGATATGATGAAGAATCGTGTGGACCCAAGATCCATCCATGCGTCTCCGCTAATGTATCTTTAACAATTTGCGGCATTGGTTCACCATATTTTTCAATTGCTTCCCATCCCATAGGTAATTGTATAAATTCAAATTGTGTAGAACCTACCAGTTTTGTTGCTGCCTTTACTACTTCGACAGTCGCCTTTGTAATTTCCTGTCCTATTCCATCACCATTCAGAACCCCAATTTTATAGTTTGCCATAAGTAATCCCCCTCAGTTTTTAGAATAAAATAAGAAAGTGGATGTTTTTCCACTTTCTTATTGCTCAATCACGCTAAATTATACTGACCTGTTTGGTAACCAAAGCGAGAGTTCCGGAAATGCCATAACTATGATCATATAGATGATCATAACTATAATAAATGGAAAGGCTCCCTTAAATACCTCATCTAATTTAGATTTAGCAATACCGCCAATTACGAATAAATTCAAACCAACCGGAGGAGTAATTTGTGCAATCTCCATATTTATAATCATGACAATCGCAAAATGAATTGGGTTGATGCCCAATGTTATCATGATTGGTAACAACAATGGCAAGGTTATAAGCATAATAGACGATGATTCTAAGAACATACCCAAAATAAAGAATAAAATTGCTGTTAGTACAAAGAATAGAACGACATCAAGTGATTCCATAGCCATCATTTTAGCAGCAAGTGCTTGAGGAATTTGTTCTTGTGTCATGAACAATGAGAACGTCATTGCTCCTGCGATAATTAGCATTATCATTGCTGTGATGCCAATACTCTCATTAAGGATTTCTTTCCATTTTTGAAGTGATCTTTCTTTATATACAAATAATGAAATAATGACGGCATATACAGAAGATACGATCGATGCTTCAGTCGGTGTTGTTGCACCGGAGTATATACATCCTAATATTAATACAGGTAAAAATGCACCCCATATAGCTTTCTTCGAGCTTGAAATTCTTTCGGACCAGCTCGCTTTTTCTAATTTCCCATAGCCTTTAATACGAGCGTAGATTATTGCGTAGATAATAAGACATATTGTTAATCCAATTCCTGGAATTACACCAGCCATGAATAACGCTCCAATGGATTGTTCTGTTACAACTCCGTATACGATTAAAGGGATGCTAGGGGGAATTAGGATACCCAGTGTACCTGCTGACGCAACCAACCCCATTGCATATCTCTTGCTATATCCTGCATTTACCATAGCTGGAATCATAATAGATCCAATCGCAGCTGCTGTCGCAGGGCTTGAACCACTAATCGCAGCGAAGAACATACAAGCCACAATCGTTACTACAGATAAACCACCAGATACGTGGCCAATCCAAGATCTTAAACATTCAATTAAATATTTAGCAATCCCACCTTTGGCAATAATTGTTCCAGCTAGGACGAAGCCCGGGATCGCCATTAATGTAACAGAGTTCATACTTGTAAAGATTTTTTGTGGAATTGTCCACATACTAAAACTTCCATCCATCCAAAACACAAATGTTGTTGCAGCTATTAATGAAACAGCTATCGGGACTCTGAGAAGTAGTAAAATTGCAAATGAACTAAAAAGCAGAATGGTTGCCATCTAGTTGCCCCCCGTCATTATTTTTAATTATATTTACTATCCTTTCAATAAAACGAATCAAAAATGTTAGTCCTGAGATAGGAATAACTAGATAATAAATCCAAAATGGCATCCTCGTATCCATTGTCACTTGGCCACTTGCAAAAGTATGATTGACTAAAACAATTCCATTATAGATAAAGAATATACAGAAGCTAATTCCGACAAGATTAGCGAAAATATCAACGAACTTTTGCATTTTTTTTGGGAGTATTGCATAAAAAATATCAACACTAATATGATGATTATCACGAAGTCCGATAGATAAACCTAACAGAATTCCCCAGACTACTATTATACTAGCAGTCTCGTTTATCCACGTCGTTGGAGAATTAAAGACGTAGCGCATTAGTACTTCATAAAACATTAACAAAAGACCAGTAATAAAGAAAATCCCGGAGGAGAAATCCTCTAAAAATGAATAGACTTTTTTTATAGCATTCATACCCTAACCACCTTCCAGAAAACCTTTTAATTTATTAAAAAAGAGAGGTAAACTCTCTTTCTTAATTTCCAGCTTCAATAGCTTTGTTAATAATATCTTGGTTCATTTTTTGTGCCCACTTATCAAAAACAGGTTGAATAGCTTGTTTAAATGCTTCTTTTTGTTCATCTGTTAATTCAACTATTGCCATTTTGCCTTCACTTTTAATTTTTTCAATTGCTTCAGTTTCAAGCTTTTCTACTTGATTTCTACCTTCATTAGTAGCCTCTTTCATTGCCTTTGTTAATAACTCTTGTGTTTTTGGCTCAAGTCCATCCCACCATTGTTTATTTGTAACAACAGCGTATTCAGATCTAGCATGACTTGTAAGTGTCAAATGGTTTTGGACTTCACCATATTTTTGAGTTTCAATATTAACAATGCTATTTTCTTGACCATCAATTGTTCCTAATTGAAGCGCTTGATATGTTTCATTGAATGCAATCTTTGTTGAAGAAGCTCCCATTGTCTCATACACTTCATTGATGATTTGTCCACCATGTGTACGGACTTTTAATCCTTTAACATCGCTTGGATCATCAACAGCTACTTTATTATTTGTAATATGTTTGAAACCATTAGGCCAGAATGAAAGACCTTTCATACCATACTCGTCTAGTGTAGCTAATAGCTCTTGTCCACCTTCACCATCTTCAAAGGCACGAAGGTGTTCTTCGTTTTTGAACATAAATGGTAGGTCAAAAATCTCAAATGTTTCCTCGAAACCACTTAACTTAGCAGCTGAAGGTATGATGATCTGAACGTTATTCGCTTGAACTGCTTCAATCTCATCATTGTCACCGTATAACTGACCGGAAGGATAAACCTTAACTTCGATATTACCGCCACTTTCTGATTCAACTAATTCTTTGAATTTAAGAGCCGCTAATCCCTTAGGAGTATTATCTGATGCAACGTGTGACAATTTAATTGATAGTTTTTGATAACCTGCATCCGAATCTCCTTTAGCAGCTTCTGTAGAACTTGCTTCATTACCTCCGCAACCAGCTAACGGAAATAGCAGTGCTAATGAAAGTAGCGACATTTTCGCTATATTCATTAGTTTTTTATTCTTGGTGAAACCCCTTTCAATTCCTCTCAACTTTTTTCTCCCCTTTACTTAAAATTGCAAATCTTTTAAATTAACTTACTACAAAACTGATTTTATCACCGCTTGTACCATAACAAAAATACTAGTTGTTTATCTGTTACCATAAAAATTTTTAATGATTCAATTTTTCTGTATAGTTATAATAGTTAAAAAATATTTTCGCTAGCTATATTAGTATGGTAAAGGTAGATATTTAAACAAAATATATATCTAATATGATAAAGTTTAAAAATATATAAGTAAATAAAAAATTTTCTTAATATAACATCATTCGCTATAGTAAAAACAAACTATTAAATTTGTTTAAACCGTAACTTCTTCCATTCTTGCAATTGCAAATTTCGCAGCATTTTCCCCTGCGATCCTACCAAAGACAGAGCCAGCTGTTAGCCCAGAACCACCTGGATAATTAAAGTAAAAAAGACCACCCACAAGTTCTCCCGCAGCAAATAATCCTGAAATTGGTTTTTCAAAAGTATTTATTACTTCACTTTTCTCGTTAATTCTTACCCCACCGTACGTAAAGGTAATTCCACTAGTAACCTTATAAGCTTCAAATGGTCCTTCATCAATTGTATTTGCCCAGTTAGTTTTAGGAACCTCAAGCCCTACTGTTCCTCGTCCGTCCTTTATATTCGGGTTGAATGGAACCTCTAATCGAACTGCCTCATTGTATCTTTTTATATATTCCAAAAATTCTGCAGAATCAACACCGTCTAATTTCTGTGCTAGCTTTTCAATTGTTTTAGCCTTAACTTTAGTCACATGCTTAATCCGGTATTCATCCCTTAATAAGTGGACAACTTTTTGATCGAATATTTGCCACGCAAATTGTCCTGGTTGTTCCAAAATTACCCTTCCATACTTTGCATAAGTGTAGTTTCGAAAATCTTCCCCCTCATCAACAAATCTTTGCCCTGTTGCATTAACCATAATTCCAAACGGATAACTGTGCTTTTGAAAACCATCACCTATTGCCAAGTCACCAAACTCTGGCGCACTATAATCCCAACTAACTGCATGACATCCGGACCAATGGCCGTAGGATCTTGCTCCAACTGCTAAGGCCATCTGGATTCCCTCACCTGTGTTATAACGGGTTCCACGAACTTTTGCTAACTCCCAGCCTGCACCTAAGTAACGTGTTCTCATTTCGGTATTTGCTTGAAACCCACCTGAAGCCAAGACAACTGCCTTACTTTTTATCCTCACTGTCTTGCCCTTTATTTTTAGTTCTACTCCGCATATAGTGTCATCGTTATGTAATATTGAGGTCGCTTCAGCATCGTATAAAATTTTTACCCCTTCTTCTTCAGCAGTTTTATGAAGAGTTTCTATTAACTTAGGACCTCCTCCAACAACCTCAATTGCTAATCCACCCCAGAACGTAAATTTCCCATTTACCTTAAAAGCCTGTCGACCATAAATCGGGACAAATCTAATTTTTTTTGAACGCAGCCACACCATTGCATTTAAGCTTTCACGGACTAGTATGTTAGCTAAACTCATTTCTGTGCGAGATTGTGTAACCCTAGTAATATCATCTAGGAATTGCTCTGTCGTATAGGTTCCAAAGTCTGAGTTCGCCATCTCTTCTTTAGTAAGATTTGGAACTGCATTTAATAAATCCTCTATTCCGTTATAAGCAAAGCGCATAGTACCAGCAGAAAATGCACTGTTTCCTCCTCGTTCCTTTTTAGGTGCTTTTTCTAATACAATTACATCCGCACCATTTTCTTTTGCAGACAATGCTGCACACATGCCTGCATTACCGGCACCGATAACAATCACATCTGTTTCATATAAATAATTTTCAGACATATTTTCCCTCCTAAGATTATTTATTATGACCTTCCTTTTATCCTATTAAAATTTCATAAATAAATAAAATATCATTGTTTTATATAATTCGATAAAAAATTTTTATTGAAAAATATCATATATTGTTTTACATTTTAAATTAATAAAATAATTCTTTACTTTTTGGAAAGGAGGAAAAAGCTTTGGATGAAAAAGATTGGAATATTTTGCAGACATTATATGAAGAACGAAATATAACAAAAGCAGCCCAACGACTGTACACTTCTCAACCATCCCTCACATATAGGATTCAACAACTCGAAAAGGAATTTGACGCTACGATCATTTCTCGGGGTCAAAAAGGCGTAGAATTTACAGTTCAGGGTGAGTATCTTGTTCAATACTCAAAAGAAATGCTTATGCAACTACAGAAAGCAAAGGAGTATATCCTAAATTTAGAAGATACAATTAAAGGGACATTAAGACTTGGTGTTTCCGGGATGTTCGCTCGTTATGAATTGCCCTTCATTATGAAAAATTTTCTCTATCGATACCCTAATGTTGATATTAATTTAAAAACCGGGTGGAGTTCTGAAATAAATCAAATGCTCCATAAAGAAGAAGTGCATCTTGGAATTGTTCGTGGTGATTATAACTGGCAAGGAAACAAGGTTTTATTTCGCGAGGAAAAAATTTGTATTGCATCGATAAATCCTATTGACTTTGACGAATTACCTACACTTTCAAGAATCAATTATCAAACAGACCCGTCTTTGAAAAGCCTTATTGACAATTGGTGGCAAGAAAAGTATAAAGTTCCACCAAGAATTTCAATGGAGGTGGATAGGATAGATACCTGTAAACAAATGGTTTTGAACGGTCTCGGATATGCAATTCTTCCAAGTATTTGTGTGAAGGAGGAAGAACCCCTTTATATGGCTCCTATAATAACCAGTGATGGTAAACCACTGTTAAGAAAAACCTGGATTATCTATCGAGAAAACACCTTGCAATTAGCATATGTTAAAGCTTTTATTGACTTTTTAAGCGATTATTGCGATTGAATTAAGCAGAAAAGAAGGAATCATGACGATTCCTTCTTTTCTAAAAACTCTATTATAATAAATCCTTTGGGGAAAGGATTGGGAACACTTAATTTATTAATTCTTGCTTGCAATTCCCCCAGCGATAGCAACAGGTTTTTTAGCAGGTTTCGCTTTTTGAGCTACTTCTGCCTCATGCGCTACACGTTCCTCTTGTGCAAAATTAACAAGGGATAAATAGCGATATACAAAATGAGAGAATTTAGAATATGGTGCTGTGAAGAATAATGCAGCGACACTACCTAAATGGATAGCTAATAACATTGTCATTGCACCTGTTTCACGGAATGCTAATAGCACCATTCCTGTTACCGCAACAAGCAACAATGCCCATGTAAAAGCAGATCCTGTCTTAACAGCCTTTTCATCATTAACTTCTTTATCACTTTTTGATTTAAGATAAAGAAGTCCACAAAGACCGATGATAAGCATAATTCCTCCAACTGATCCTAATATTACAACAGGGTGTAATAAAGGATATGGTGCTGGAATGTGTAAAAAGTGTGCATAAAAGGATGCTAGCGTTGTAGATGCTAAATCAAGTAGGAATCCATAGCCTACAAGATGATGGAACGTTCTGCGAGCCTTAGCCGGCTCTTCTGATGGATAAGTACAACCCGCGCCCTCACCATCTAAGTACTTGAGACTTGCTGCATATAATGTAGCCTTCTTAATATCCTTGAATAATACTCTGTCTTTTTCAGATTTGGTAGATCGTATATCACTCCAAAATCTGTTAGCTCCAATACCCCATCCTGCAACCATCCATAATCCTAATGCAACAAATACACCAATCATTAAATTTTCTGGGAAAAATACATAAAATGCACCATCACCAGTTTGCGGGCGGAATAATCCATCAAATCCACTATTCGCAAAAACAAAACCTATTACAAATATTATTGCGAAAACAAAAGTTGCCCAAAATCCTGCAACACTATCCCCTAATGCCTTTGCCCATTTACCAGGCCAAGCATATTTTCGATAAGTTTCCTCACGTAAACCTGCAAATAATTGTGGCGGATTTATACCAAACTCGTGAGGAGTTGTGAATGGACATGCATAGTAACAATCCCGACAATCATGACATAAATTTGCCAGATAAGTCATATCGGTATCGCTGAAGTCCCTACGCCATTCGATAGCCTGCCATACAGCACAATAGCCTTCGCAATAGCGGCAAGCGTTACATAATTCCATTTGGCGTTTTCCATCTTCCACTAAATCTAAATCTTTAGAATCGTTAGATTGCATTCGCTGCTACCTCCCCTGCTATTCTTCCCATACTAGCTCCCATTGTAAGTCCAAATCCGGCTAAATAGCCTCGTCTCAGTACGTTTCCGGCGGCAATTTCTCCGCAAGCAAACATATTTTTAGTAACACTTCCATCATCCATGACCATTCTTGCTTCCTCGGTCACTTTCACTGCAAGATATGTGAAGGTAATTCCCGTTTTAAGTGGATAAGCATAAAACGGACCCTTTTCAATTTTTAATGCCCAGTGACTCTTTTGTGGTGTTAGACCTTCTGTTTTGCAATCGTCTAATTCTGCAGGATTAAAGTTTCCAGGACGACATGCGTTATTAAAATCTTTCACCGTTTTCTCCACAGCCTCCGGATTAAGGCCTAGCTTCCCAGCTAATTCCTTAATTGTTGGTGCTTCAACAGGTTTCCAAACGGAAGGCAAGAATCTCATTCGGGCTTCGCTATCAATAATTGAGTAGGCCACTTGATCAGGTTGTCTAGCTATTAATCCACCCCAAATTGCATAACGTTTTGGCCAGAAGTCTTCCCCTTCATCATAGAATCTTTGACCATTCTTGTTAACCACAATTCCAAACGGTACACTATCAAGACGTGTTACGATACCACCATCAAACTTAGGCGCTCTACCATCAACAGCTACTGCGTGGAATGCGTCCTTTTCACCCACTTGGGCAGCCCCTTTATTTAATAGCATTTCAAGGACATTACCAGTATTATATGGGGTTCCACGGATAATGAAATTATCAGCAGCTTCACCCCAATAGCGCTTATGCCATTCAATATTTGCTTCAAAACCACCACACGCAAAAATAATCGCCTTTGCTTTGATTATCACTACTTTATTATCTATAAGTACCTTCGCAGCCTTGAACTCATTATTTTCTATAACCACATCTTCAAGCTTGGCATCGTACAATACTTCTACACCTTTTTTCTTGGCTGTCTGATAATAAGAATTCATTACGGCTTTCCCACCGCCAAGCTGAAATATATTCGTTCTACCTAAATGAAGTGTTCCGGAAAGTGTTGGCTGCCAACGAATACCCTGACTCTCTAACCAATCAGGAAGCTCTGCCGATTTTCTTACTATTAATCTAGCAAGACTTTCATTTATTTCTCCTCCGGCCACACGTTTTAAATCGTCCATAAATTCCTCTTCCGTATATTGGCCCTGCATATACTCGCTTTCCTCCAAGTGCATACATCTATAGTCGCGAGTAAGTCTGCTATTTCCTCCACGGTAAAAGTGAGGAGCACGTTCAATCACTAGCACTTTTGCACCGCGATCACGGGCTGACAGGGCAGCTGCCATAGCGGCGTTTCCGCCACCGACTACTAAAACTTCTGTTTCCATATATATAAGGGCTCCTTTCAATAATTCTCTTGAAATAAGAATAATATATTTTAATCAATAAAAGAAATATCAATAATTTATATATGTCAATAAAATAATTCTATGTTTCTCTTAGTTTTACAGTATTATTGAAAAGGCACCTAATTCAAACCAAAAAAATTTACTCAAGGCAAAAAGATACATCTATTTATTCGTGCATTGACGAAATAAGCTATAAGTGCTAAAATTTCTGTTATATTTTTAAAATATAATATATCAATATAAACTAAATACTAGTTTGCGATGAAAGCTATGGATAACACTATAGTTGGAGCGGCTTCTGGAGAGACTGTACCTAGTACAGCGCCGAAGGATTCACAATCTCAGGCAAAAGAACAGAAGAGTAACGACAATAAAATTGTTATTCTGCTATTCTATGAGATTGGAAGTATCCAATCTCATTTTTTGTTGCCTAATGTCCTTGTGAATAATATCAAAATAGTATCTACAGGGGGCGTAAAAATTGGCTACAAAGGAATTAAAACGTGATTTAAAAAACCGTCATGTCCAGCTTATTGCAATTGGGGGCACGATCGGTACAGGTTTATTTTTAGGATCAGGAAAGTCAATCCAACTGGCTGGTCCATCGATTATTTTCACCTATTTACTTGTCGGTATTGCATTGTTTTTTGTTATGAGGGCTCTGGGAGAGTTGCTTTTATCTAATTCCGGTTATAAGTCTTTCACTGACTTTGCTACCGACTATATCAGTCCTTGGGCGGGCTTTGTAACTGGTTGGACCTACTGGTTTTGCTGGATTATGACCGCAATGGCGGATATTATTGCAGTCGGTGTCTATACGCAATACTGGTTTGACATCCCACAATGGGTACCTGCTCTTATCTGTCTTGTTATTTTATTAGGTTTCAATTTATTAACCGTTAAGCTGTTCGGAGAATTAGAGTTTTGGTTTGCGATCATTAAAGTAATCACCATCATTGCTTTGATTATTGTTGGAATTGTCCTATTAGTTATAGGATTTCAAACGAATACTGGAACTGTTTCGGTCACAAATCTTTGGAGCCACGGGGGGATGTTCCCACACGGAGTAACGGGTTTCTTATTTTCATTACAAATGGTAGTCTTTGCTTTTGTCGGCGTGGAGTTGGTAGGCGTTTCAGCTGCAGAAACAGCTAATCCGCAAAAAAGTATACCATCCGCAATTAATAAAATCCCTGTTCGGATTCTACTTTTCTATGTTGGAGCACTTTTTGTTATTCTCTGTATTAATCCTTGGGATAAGTTGAGTGCATCAAGCAGCCCTTTCGTAGAAGTATTTTCATTGATTGGTATCCCGGTTGCTGCAGGTATTATCAATTTTGTCGTGTTGACATCTGCTGCATCTGCGTGCAATAGTGGTTTATTTTCAACGAGCAGAATTTTATATAATTTGAGTTCCAATAAATTGGCACATCACAAATTTACGATTTTGAATAAGAATCATGTTCCAAGCAATGCCTTAGTTACGTCAGCGATTGTTCTTTCCGTCGGTGCCCTATTGAGCAAGGTTGTACCGGAGCAAGCTTTTACGATCGTTACAACGATCAGCGCCATCTGTTTCATTTGGGTTTGGAGCATTATTCTAATTTCACATATACGCTATACGAAGCGTCGTCCAGATTTAAGAGCGAAATCAACCTTTAAAGCTCCATTAACACCGTTTATTAATTATGTTGTTTTAGCTTTATTTGCATTTATTTTAGTAGTTATGCTCTTTGCAAAGGATACACGAATTCCATTATTATTAACACCACTTTGGTTTATTATTTTGACATTCATCTACAATTCGTGCCATAGTTCCCGACCCTCTGTCCCAATGAAAAAATTTAAATAAAACTATTGACTAATAATTTAAAGTTTTGCTAATATACTATCAAACAAGAAAATCAATGACGAGAAGAGTAAGATAAAATCCCCGTTCCCCAGAGAGTCGATGCTTGGTGAAAATCGACGTTCAGGCTTTATCCGAAAATCATCTCTGAGATGCAAAGCTGAAAACAGTAAGCTTTGACGGGTTGTCCGCCGTTACGATGGAACACGTATGATGGTACGTTGACTGAGTGTCGTATATTTATATATACGGAATAAGGGTGGTAACGCGAGCTATAGACTCGTCCCTATTTTTGGGACGGGTCTTTTTGTTTTTTAAAAATAACAAAAGGAGAGATTGATGATGAAAAAACTGGATACTTTATTTATCGGATTTATGCTATTTTCAATGTTCTTTGGAGCTGGAAATCTAATTTTTCCACCAGTGCTTGGTGCAAGTTCGGGAGTGAACTACTGGTTGGCAATGGCAGGTTTTATCGTAACAGGAGTCGGTCTTCCTTTCATCGTTCTTTTAGCTATTTCATTAGTAAAGGGCGGTGTACAAACAATAGGAAATCGGGTACATCCTGTTTTTAGTACGGTATTTACAGTTGCTGTTTATTTATGTATCGGACCTTTCTTAGCAATCCCCAGAAATGCAAATGTGGCTTTTGAAATGGGTTTTGCCCCTTATATGGGTGGATCAATGAATAAGACATTAGTTTTATTATTGTTTTCTGTATTATTTTTCGCACTTGTCTATATGGTTAGTTTAAATCCTACTAAAATGGAAAAGTATATGGGTCGTTTTATTACCCCGACTCTACTTCTTGCAATGGTTGTATTATGTGTAGTCGGCTTTGTTAAGCTTGATTCGCCATTTCAACACCCAACAGAGCAATATACATCAGGTGCCTTTTTCACAGGATTTCTTGAAGGATATAACACGATGGACGCCCTTGCTGCTCTAGCTTTTGGGATTGTAATTCTTTCGGCAATCAAAAAACGCGGTGTAAAAGACAGTAAACAATTAAGAAACTATACTTTAAAAGCAAGTTTAATTGCAGGAATCTTACTATCAATGATCTATGTTTGTCTTGGTGTAATTGGTGCAAGAATGGCTGGAACAGGAACATTTGAAAATGGGACGGAAATTCTTTCTACTGCTGCAACTTTGTTATTAGGTCAAAACGGTACGATGTTACTTGGCTTAATTTTTACACTTGCTTGTTTTACTACAGTTGTTGGATTAACTACTGCATGTGGCCATTATTTTTCAGAATTAATTCCGAAAGCCAATTATAAAACAGTTATTTTGGTTGTTACATTGGTTGGTTTTACATTATCAAATTTAGGCTTAAATCAAATCTTGAAAGTTTCGGTTCCATTCTTAGTAACGGCTTATCCGTTGACTATTGTATTGATCACATTAACCTTCTTCAGCCGCTACTATAGAAGCCAAAGAAAAGTTTATGGCAGCGCGATGTTATTTACAGGAATTGTTGCTGTAATGGGGGGATTAAATGCATTCGGCCTTGATCTTGGACCATTGCAAACGATGAAAGAAATGCTTCCTCTTTCCTCTGTCGGAATGGAATGGGTTGTTCCCGCTCTTGTTGGTACTGTTACGGGGTTAGTATTAGACAAATTCGGGGCAAAACCTCAGGTTGTTGAGAATTTAGAGGCGAAGGCTTCATAAGCGGGACACAGAGGTCGGGGTTTTGGGACACAGGGTCGGGTTCTCCGGCCCATTTTCTATTGAATTGGGAAATCCTATTCGTAGTTCAATTCACTTACTTGTATTATAATTTTATAATATAAGTATCTTACAACAAAGAAGGTTTTATAATGGCAACATTGCGTTTACGGACGAATCATAAAACAATACAATTCTTAGGTACACTTGTAATCGCAAGCATCGGTGGGTTCATCTTTACCCTATTTGGATTGCCCATACCTTGGTTATTGGGTTCGATGACGGCTATTTTAATTACATCTCGCTTCCGGTCAGTTCAATTTTTAACTTGGCCAAGATGGATTAGAGATACTGGATTAATCATAGTTGGTTATTCAATTGGTTTATCCTTTACCCAAAGCTCTCTCCTACAAATGATTGTCAAACTTCCTTCCATGCTTCTAATAACCTTGACAATCACCATCATCGCAGCCATTGGTGCTTACTTGGTTTCTAGACTTTCAGGGGTGGACTACCCCACCGTTTTAACCGGGAGTATTCCTGGTGGACTTACCCAAATGATTATTTTTGCGGAAGAGGTGAAAGGGATTGATATAACGACAGTCACCTTCTTTCAGGTTACAAGAATGCTCATGATAGTTATTTTTGTTCCATTACTTATTTTCTCCCCTTTATTTCCTATGGGAGAAATTCCAGTAACATCTGGAACACTTCTAAATGAAGTGACACTTAAGGAATTTCCAGTAACATTACTCGTTTTCTTTTTGTTCCTATCTTTCATTTTTGCCAAAATGGGTAAAAAGCTTAAGTTACCAACTGCCTATCTAGTAGGTCCTATTCTGGGCACGGCAATCCTAAATGTTTTGGGCTTTGGAGGGCCAGCAGCCCCTTCTTCATTATTAGATCTTTCCCAGTTAATGATTGGCGGGTATATTGGATTATTATTGAAACCAGAAAAATTGCAAAACAAAGCAAAAATCATTCCATTAGCCCTTCTAAACGGGGTGGTAATGGTTGGCGCTTCTTTTGCCCTTAGCTTTATATTTATGCACTTCTACCAATTTTCACTCGCGACAGCCTTCTTAAGTCTAGCCCCTGGTGGAATGGAACAAATGGCCATCATTGCTCATGAGGTGAACGCAGACCTATCTATGGTAACCGGCTATCAATTGTTCAGATTGTTTTTTATTTATTTCGCCGTACCACCCATACTTAAATGGGTCTTACTACAACATAATCGAAGAAAGCAAAAACGGGACACAGGGTCGGGTTCTTTGGCTCAAAATCATAGTGGAAGAGGCTGACCTAAGGTCAGCCTCTATTTAAAATGAAAAAATCATTGGAATTGCCAGCATCATTACGATAAACATGACAATTTGCATTGGAATACCGATTTTCACAAAGTCGCTGAATTTGTAGCCACCTGCTGTCATGACCAACGCATTCGTCGGTGATGCAACTGGTGTAGCGAAGGCCATACTGGCTGCAACCGCAACTGCAATCAAAAACGGATACGGGCTAACGCCGATACCAACTGCGGCATTCATCGCAATTGGAGCAAACAAAACAGCTGTTGCCGTATTGCTAATAAATTGCCCAAACACCATGGTGACTAAATAAATACCAATCAATACGCCAGTCGGTCCATAATCACCGAGCAAACGAATAATCCCTTCGGACAGATACACCATTCCGCCTGTTTTTTCTAATGCTGTAGCTAAAGGAAGCATGCAAGCGATTAAGACTATGCTTTCCCAGTTTAATTGACCATAGGCGTCATCCATATTCCGCAAACATCCAGTAATGATCATTAACACGGCACCAATTAACACTGAAATGACTGGAGCAAAGACTTCCAAAATCATTAAAACGACCATGAAAAGTAGAATAATTCCGGCTATTGGTGCTTTTCCACTAGCGGAAGCCATACTTGCATGCACTTTCGGCTGACCAACAACAACAACATCTTTTGTTTCTTTAGAAAGTAAGTCAATTTCGTCCCACGATCCTTGCACCAAAAGGGCATCACCGAATCGAAGGTGGACATTCGACATTTCTTTTAATATATATGTACCTTTGCGATTAATCCCGATAATATTTAAATTATATTTTTCCCGAAAGTCAATTTCACGAATCGTTTTGTTAATTAATTTTGAATAAGGAGTTAAAAGTACCTCTGCAACCCCAAGTTGGCTAGATACGAGATGATCACTTTCAAGCTCTTCTGTTTCTAATATGAGTTGATAATCATTCACTAATTTTTCAACCTGCGCACGAGAACCTTGAATATAAAGAATGTCCTTGGCATGGATTACACTTGCTGGCCCAGCCATCTCTTGATATGTAATCGGCAAAAGACTTCTGCCCTCTCCGGCTTTTCGATCAATTTTCAAAATACATAGCTGATATTGTGCCGGGATCTTTAAATCTGACAACAATTTATCTACCATCGGAGATCCTTCCGTAATTTGAACTCGATGTAAAATTCCTTCTAAATGATAGTTTTGAATAAGATCCTTAGGGGACAATTGATTGTTTTCTGTTTGCTTTTTGTTTTGCCCATTCGGCAGCAATATATTTCTTACTAAAAAAAGATAAATAATCCCTGTTGTCGCTGCAATAATCCCAATTGGGGTTATATCAAAAAATTTCAAACGTTCAAAGCCATGCTCCACCAACGTTTGGCTGATTATCAAATTGGGTGGAGAAGCAATTAATGTCATTAACCCTGATAAGCTTGCTGCATAAGAAAGTGGGATTAAAAACTTTGAAACATCTTTTTTAATACTTATCGCAATGCTGATCACAACCGGCAGCATAATCGCAACTGTTCCGGTATTACTCATAAATGACCCAACAAAAATCACTATTAATAATAGTAAAACAAATAATTTTTTCTCGCTGTTACCGGACCAATCTAAAAGCAGATTACCAGCCTTTTGTGCAAGGCCTGTACGAAGAATACCTGCTCCTACAACAAATAAACCGGCAATCATGATAACAACTGAGTTTGAAAATCCAGCCAAAGCCTCTGCTGGTTCCAATATTCCTGTCAAAACAAGAGCTAACAAAGCTAACAAACTAACAAAATCAGCACGAATTCGATTGCTCATGAAAAGGGCGATCGTAATCCCCAGAATTAAAAACGTAATTATAAGTTGCATTGATATAATTTTCCTCCAAGATTTTAGGGCAACAATTAATACTTGTTGAAGATCCCCCCCTCATTGTATGAAACTTCTGAGGTTTAATCCATTGTAAATCAAAATAAGTCATAATATAGCCATTTCTTTTCAAATGATAGTACAATAGGTAAAAACATAAAGGAAACCATCCAGAGGTGAGCATATTGAAAAGGTACAAAACCCTATTATTCGATGTTGATGATACACTCTTAGACTTTGGTGCTGCGGAAAGTGCGGCATTGCGTCAATTATTTAAGGAGCAGAAATTAACCTTAACGCCAGAAATAGAATCCCATTACAAAAAATTCAACAAAGGACTTTGGTGGTCTTATGAGGCTGGTGAGATCAGCCGGGATGAATTACTGAATTCCCGCTTTTCGAAGTTTTTTAGGGAATACGGTCAAGAAGTCGATGGAATATTGTTAGAAAAGAGATTTCGAAGTTACTTAAGGGAAGGGTACCAACTAATTAATGGAGCCTTTGAATTGATTAAAGACTTGGAGAAGGAATTTGATCTGTATATTATCACAAATGGAGTGTCCGAAACTCAGGATAAACGTTTACGTGCTTCGGGGCTACATCCTCTATTTAAGAATGTTTTTGTTTCGGATGATATCGGTTATCAAAAGCCAAGGAAAGAATTCTTTGATTATGTTTTTTCACGGATTCCTAAATTCACCGAAAAACAAAGCTTAGTTATTGGTGATTCATTAGGTTCTGATATAAAAGGAGCCGAACTTGCGGGACTCGACTCCTGTTGGTTTAACCCGGAAAAGAATCCGAATAAAACAACCATTAAGCCAACCTATGAAATTAGGAAGCTTAATGAGCTTTATAAAATATTAAGCTAATAAATATACAAAAGGACCAGAGAACCCGTCCCTCTGTCCCGGGAAGCAGGAGAACCCCCTGCTTCCTATTTTATTCCCCTAATCTTTGCAGCTCTAATCGTTTAAGCTCTCTTCTTAAGATTTTCCCGCTTATTTTTGTTTTTGGTAATTCATCTAAGACTTCAATTTCGCGGGGAGCTGAATGGGCGGCAAGCTTTTGTCTTACAAAAAGACGGATTTCTTCTATTAAATGTGCGCTAGCTTCATACCCTTTTCTCAGCACAATAAATGCTTTTACAATCTCACCACGAAGTGGGTCTGGCTTACCAATGACACCCGCTTCAGCAACAGCTGGATGTTCGATCAATTTACTTTCGACTTCAAATGGGCCAATTCTTTCGCCTGATGAGTTGATCATGTCGTCACTGCGGCCTTGGAAAAAGATGTAGCCATCTTCATCAATCGTTGCTAAATCTCCGGATATATACCAGCCATCAAATTTAAAATAGGAATCATATTTCTCTTTATTTCTCCATACTTCCTTCATGATTCCTGGCCATGGCGCTTTTACTGCCAAATGACCAACTTCACCAGGCTGGAGGCGCTCGCCGTCATCATCTAACACGGCAATTTCAATTCCAGGAAAAGCCCTCCCCATTGAACCAGGCTTGATCACTTCAGATGGTAAATTCACAATTAACTGGGCACCGGTTTCAGTCATCCACCATGTATCATGAATTCTTCTCCCTAATACCTCCTGACCCCAATAAATCACTTCAGGATTCAAAGGCTCACCAACACTCAGCAAATGTCGCAATGAAGAAAGATCATACTCACACACAAGATCATTTCCCTCAGCCATTAACATTCTAAAGGCTGTTGGAGCACTGTACCAAACTGTTGTCTTAGTTCGCTCAATCGCTTTATACCAAGAATGCGCATCAAAGCGTCCTCCATTAATGACAATCGTCGCTCTATTTAACCATGGGGAAAAAATCCCGTATACAGTTCCGGTTACCCAACCTGGATGGGCCGTGCACCAATACACATCATCCTCTTTTAAATCGAGCACCCATTTCCCGGTTAAATATTGATGAATCATTGCCCGGTGCGCATGGATGATCCCCTTCGGTTTTCCTGTTGAGCCACTTGTATAATGGATGTTTAAACCATGTTCAAAATCGACCCATTCCAAAACGTTGTTATCTATTTCAGTGTTCCTTAACTCCCCCACTAATGAAATTTCTCCATTCAAGCATTGATCCACATCTTCTGTGTAAAAAATCTTTTTTAAAGTTGGCAGTTCATCCCTTGGAACACGAATCCCTAATTCCAAGTTGGTAATGAGATACCTTCCCTCACAATCTGAAATTCTATCTTTGATTGCTTCCTCCATAAAAGCTTCAAATAGTGGCCCTACGATTGCACCTAGTTTAATCACTGCCAAAGTAGCTATTAAACAATCAGGATGTTTAGGTAAAAAAACGAAGACAATATCACCTTTGTGAATCCCATGCTTCTTTAAAACTGTAGCCAAATGATCTGTTTTCTCTTTAACCTCTTTAAATGTATATTTAATTTCTTCTTCCCCGTTAACATAATGAATGGCTATTTTTTCACCGAACCCATCCGCCACATGACGGTCAATACACTCGTAAGCCATATTGACTTTGTTCGTTTTGTACCAGGAGAAATTCTTTTTCACTTCCTCCCAAGAAAACTCTTCACGAACCTTTTGATAATTAGAAAGATTATAGTCTCCCCGGGCAGGATTTAGATATTTTACTAAAGATGTAATCAATTTTATAATCCCCTTACTCTTGTTTTGATAAGTCCAAGTGACTTAAAACTTTGTCTTTTAGCTGTGCAAGCAATAAATCTCCACGGGCTCTTGGTCTTGGCGCCTCAATTTTCAATTCTTCATACACAATGCCAGGCTGCCCTCTTAATATTAAAATCCGATCACAAAGATATAATGCCTCATCAATATCATGTGTTACTAACACAAATGTAGATTTATATTCATTCCAAATTGAAAGCAATAAATCTTGCAGCTTCATTTTCGTAAAAGCATCTAATGCACTGAAGGGCTCATCTAAAAGCAATATTTCCGGAGCTGATACAAGCGCCCTCGCAATTGCCACCCTTTGTGCCATACCACCTGATAGATCCTTTGGATACTGATTTTCAAAACCTGTTAACCCAACGGATTGAATTAATTGTTGCGCTTTTTTCTTCCGTTCTGATTGATCCTTTACTTTTAATCCAAAACCAACATTTTCAATAACAGTTAACCAAGGCATTAGCCTTGCTTCCTGAAACACCATTCCAATTTTTTTGTGAACTGAAGTGATAACCTCATCATTAATTTTGATCGTTCCTTTATAGCCTTGGTCCAAACCAGACAAAACCCTTAGCAAAGTGCTTTTCCCACAACCGCTTGTTCCAAGGATTCCAATAATCTCGCCTTCATTTACTGTCAAATCGATATTTTTAAAACCTGCTCCATTTTCAAACGTTCTTGTTACATTCTCAATTGCTAACATAATTTTTCCACCCTCAATTCCTCACAAAAGAGTCTTGCCAGTGCAGTGCTTTTCCCTCGAGCCCTTTTAGAAGGGAATCTGTTAGTTTTCCCATTATTGCAAATAGGACGATACTAGCGATGATTAACTCTGGTGAATACGTATTTTGTCCATAAACTAATAAATATCCAATGCCTTTACTTGCACCCATTAATTCTGCGGCAACGACAAACATCCAGCCTAATCCTAAACCACTGCGGATACCAACTAAGAATGATGGCAATGATGCAGGTAAAATGATTCTTTTTATCAATTGATAGGTTGTAAAATTATAGATACGCCCTACCTCAATTATTTTGCGGTCAACACCTTGAATCCCGGAAACAATATTTAAATAAACCGGGAAAAATACCCCAACTGCAATTAACGCAATTTTAGATGGCTCCCCGATCCCCATCCATAAAATAAATAGAGGAACCCATGCTAACGATGGAATAGAACGAAATGCCTGGAATATAGGATCAAGTAAAAGCTCTGCTTTTTTCAAATAGCCAACAATAGCTCCTAGGACAACTGCAAACCCTACGCCAAGTACAAATCCGAAGAAAATACGGTATAGCGTTATACCTAGATGGCCCCAAAGCGTTCCATCCTGTCCCATTTCAATAATCTTACTAATAATAATCGTCGGAGCAGGTAATAAATGCTTTGGAAAAACACCGATCTTACTTAAAAACTCCCAAGCTATGATTAATATTACCGGCAGGATACTTCCCCAAATAAGGGGCTGCAGTTTACCTGATCGTTGGACGGACTTTTTCGTTTTCTTCCCTATTCCAATATTCCCAACAACTGAAGCACTATTTCTTTCCATCTTATTGAATTCCCCTTTCTTGTGGGTGTCGGACCCTTTACTTAATAACCTCTTTCGCAAATTCAGGATTAATTAATTCATTAACAAGCGTTGATACATCTGTGTTCTTATCGATAATGTCTCCCTTTTGCAATACTATTCCGGCAGCATTTAATGCTTCAATTTGCTTCTCTCCTGGTACTGGTTCAGAGAAATCATTACGCTCTAATTGCTTCTTCGCTACCTCTGGTGAAATTTGGGCATGTTTTACAAGGATTTCAGCTAATTCATCTGGATTTTCAATTGCCCATTTTCTTGCTTTCTCATAAACTTCGATAACCTTTTTCACTTGTTCTGGATATTCTTTTGCAAATTCGCTGCGAACATTTAGAACTCCGTACGTATTGAAATCTACATTTCGGTAAAACAGATTTGCCTTTGTTTCAACCTCAACTCTTGCCATATGTGGGTCAAGTCCTGCCCATGCATCCACTTGATTCGTTGCTAACGCTGAAGCACCGTCACTATGCTGTAAAGCCACGATTTCAATATCTTTTGCTGTTAGCCCAACCTCATCTAATGCACGAAGTAAGAAAATATAAGGATCTGTACCAACTGTTGCCGCTACTTTTTTACCTTTTAATTCTTCAACAGATTTTATTGCTGAATCTTTACCTGTAACTAATGCTGTCCATTCAGGCTTTGAATAAATATAGACGGATTCAATTGGAGCCCCTTTCGCTTTTGCCATTAAGGCTGCCGCACCCGCTGTCGAACCAAAATCCGCGCTGCCACTGTTTAAAAACTCCAGTGCTTTATTACTTCCTTGACTTAATACGAACTCTATTTTTATATCATCTTGGGCGAATGCTTCTTCAACCCAACCGAATTCTTTAAGTACTAAGCTTGTTGGTGAATAGTAAGCATAATCGAGAACAATCTTTTTCGGCTTTTTGGCTTCTCCCCCACTATTCTCACCTTCAGCACCGGTATTATTTGACGAACTTGAACTGCTTGAGCAACCAACAACTCCAATCAATAATAATGTGCTTAATATAATTCCAATTAGTTTTTTCATTTTCTCTTCCTCTTTTCATTTGTCATATTTTAGATGCAAGATTATGTCGTTAGATTTTTATTTCAATTATGTTTTTTCGCCATTTTATTACCTCCTATTTCGATGTATAAACTTAGATTTATACGCCTAAGGGAGGGGTTTTCTGTAAAATGAAAAACCCCTCTCCATAAGAAGAGGAGCCACCTCCTCTTATCTTCCAGACATGATCTTGTCTGCAGGATTTAGCACCTTACAAGCATTGCTTGTGGTTGCCGAACTTCTTCGGGCCTGTTCCCTCCGTCACTCTTGATAAGAGATTTACTTTTATTCAATTGTTCATTTGAATCAAAATCAAAAAAACCTTCATCCGATAAGGAAGAAGGGTTTTGTAGCCTCATTCAACCTTATCTTTCAGACAATTTTGTCTGCAGGATTTAGCACCTTACAAGCATCGCTTGTGGTTGCCGGACTTCTTCGGGCCTGTTCCCTCCGTCACTCTTGATAAGTAAATTTATTTATTTTTTAAAATTATGATAATTTGGATTATAGAGTAATTTATTTCCACCGTCAACCTTTTTTATATAAATAAAAAAATAAACAGTTCACTCCAGAATGAGTGAACTGTCCAACCTTCTTCTTTATCAACTTGTACTCATCTGCCTTGAAAGGGCTTTCCAAATACAATTATTTGAAACTTATGTTTTCCTCACGTAATACGGATTTTTGCCAATTTACTTGTTTTTGTTCTTGCTCTTTCATATGTGACTTAATCATTTTAATAACTCGCTTATTTAATTTCTTTTTTGTCATCTTCTCTCCTCCAATTTTCATCTATGGTATTTTGTTAACTTACTTCCTTGCTTGCTGTTACCATTAATCTCTAAAGAACATTCTTTACAAACACCCAACCTACATTCCTCCTCTGAAAACTTCCGTCGGGAGTATTCGATACTGGCTTGCTTAACTTATACAGTTTTGTCTCTAAAGTTTTGTGTCTACATATTCAACGATAACGACTACCATTACGTACAATGTGCAATTTGGAAACTAACCCATAGATAAAAAAGAAGAAGGTATTAGTGAAATTATATTAAATTAATCGAATTTTCACAATATAGTTTTAGTAAAATAAAGGTGGTAATTTTTCACTTTCACTAAATTTTCAAAAAGTGTTCCCTTGAGCACAAAAATTTAGGAATTAATAATAATATGGTAAGATGGGAAAAACCGGAATTCCGAGGAGGATTGGGTCTTTTATGTCATTAAACAATTGGTTTTCAAAAGGAATGACTTTTACAGAATACGTGAATTACATGCAAGTAAATCGGCCTGAGTTAGAGGGAGTATATAAAGAATTAGAACTAAACCACGAAGATGTTCAGTATTTTTCGGAGTTAAAAAATAAGAACCTTAGAATCATTACTCTAACTGCCGATTGGTGTGGAGATGCAGCACTTTGTGTACCTGTTTTGCAAAGGCTGGCTGAAGTTGCCTCAATCGAGACGAGATTTCTTATTCGAGATGAAAATTTGGAGCTAATGGATCAATATTTAACAAATGGGACATCCCGCTCTATTCCAATCTTTATTTTTATTGATGAAAAGGGTGAAGAACAAGCTGTTTGGGGTCCAAGGTCACCGGAGGTCCAACAATTTGTATCTGAAAAAAGAACTGAATTGCCACCACAGGATGCTCCGGATTTTCCTGATAAACAAAAAGCGATGTTTGCATCATTCAAAAAAACAGTAACAACTGAGCCTAGGTATTGGCAATCCGTTGTTTCAGATGTTCGAAAAAGATTGGAAACACGAATATGTCAGTAAATTTTATAGAATAATATCCTTAAAGCAAGGGGAAGGTGCTTTTGGTTAAACAATAACGCAAAAGCACCTTCCCCTTAATCGTTTTTTATTGTCTAGGCCCTCTTTTAGGGGACTCCACACCTAGTTCTGTTAATTGAGCTTGTGCTTCCTCTCTTGTAATGCTACCAGCTCTTTCTTGATCCATAATTGATCTTACTTTTTCCATCGTTGCTTCATCCAAATCCTTAAATATATCACCCGGGTTGTCTCCTGATCCGCCTGGTCGATTTTGACCTCCACCTGGATTGAATCCTCCAGGCCCATGACTGCTGGCAGTTGTTATCCCTGTTTCATTTAGCCAAGTGACAGAGTCTGAAATGGTAAAGTCTACAACCTTTGTTCCACCTTGATAATCACCATCGCTATACAGTCCATTAATATCTTTTCCAGTTGAAGCCCCACCGGTGAATAGCGTGTAGGAAGAGCCTTTTTCTAGTTTGGGTGAACTAATAAAAACAGATTGATAGTCTTTTTCAGGTGCGAACGTTACGATTGACTCCCCTTTACTGTCCTCCAAATGAACAAGCGCCCCTGCTTTCTGTG
Source organism: Schinkia azotoformans (assembly GCF_035811335.1). NCBI lineage: Bacteria > Bacillati > Bacillota > Bacilli > Caryophanales > Bacillaceae > Schinkia > Schinkia azotoformans. The sequence goes on from NZ_JARSMD010000010.1 coordinate 225,368, forward strand.
TTTCAGGATAGGTCATTAATAAAGAGTATTGTGATGACTCCTCGGAAACTGCTTGAGCCATCCCTGAGCTTCCAACTGCAATCAAAAATCCACCACTCATATCAAAACTGTTGTCATAATCAAGAGGTCCGTTTCCATTAGATGTCGGTCCGTTTACAATAACTGTTCCACCTGTCATAGCTATTGATCCATTTGAATCAAGTCCATCACCATTTGCGTTAACTGTGATATATCCACCGTTGATTGTAAGCTTGTTTTCCTCTGAAGCAGTTTTTGTTTCATTATTCGAGCTAGCTTTTGATGCATTCTCGTTGTTCGCTTCACCAACAGGCCCTCTTGTCCCTTCAATCTGTGGAGGCACATCAAATCCTGAACCATCATTACCACCGCCAATGTTAATTCCATCATCACTGGCTGTTACATGAATTTCACCATCATTAACCGTGATGAGCTGGCTTTCTATCCCTTCATAGCTTTTTGTAATTGTTATTTTTCCACCAGTTGTTACAATCGATGAATCCGCATGAATACCATCATCACCGGTTGCTATCATAAAGTCACCATTTCCTATCTCAATGCTATCATTACTATGCACACCATCATCTAGAGAATCTATGGTAAAGGACCCACCCCCTACAGCAATTGCCGTACCTGCTTTTAAACCTTTTGCACTTTCTGAATCAGTATCCTCCGTGCTAACAGGCACAGCACTGCCGCCCCATGGCCCCCTCGCTTTTTCTTCAGAATTATTTATCACTTCTGGGCTTCCACCGCCGCTCTTAATTTTGTAAGAACCATCCGCAATCCATAATGATGTTTCCGCCTGTATGCCATCATTACCTGATGCTATGTCAAATGTACCTCCTTCAAGCGCAACTATTCCTTTAGAAGCATCTTTATCATTCGTGGACTTTATTCCATCGCCACCTGCTTCAATCACTATATTCCCTTCTTTGACGGCAAGTAAATCACGGCCCATTAACCCATCATCGACAGCTTTTATGTGAAGGTCACCGCCTGTAATTTTCAAATCATCCTTGCTGGCAATTCCATTATTATAGTTTCCTTGGACAATTAACTTTCCTGTACCATTAATAGTAAGATCATCCTTACTAAACAGTGCTGCATTAGGCTCAGCCTCTGATGAGTCATCGAAAACATATTGTTGTCCATCCGAAAGATAATTTTCTGTGCCTTCCGGTAAAGAGATCACTGTTTTTTCAGCCTTGGCTACATAAATGGCTGAACTATTGCTACAGTTAATCTTTGCCCCATTTAATACGAGCCGAACTGGACTTTTATCTTCGGCATCAATCACAATTTGCCCATCCAGCAATTCACCGCTTATCACATAAGTGCCGCCTGTTTTTATTGTAAGTCTATTATTATCATAAATCACAGGTGTTGCTGAATCGTAACTAACATCAGTCCCATTCAATTTAACTAGAATGGGATTTTCGTTTTCCCAATCATTGTAAAAGTCGCCTTTATCATACTTTACCTTTTCACTAATTAAAGCACTAACGTTTACAACGCTAACACTAGAACTCCCATTTTCAGTTTGAGCACCTTCAACTGCCTCTGAATCTAAATTGTTACTGCAAGCAAACAAGAGTGACGTACTCACTAAAATTGCTGCAGCTTTAAAATATTTTGTTTTCTTAGTCATCTTACTGAACTCCTTTTCTTAGTGAATTAAACTTTAAATTGTGAAACTAATTCCTGTAGCCTTCTTGATTGATCCTCCGTATTTACTGTTACAGTTTGGATAGAGGTAACGATGTCCTTCGTGGCCACACTGGTTTGTTCTGCACCTTCATAGAGTTGAATTGACATGGTTGAAACCTGTTCAGCCGTCTCATTTACCTGGGAAATCAAATTCTTCAGGTTTTTCTTCATATAGTTTACTGATTCAGTAAGTTCACCAAACTCGTCCTTTTGCTTGATTTTGATATCATCACCTGTAAAATCCCCTTCTGCCATCGCATGAATGGCAATGGAAAATTCATTAATTGATTTCTTAATGAGATGTGAGGTTACAAGGGCTATTGTTAGGCCTAAAATAATCGTAATATATGTAAAATCATCAATAGAACTCCGAACAGATTCAATGATTTCTTGATTTGAGTCATTCGTAACCGCTATCAAATTAGAATTTACGATAAAATTACTTGCAACAAATAGAAAAATTAATAATAAATAACTGAACATTAATTTTTTTCTAATGGTAAACCTCATTGTTTTATCCACCTTTTACTTATAATTTGGGTTATGTACTTGTTCCACTGCTTGCTTGTTTTACATTAAATTATCAACCTTAACAAAACCTTAAAATAGAAAATAAGTTGCAATTACGACAAATCGTCCTATAATCGAACATATCGAATGATGGATACTTGGAAACTTAGAAGGGGAGCTTGTGATGAAGCTATTAATTATCGAAGATGACAAATTCATCTCTGAAACAATAAAGGAAATCACACAAGAATTGTTTGAAACGGAACAAGCTTTTGACGGGGAGGAAGGGTTGTTTTTAGCCGAGCAAAATATTTTTGACGTAATTATCTTGGATATAATGCTGCCTAGTATGAATGGCTACGATGTATTACAAAACTTAAGGAACAAAAATATTTCGACACCGGTCATAATGCTTACAGCTAAAGGTGGGATTGATGATAAAATAAAAGGCTTTAAGGTTGGTGCTGATGATTATTTAGTAAAACCGTTTCACCGCGAAGAGCTGCTACTCCGCTTGGAGGCCATCGTTAGAAGGGCTGGAGGAGAGTTTAAAGAAAACGTCCTTACCTTCAAAGAATTAAAAATGAACCTTAAAAGTAAAACGGTGCACATTCGAGAAGACCTTATAAAATTGAATGGTAAGCAATTTGACCTGCTAGAATACCTTATTAACAATAAAAATACCATTCTTACAAAAGAACAAATATTTGATAGAATCTGGGGATTTGAATCAGATACGTCCACAACTGTCGTAGAGGTATACGCGAGTAATTTGCGCAAAAATTTAAAAAGCTGGAGCTATGATCAATATATCAAAACCTTTCGGGGCTTAGGTTATATGCTTTCAGAAAACGGTGATGAAAATGTCTAGACGGAGGATTTTTAGAAAACAACAACTAAAATTTATGGTTTTAAACCTAGTTGCTTTTACCATTATTTTTTCTATTTTCGGCATTATTATTTTTAGCCAAGTACAAAATACATTATTTTCAAAAACTGACGAAGAACTGATCGGCTTTAAAAATAAGATGCTTGCCGAAAATCTATTTTGGGAGACAAAACCCCATCCCCCCAATAAAGAATTTGAACGAAACGGTGCTCCTAAAGAAAAACAAAGACCTAATCCTCGGATAATTGTATTACATTGGAATAAAGATGGAGAAATCGTGAATCAAGGCGAAATTGGAACATTGCTATACGAAAATTATTTACTAGATTTCAAACTTGATGAAAAAGTTTTGGATACAATCACAAATATCACCATTAATGAGCAATACCATTTTCGTTATCTTCTCTTTGAAGATAGTAATGATAATGATGATATTGCCTATACACAATTATTAATGAACACGGATGCTGAACAAACCATCATTCATAATTTTGGGAAACTCATTATGATTTGTTCGCTAATTTTTATTATCCTTTCCATTTCTGCCAGCTACATCTTATCGAAAAAAATGATGCAACCAATTATCGCTGCATGGAATAAACAGGCTGAATTTGTTGAAAATGCATCACACGAATTGCGAACGCCATTAACTGTTATCCAAAATAAATTGGAGCTGCTCTTAAGGACACCGCAGGAAAAAATTGCCGATAAGTTTGAAAGCATTGCACTTAGCTTATCAGAAACTAGACGCTTATCTAAGCTCACCTCAAATTTATTAACGTTAGCGAGGGCTGATTCAGCGGAAACACAGTTAGTTCTCGAGTCCTTTCAATTTGATGATTTTGTTCAAAAGGTTAGTGAGCCCTATATAGAAATCGCAGAGTCACAGGATAAACATTTTTGGTTAAGTTTAAACAGTAAAATAAACATAAAGGCAGACAAAGAACGCTTGCATCAGCTATTAGTTATTTTGCTAGATAATGCCTTAAAATACACAAATGAACATGATAGCATCGGTGTTAAAACCTATATAGAAGATCAACAGATTGTTGTTGAAGTAACTGATACTGGTATTGGCATAAAAGAAGAAAATCTCCAAAATATTTTTGAGCGCTTCTATCGAGAAGATAAAGCCCGCTCGAGAGAAACTGGTGGTGTTGGTTTAGGATTATCCATTGCTCAATGGATTGTTGAAAAACACCATGGAACAATTTCAGTTTTGAAAAATCAACAAAAAGGAACAACCTTTATAGTAAAATTCCCAAAGTAGGGGTCGCAATGCTGCGGCCTCTTTTAATATTGTGCATCATTGTCTAGCTCCAGCGCCTCCAGTTTGTACGGCGATGAGCAAGGCGCTTCCGCTTTTCCAAGTCCTTTTAAGGTTTGTTTAAGGTTTGCCCCTAATAATGTGAATCAAGGAGTTGATCAACCTGTTAAAAAGGAGGCTTATCAGCATGAAAACTATGAGTTTAAATGGTGTCCAAGGTCGACATGAATTAAAACATGAGATTACTCAGATGGATTGTTATCTGCTTAGCAGTAAATTGAAACATGTGATGGAAATCGATCCCCATGCCGATCACGATGGAAAGTATCTGATTCGTAGCGTTTACTTTGATAATTTTGATAATAAAGTTTTAACTCAGAAAAAAGAAGGGTATTT